>JAEYTI010000238.1 GCA_023434145.1 Chloroflexota bacterium | reverse complement strand
CGGTGCCTGCGGTTCGCCGAAGATGATAAGCATTCTGGTATGTCTCGTTCGTGCGCATTCCTCCTTCCCTGATAGTTCAGGCGCTCTTGCCGTTCTTTTTGAAATCCGTCCCCCAAACGACGAGAGGGGTTTTCACAATTTGCCCACTTTGCGTGCGCTATTTGCGAACAAATGGGATGAAGACTTTTTCGTCCAATGTAGAGCTGTCGAACTCGAAGACAGCGGTGAGAGTTGTGTTTTTCACAACGTTGGCATACAGCGTGGAGGAGGGGGAAGGAATATCCCCTTGCCAGCCCACGAACTTCCAGCCCTGGGCGGGTGTCGCAATCAGCCGCACTTCCTCGCCACAAGCATATTGAGACTTGGTCGGTGATCGGCTTACCGATCCCTGGCCGTTCGTCTGCACGTTCAGCGTGTAGGTCTGGCTACTGTTCGCCGGGCAAACGGCCACATTGCCAAAGGTCGCGTCTGCCTGGTGCGCAACTAGCAGGATTCCACCACTTGTCTCCGCATCGGCTGGGTCCTCGATGTTGTAAACCGCTGAGAATGTGGCTGTATCCCAGGCGGGTTCTGCCTGTCCGCGCGGCCATGCCTTCAAGCTGTAGCGACCTACGGTAGCGGAGACTCTTTCCACGCGCAGTTTGAACAGGTAGGTAGTGCCTGTTGGCATGGTGAACACCGTGCGCCCGGTAGCTCTGCGGTCAGCCTGAGCCTGGTTGATGTACATTGCCAGGCCCCCCTCGCTTCCGATCTTGTTCGAGTAGTATCCGTATGCGCCCATCAGCCACCAGTCATCGGGCAGTACGCCTCCGCCTCCGTGGCCTTTCCAGTTCCCAATGATGCCCACGCCGCCTTCACCGTTCCCCAATGGCCACGAGTGAACGGTGATCGGCACCGTTACCTCATAGTTGAACCAGGAGATATCGCCCAGCCCAATTAACCGGTCGTAGCCGGAATTCTGCGTCTCGATGCGCGGGCCGTCCGAAGTCAGCGCCCAGCGGCCATCGACAACCTGAGCCACACTGTTTATCGATGAAGCGCCATGCCAGTTCAGTAGATAGGGTATCGATTGAATCTGGCGGTTGTAGTTGAACTGAATGGTTCTGGTGGTCGCTCCCGCGTTAATTTGCAGCGTGTTCTGCCCATTGAGTAAGCTGCTCGTATTTAGCGCGATGTTGAAGTCGCCATCACTGACGAGCCGTGGATTTAGGTCTGGGGCCACCGGCACTCCCGTAACTTCCGTACCCCCATTCAAGCGATAGCTTATCGTTGGAACAGTATCACCGGAGAGATTGCCGAGGATATTAATCTGCGTTTGCGGGTTGCCTCTCTGTCCAAACGACTGGTTGTTGCCATACCAGATGTTGATCGTTGGAGCGAGATTGAGGTTAGGCGGTGGGCTCTGTTCGTTTACCTCAACCGTTGGGGTAGCGAGTGGATCATCAGTCGGTAGAGGCGGATCATCAGTAAATGCATCATTTTGATTCATAGGGCTAATAAAAGCAGCCTGTGCAGGAGTAATGCTAACGAACAGCAGCATCATTGCCACGAGTATTGAGAGGGTATGTGTAAAGCGAACTTTCATGGTTGTTGAATACCTGATATGCCCTGACAATAGGGATCGGTACTTCGCACAGTTCTGTTATGGCTGTTTGCGGTGCGCCCCTGGTCACTCCAAACGGCACGAAGTACCGAACGATGGAATGGGGTGGGTTACACCACAACCGGCTGCGGAATGGGTACGATGAATTTTCCTCCGCGTTTTCGATATTCTTCCTGCTGGCGTAGAATTTCCTCCGCAAAGTTCCAGGCCAGCAGCAGGACATAATCAGGCTGATCTTCGAGCAGCCGGGTGGGAGGCACGATGGGTAGTTTATTGCCGCTGAAATGCCTCCCTTGCTTGAATTTGTTCAGATCGGCAATGTAATCCAGGTGGCGGCTGTCCACTTCGCAGAACGCCAGCAGTGTGCAGGCTTTGGCGGCTGCCGCGTACCCGGCAATGGTGCATCCCTGGGCTTTGAGCCCGTTGAGCAGTTCGAGCAGGCCGCGCTTGATCTCGTGCACGCGGTCCGCGAATTCCTGGTAGTATGCGATCCTGTCGGCGCCGCTCTCCTGTTCCGCTTGCAGCAGGGCCTTGACCGAATCCTGCATGTCGTCGACCTTCTCGACATAGATGCGCAGTGACCCGCCGTGGATGGGCAGGCGGCGAATGTCGTTCAGGTACAAGCCGTGGCTGCGGAAGAGCTTGGTCAGCGCGGTGACGGTGAAGTAGCACAGGTGCTGGTGGTAGATGGTATCGAATTCCACCTTCTGGATCAGGTCTATCACATAGGGAAATTCCATCACCGCCATGCCGTCGGGCTTCAGCAGGGTGGCAACGCCTTCCACAAAGCCGTTCAGGTCGGCCACGTGCGCCAGCACATTGTTGGCGATCATCACGTCGGCCTGTTTGCCTTCATCGCGCAGCTTGCGGGCCAGCGGCAGGCTGAAGAAGGTGTGCATGGTGTTGATCCCGGCGGCCTGAGCGGCCTCCGCGGGACCTTTGGCCGGGTCGATGCCCAGCACGCCAATGCCCCGGGCGTGGAAGTTGCGCAGCATGTACCCGTCGTTGCTGGCAGGTTCGATCACCAGGCTGTTCGGGCCAAGCTTGCGCCGTTCGATCAACTCCTCGGCGTTTTTGCGCGAGTGCTCCAGCAGCGAGGATGACACCGACGAGAAGTACGGGTACTCGTCGCCAAACAGCACTTCCGGCTTCACCGTTTCCAAAATCTGCACCAGAGCGCAGTCGGGGCAGAAGGCCAGGGTGAGCGGCGCTTTGAGCTCGGGCTGATCGAGCTGGTCGGCATTCACCAGCCGGTCGGCCAGTGGCGTCTCGCCAAAGGCCAGGATGGGCGCAATGCGGCTGCTGCCACAGGCGCGGCAGGTGGTCTCAACGTGATAGTGGTCGGTGCGCGTTTCGGTGTGGGTTTCCATGGCTAATGCGTCTCCACAGCAGAATGCCCTGCCTCTTCGGGGGCCATCCAGCGCAAGTTGTTGTCCACTTTGCCCGAGGCGATCAACCCCTTGATGTGGGCGATGCGCTTGTAGCGCGGGCCTTCGAACTCATCCAGCGAGAGGCCCAGGCGCTGGTAAGCGGCATAGAGCTCCTCGGCGCCTTTGCGTGCCGTCCACTGCGGCTGGAACTCGGGCAGCACCCGGCGGATCTTATCGGAATTGACACGGTAATTGCGCTTATCGGGGCCGGCGTCATCGGCGAAGCTCACTTCGCAGCCCGGCACCACTTCGGCCACAATCTGCGCGATCTCGCGCACGCGGTAGTTCTCCGAGGTCTGGCCCACATTGAAAGCTTCGTTGTGGATCTTCTCAAGCGGCGCGTTCATCACCGCCACAAAGGCGCGGGAGATGTCTTCGATGTGAACGATGGGCCGCCAGGGCGTGCCGTCGCTCTTCATAAAGATCTTGCCGGTGGTGGTCGCCCACGCCACAAGGTTGTTCAGCACCAGATCGAAGCGCAGGAAGGGCGAAAAGCCGTAGGCCGTGGCATTGCGCAGGAAGGTGGGGCTAAAATTGTCATCCGCCAGCTTTGCTACATCCTGTTCCACCAGCACCTTCGAAACGCCGTAGGGTGTTACCGGGTTGAAGGCTGAATGCTCATCCAGAATATCGTCTCCGGCGGCGCCGTAATTGCTGCACGACGAGGAGAAGATGAAGCGGCGCACGCCGGCCTGTTTGGCCAGCTCGGCCAGCCGCACCGATGCCTGGTGGTTGATCTGCAAGGTCAGGTCGGGATTCAGGTCGCCCAGCGGATCATTGGACAGGCCTGCCAGGTGCATGACCACATCGAAGCCTTCCAGGTCTTCGCGAGTCACGTCACGCACGTCTTTGCGGATGGAAGGGATGGTGTCTTCCCATTCGCCGTAGGTGCAGGCGGTGAACAGATCCGAATCCAGGCCAACGACATTGTGCCCGGCCTTTTGCAGCATCGGCGCCAGGATCGCGCCTATATAGCCATGATGTCCAGTTACGAGTACGCGCATCGCTTTAATCCTCCCAGAGCTTCCACGGTGCTTTGCTTGTCTGCCAGAGCGATTCCAGCAGATGTTTTTCACGCAGGGTATCCATGCATTGCCAGAACGATTCGTGTTTGTAGGCCATTAACTGGCCCTCCGCGGCTAAACGCTCCAAAGGCTCGCGTTCCCACACGGTCTCGTCGCCATCGATATAATCAAAAACTTCTGGTTCTATAACGAAGAACGCTCCATTAATCCAGCCTTCGCCGATCTGTGGCTTTTCTACAAACTGCGTCACCTGGTCGCCCTCAAAGTTCATGTGCCCGTAGCGGGCAGGGGGGCGCACCGCGGTGAGTGTCGCCAGCTTGCCGTGCTTGCGATGAAATTCGAGCAGGCAGTTCAGGTCGACGTTGGAGACGCCATCGCCCCAGGTGAGCATAAATGTTTCATTGATGAAGGGCTTCAAACGCTTGATCCGCCCGCCGGTTTGCGTGCGCTGGCCTGTATCCACCAGCTCCACCCGCCAGTCAGGCCGAGGACCATCGTGGACGACTACCTGTCCTTTCTGGAGATCCACCGTCAGGTTGCTCTCCAGTGAAGCATAATCGACCATATAGCGCTTGATCACCTCGCCTTTATAGCCCAATGCAATGACGAAATCTTTGTGGCCGTAGTAGGCATAGTGTTTCATGATGTGCCACAAAATGGGCCTGCCGCCAATTTCTACCATTGGCTTGGGCTTGATTTCGGTTTCTTCGGCCAGCCGCGAGCCATACCCCCCGGCGAGTATTGCCACCTTCATTTCCCACCTCCTGAATGTGTTCTGCTGATGTACTAGTTTTGATTTTTTCGCGCAATCTGCAAGATTTGTTTTGAGAAAGGCATGATCTGGATAATCGCGGCTTTCAGATCCTCAATCAGCCAGCGCCGCCGGAAAATGAACCAGCGTGCCAGCGAGCGCAGGGCGGCCATCTTCTGCTTGAACGGCAGCGGCACCCGCAGGATCGAGCGCAGGTATTCCGATCCAACGCGCCAGTACACCAGGTTGAGCGAGCGCTTCTTCGAGGGGTCAAACCAGGCCAGTCGTTTATAGATATCGAAGGCCCGCCCTGAGGTCTGCGGATGATCGCGGCGGTGAAACAGGTACTCGGGGATCTCGCACATCTTTCCGCGCAGCCCAAGCTCTGCTAAGAGCACCCGGTCTGAGCCAACGTATTTGCCAATGAGCGCGGTCTTCGCCAGCACCTCGCGCCTGACGATGCCGAACACCGCCACGCAAAAATGATTGACCAGGATCAGGTCATGAAAGCGGGTGGCCGCACTAGGAGAGTCGACCCGCATTGGGTAATCGTAGGTTCCGTCGATCTCTCCGGAAGAGTCGATGCGGTCCACTTTGGTGTAGGCCAGCACTACCGATGGATCGCGTTCGAAGGCGTTCATGCACGCTTCGAGAAACTCCGGCGAGATTACATCATCGGCTGCTGCCCACTTGAAGTACTCCCCGCGCGCCCGCTCGAACACCATATTGAAGTTCGCTGCCGCGCCCACGTTTTCCACGTTGCGAAAGTAGCGCACGCGCGGGTCGCGCGATGCATACTCCTGGCAAATCACCTTGGTGTTATCCGTGGAAGCATTATCGTTGATCAGCAGCTCGAAGTCGGTATAGGTTTGGTTGAGAATGGAATCCAGGGCAAATCTCAGATAACGCTCGCCGTTATACACGGGCAGTCCAATGCTCAGCCGGGGTGGTTTAGCGATGGTCATACATGCTCCCTCCTGGCGTGGGGACCGCTGACGAAGGCACGTAATGGGTTGTCCATTCAAGATAGGGCCGCACGACGCCGCGCATTCTGCCAACGTAATCGACCCGCGAAGTGTCGATGTCGGCGTTGTCTACCACCTGGAAGGTGACCGCATCTTCTTCATAGAAGTGAACCATATGCGGCTTTTCGGTGCGCATAGCAGCGCCGATACTCATTGTTCCTTCCGCCAACATATTTCCAGGGATCCAGGCAACGCTCACATAGCGCCCAGGCGGGCGATTCTGGCCGCGCCATTCCGGATCGGTATCGATGGAGGTGAAGAGGAAGACCTCTTCTTCATTGTGCATGGTGAAGTGCGGGTAGAGGGCGTAGCCAGACCGCAGCACGTCGTAAGTCATCTCGACACCGATGGGCTTGCGGATGTCGAAGGTGAAGCCCGACTTGCCGTCCTGGTCGATGATGCGCATGGAGCGCATTCTGACAATGTCATTGCCGGGCGCCAGGCGGTCATCGATCCAATCTTTGGTGGAAGAAGTACCCAGGTTGGCGGTGAGGTAATCGCCGACCACTTCGGAAGCGGGGCCGCTCAACATCAACTGGCCGTGGTTGAGCAGGATCGCGCGCTCGCACAAGCGGGTGATGGAAGGCATGTGATGCGAAACGAAGATGATGGTGCGCCCCGATTTGCCGACGCTTTCCATCTTGGCCAGGCTCTTCTTCTGGAAGGAGGCATCACCCACCGCCAGAACTTCATCCACCAGGAGGATTTCCGGCTCCAGGTGCGCCGCTACAGCAAATGCCAGCCGGACGGTCATACCAGAGGAGTAAAACTTCACCGGTGTATCGATAAATTTTTCCACTTCCGAGAAGGACACAATCTCATCAAACTTACGGTCGATCTCGTTTTTCTTCATGCCCAGCACGGCGCCGTTGAGATAAACGTTATCGCGCCCGGTTAGCTCTTTGTGGAAGCCGGTACCCACTTCGAGCAGCGATCCGACGCGCCCGTAGATATCGATGCTGCCGGTGGTGGGTTCGGTGATGCGGGTGAGGATCTTCAGCAGCGTGCTTTTGCCCGCCCCGTTCGGCCCAATCAGCCCGACCACTTCGCCAGGGCGGACATCGAAGCTGATATCCTTCAGCGCCCAAACGTAATTGTCGTGCGAGCCCTTTCCGTTCTTTGATTCTGTACGCTTGCTAAAGGGCGCGGTGAACATCTTTGCTACCTGGTCGCGCAGAGTCAGGTAGGTTGCCTTTTTTGCCTCATGATCGATGCGGTACCACTTGCCCACGCCTCTTGCTTGAATGGAGAATTCACTCATAATCTTGTTCCATTGTTTGATGGTAGCAAACGTCAAACGTGAAGTGACGTTCGTTAGGATTGGACAGCCGATTGCTTAGATGACATCAGCAAAGGTTTTCTCGGTGCGGTTGAAGTACAGCAAGCCAGACACAAAAAGAACCAGGGCAATAGCCACCGATAAGAAAATCATCGATTGGGGCGGATTGGTGCCGAGCAGCGCCCAGCGGAACCCTTCCACAACGCCTACCATGGGGTTCAGGCCGTACAGCGTTCGCCAGGGCTCTTCCAGCATCGTGCTGGAGTAGGCAATGGGCGTAGCAAAGAACCAGAAGCGCGCCAGGAACGGCACAATATAGCGAACGTCGCGGTACTTTACATTCAGCGCCGACATCCACAGCGAAACACCCATCGCCGTGAAAAAGGCCAGCATCAGAAACAGCGGAAGATAGAGCACGCCCCAGGTCGGCTGCACCTGGTAGAAGATCATCATAGCAATGAGCACCACGAACGAGATGGCAAAATCTACCAGGCCCGATAGCACGCTGGAGATGGGCACGAACAAACGCGGGAAGTAGACCTTCGTCACCATGTTCGAGTTGGTCACCAGGCTGTTCGTGGAGACCGAAATGGAATTCTCAAAGAACTGCCAGGGGAGCAGCCCGGCATAGTTGAAGATGGGGTAGGGGAGGCCATCCGAAGGGATTTTCGCCAGCGCCCCAAAGAAGATGGAAAACACAACCATCGTCAGGAACGGTTGAAGGACAGCCCAGGTAAAGCCAAGTACCGTCTGCTGGTAGCGGATTTTTATATCGCGCCAGGTTAAGAAGAAGAGCAGCTCGCGGTAGAGCCATATTTCCTTCACCCGTATGTTGAACCACCCGCGCGAAGGTTCGATGTGGATGTGATGCGCCTCATTGGCCTGGAGTGTGGATTCCTGTTCGATTGTTGCCATAGTTTTTCTTCGTTTCCCCTTCTTGGAAGATGTTCAAACGATATTGGATCGTTTCGAATGCCAGCGTCGTTTTCTTTACTTCTGTTCACAAATCCATCTGCGCGTATAACAAGCATGCTCCGCCATTCCGACAATGCGCTGATCTTTACGCGATTGCGGTCTGGCGGGAAATGATTGCATGACGCCATGGGCCAGCCTTGCCGGGCAGGCAACAACGTGTCAATTTTTAATCGTTTATGGGAATGGGAAGCAGGTCGTCAGCAGAAAGCGGACAAGGAAAGACTGCCGTAAGGGACACAGCCAGGGAAGAGCAATTCTCGCGATGGATTGCCGAACGAACGAATTTTGGCAACGTCAAACAATTGCAGAACCAACCGGTTCAGCAATGATGGAGCGTTATCCATTGTTTAAGAAGCTGATCCCCTTGTGCAGGTATCCCCCTGCTATCTTGCAATACAGATTCATATTCACATGTCACTCTCACTCCCAGACTGCGAACCGGGTAGTGCTGTCCAGGCTGGTTGCCGCCATCCTGATCAGTGATCGTGAAAACGAAGGGCTCCCATAAACCAACGTACCGTTACTTTTGTGAGCCGGAGACTTAGCCGATGATGAAAAGGCATGTTGTTTGCAATCGCCCCCGATTTGCCTCTTCGTTTACTATAGCATACTGTTTTTCGCGTGTCAACCACCATCATAGACTACTTTGATATTTTTATGACAACTTGTAGCTTACCAATCGATTATAAAAGTTGATTGTTTGGTTTGATTAAAGTAACCTTCGGTTTTCGTCAAAAAAAGTTGCACAATGCTAGCGAAAAGCCATAATGAAATGAACCCTGGCAAGCCCACCGACGGAATCACCAGGGTCCATCGCAAAATCGTTGTTAATCCTCAATACCGAGGGGTAGGTTGAGCCAGTAGCCCAGGCGATTGAGGGTGAAGCGATCGCGAAGATAATGCCCGCTGACAAGCCCCAGTCGCACTTCGTCGGGGCGCAGGCCGATGTCGGCGGGGTCAACCGGGCCGGCTGCGGCGGAGATCCACCCTGCGATCTGCTCGGGGGTGGGCACGGTTGCGGCAATCTCCTGAATGCGGTCCCAGTTTGTCAAAATACGCTCTTTTAGCGATGCAAACTCAGCAGGGGTCATGGCAAACAGCGGCTTTTGAATCTGCACGATGCGCTCGGTGGTAGGCCCATATCCGGCGCGGATCTCAGTCAGCATCTGCGCCTGTGAGGGAAGAGTGCGCGGCCCAAGTGTGTGGTGCGCGTCTTTTTTGCTCATTTGACGCAGTAGTTCGTAGCGGCGGGCGGCCAGTACGGTTGCCACGCCGACCTTCGCCCCGTGCAGCACGGCTGGGCGGCCCTCCAGGATAAATTTCATCTCCCAGAAGTGGGCCACGTGGTGCTCTGAGCCAGAAGCCGGGCGGGAGTCGCCAAAGGCCAGCATGCCAAAGCCTGAGCCAACCAGACCATCCATCAGGCGCGTGATTCCCTCGCAAGAGGCTTCCCGGATCGAGTCGATAGCCTCGACCGTGCGGTCGACCGAGTCGCGCATCATCCGGTCAATCTCGGCGGAGTAGGGCTCATCGTACAGCAGCGCGCCCAGCCGCCAATCTGCCAGGGAAGTGTATTTGCCCAGTAAGTCGCCCAGGCCGGCGGCGATCATAACGCGTGGAGCGGCGCAAAGGGTAGGCAGGTCGGCGAACACGGCAACTGGCGGATGCGCCTGAATGGGGCCTTTGTAGCGGCCTACCACCATTGGCGCGACGGTAGAAGTATAGCCGTCAACCGAAGGCGCAGTGGGCAGCGAGATGAACACCGTCCGCGCGCGATGGCTGACAAAGCGAGTGATATCGGTGATGGTGCCCGAACCAACTGCAATGTACTGCCGGTCCTCGCCGCCGGTTTCGACGAACGTACGCATAACGTAATGTTCATCGGTAGCGATCTCTTCGCCGGTGAGGAGGATGGTTTTCACGTCAAAGCCGCCGTCGCGCAGGGCGCTCTCGGCGCGCTGGCCCAAAACGGTATAGGTATTCGGGTCAGCGATCAGAAACAGGCGTTTATAGCCATTCTGGTGGCAGTAATCGAGCAGGGGCGGAATGGCATCATCAGATACCAGGTAGGGGATATTTGTTTCCATCACATGTCCTCCATCGGCTTAAAACCTATCCGAAAATTGTTTTGTGTTTGCTGTTTGGGTGGCTACTTCACCCAAACAGCAAACACAAAACAATTTTTTTCAATAGATACTTATCCCGTTTGCATCGGAATGGCGACCGGAGCGCCGTTCTCTGCGGCAGATTTGCGTATAGCCAATATGATCTCTTGATCCATCCGCCCCTGGTGGGGTCCATAAGTGGGGGAGCCGCCGGTTCGTACCGCGTCGACCAGGCTCATCAGGCACCCGGCGACACCAATCTCATCATCGTGCCACTGCTGCCCATGTCCCTGGCGCATTGTGCGGAAGGGATTTTCCCATGCAACGACAGGAAGATCGGCGTTGCCAGTGTGAGCATAGAGCCCGATCAGCGCGCCGCCGTCTACGCGCTCGTAGCGGCGCTCGATGGTGATCTTGGCGTAGCTTTCGCTGCCGGGGGCCAGCAGAGTCAGGTGATCTTCGAACTGCATGGCTGTGCCTGTGGAGATGCCCATGCCGTTCTCGGCCAAAAAGCGGCTGCTTCGCCACCATCGCAGCGGAGAATCGTAGCCAACGCTGGTCCAGTGAAAAATGCCAATCTGCCCGCCCTCGAAAGTGACCATGCCGTGCTCCTGAGCCTCTTTGCGCTCGCCGCGGGTATTGGCAATTCGCGACCAATGCGCTCCCAGTGGAAACTCGCGCACCAGCCCGGTCACGCTGACGGGTTTTGCATCAAAGCCCAGATAGGAGCGCATAACGCTGACCCCGTGGTAACCATGACCGGCAAAGTCAGAGAAGGAGGAATGCACGCGCCCAAACAGGCCCGATTCGATCAGCTTGAGCTTGATCTGTTCGTGCGGGCGGCGGTGGAACTGCTCGGCGACCTCCACCTTAAGACCGCGCGCCTCTGCCGCGGCAATGATGGCATCCGCCTGCTTGAGATCGTGCGCGATCGGAGTTTCCAATAGTACGTTCAAACCGCTTTCCACTGCCATCAGGCCTACTTCGCCGTTGGCGTTGTAATTGACCGAAACAATGCCAATCTGCGGGGCAGTTTCGCGCACCAGGGCATCCAAACTGGTGTACCAAGGCTTGCCAAGCAGCTCGCCCAGCCGCCGGGCTGAGTCGGCGCTTCGGCCCCAAACAGAAACTAGCTCTACATCTTCCGGCAGCGCGGCGAGAATAGGGGCATACAGGTAATCGGATCGCTTGCCTGTTCCGATGATCGCCACGCGCAAGGGCGTTTTGTCGGGCATGGTTTCCTCCAGCAAAATATTTTCTTGGGTTCATTGTAGCATCAACTCACTTACCACGGTTTAGTATGGTGGTTGTCTTCGCGTGGTTAGCACGCGAAGACAACCACCATAAAAAGAAAAAACACCATACA
>JAEYTI010000202.1 GCA_023434145.1 Chloroflexota bacterium | reverse complement strand
TCTTTATGGATTTCAATGAGTTTGGGTGTCACAGGGGGTGTGACCACCCCCTGTGACACCCAAACTCATTGAAACTACATATGGGGTCTCTGGTTTTTGCCGTGGTTGTAGGGAGAGGTTGCAGTGCAACCTCTCCCTACATCCACGGCAGTTCCCAGGGACCCTTTTATCCTTTGCTTGCATTGAAAATGGGGGGAACTATAATAGGAAACGATCCGAATGTTGTTTTGTATGGTCGTCGCACGGGACAACCGCAAAACCCTGGTTTATCACTGAAGCCCGGCTTATCTGAATATACGATAGCACAGGAAAAAGGTTCCATGAAAATGAATCTAACGTTTTTTCATAAACTCGAAGCGCTGGCACTGCTGGCTTTATCGGTCTACTTGTTTGCCCTGCTGCCCTTCGCGTGGTGGTGGTATCTGGTGCTGTTCTTCGTACCCGATGTAAGCTTCGCTGGCTATCTGGCAGGCAAACGCGCAGGAGAAACGGTTTACAATATCATCCACCACCAAGGGCTGGCGATTGGCGCGTATATTCTCGGCGGGCTGCTGGGCCAGCCGGTCATCTCGCTGATCGGCGTGATCCTGCTAGGTCATTCTAGCCTGGATCGTGTACTGGGATACGGCCTGCTCGATCCTGTGGGGCCGAACCGTTTTCGCGCCGAATCCATGCCCGCCGACCGGTGATATAAAATATGCTCGAGAAACCTGACATCCCCGACGAAACCATCATCGATCTGCTGCGCGATGCGTATCACCTGCCCGGCGTGCACGTAGATTTCCTTCCGCTGGGCGCAGACGTAAACACGGCGGTGTACCGTATCACCGGTGAAGATGGCACGCCATACTTCCTCAAGCTGCGCGGCGGAGTCTTCGAACCGCTCTCGGTGCTGATCCCCCGCTTCCTGCGTGATCAGGGCATCTGGCAAGTGATCGAGCCGCTGCGAGCGGCAGATGGCACGCCGTGGAGCCGCCTGGACGACTACGCAACGGTTCTGTACCCATTTATCGAGGGGCGCAACGCCTGGTCAGTCGCGCTCACCGACACGCAGTGGGTGGAATTTGGCGCAGCAGTGAAGCAAATCCAGTCCCTATGCTTGCCCGAGGATTTGCGCAGTCGCCTGCCCGTTGAAACCTACTCAGACGTCTACCGCCAGCAGGTGAGGGAGTATTTGGCGCTGGTAGAGCGAGAGACCTTCAGCGATCCCGTTGCCGCGCGGATGGCAGCGTTTATGCGCGCGCACCGGGAGGAGATGGAGGAAGTTGCCGGGCGGGCCGGGGCGCTGGCACAAGAACTGACCATGCAACCGCCCGCGAATGTGCTGTGCCACGCCGATCTCCACGCGGGTAATTTGCTGAACACTTCGGAGGGCGATTTCTACATTGTCGACTGGGATAACCCCATCCTGGCGCCCAAGGAGCGCGACCTGATGTTCATTGGCGCGGGTATTGGGGATAACTGGAATACACCGCGCGAGGAAGATCTGTTCTATCAGGGCTATGGGCTAGTTGCGATCAACAATACCGCGCTGGCGTATTATCGCTACGAGCGTATCGTGCAGGATTTCGCCGCGTACTGCCAGGAAATTCTGCCAACCACGGGCAGCAGCGAAGACCGCGAACAAGGCCTGCGCTACTTTATGAGCAATTTTCCGCCCGGCAGCACCATCGCAATTGCCCGCCAGACCGAGGAGATCTAATAACCTATCCAAAAATTGTTTTGTGTTTGTTGATTGGGTGGCTACGCCACCCAATCAACAAACACAAAACAATATTTTTCAGATTGCTACTAAACCGGTTTCCGCGCCTCGATCAGGTATTTTCCTGCCCAAAACGCCAGATCCTCGCCCTGGTTCAGCCGTTCTTGCAAGACGAGCAGTTCTTTCTGGTTTTTTCGCACCGAAAAGCCCGGAACTTCCCACGGAACGGCTTTGAGGTAGTAGACAATCGCGCCGACATCGGTAAACGCAAATTTGCCCTCCCATTCGCGCAAATCGACGATCGTCATGCCGGCGACCTTCAGCAGCGGCACATATTTCGCGGGCGTGGAATCGGGCCACTGTGGTTTTGCGCCAAACACTGCTTGAAGATCGTGCCCCCACATCCCGTGGATCTGCTGAGTGAGGAAGGTTCCGCCTGGCGCAAGAATGCGCGCGATCTCTCCCGAGTTGAACGAGCCGTGCCGGTTGAGTACCAAGTCAAACTCGCCGTCCGCGAAGGGCAGCGGATCAAAGTCGCCGGAGGGCGTGTCAATCACCCGCACGCCCAAAGGCGCCATGCGCTCGGTCGCCAGCCGGAAATTCGGCGTATAGTGCTCGGTGACAACAACCTTTTTGGGCCAGTGCGGGCGCAGGTTGAGCATGCGCTCGCCACCACCAGTGTCGATGTCGAGCACAGATTCCGCGCCATGCATCAGCTCGGCGGCACGGGAGTCGTAAGACCACGGCTCATGCTCCTCCAGCATCCGCTCCTTCAGATACGAAAAATCCCACCCGGTGAAGGGTTCTTGCTCTTCACGCTCCCACGATTCAATCAGCGCTCTTGAGTTCTGTTCCATTTTCCGCTCCCTTTGCCCGCTGTGCTTCAGCCGTCCGCTGTTCTACAATTTCCGAGATCCTGCCGCCCGGCGCCAGCAGCGTCACCACCAGGGCAACCACCGCGGCTACAAAAGCAATCCAAAACAACCCGGCAATCGCGCCGGAAAGCGCCTCGCGCACCGGGCCTGCCAATGCGGAAGCTGCCCCTGCCGCAGAGTCCATCAGCGCATTGACCGATACTTGTGACGGGTCCAGGCCTCGCTCGCGCAGGCCCCCGGCAAACAACGTTGTCAGCGCCAACCCCAAGATGCTTACCCCAATCGTACCACCAATGCTGCGGCTAAACTGCACGGTTGAGGTAGCAATACCCAGGTTTCGCCGCTCCACCGTGCTCTGCACGGCAATGAGGAAGGAAGGGATGGACAACCCCATGCCCGCGCCTGTGAGGCACAGATACAACACCAGCATTACCCAACTGGTGTTTGAGTCGATTGTCGCGGTAAGCAGCATTCCGGTTGCCAGCAGTACCCCACCGATCACCGAAAGCGTGCGATAGCTGACGCTCAGCAGCGCCCGGCTGGCGTAGATGCTGGCGGCAGTCCACGCTAACGACATGGGCGTAAGCGTGATGCCCGCCTGGGTGGCAGAGGTGCCGAGCACGCCCTGGGCGAAGAGCGGCACGAATGACAGGCTGCCAAACATAGCCCACCCTGCAAACACGCCATGCAAGATCGCGATCAGAAACAGACGGTCACGGAACAAATCGAGCGGCAGGATGGGATCAACGGCGCGGCGCTCGGCCCATACCAGGCCGGCGAACATCACCGCCGCAGTGGCAAAGAAAGCCCACGACTGCGCACTGCCGGGCTCATTCAGCCCCAGCAAGAGCGCCAGCGCGCCCAGGGTAAGGAAGATGGCGCCGGGGTAGTCGATGGATACCTTGCGGTGCGTCGACTCGCCCTGCCAGGCGAACCATACCAGCCCCAGCGCCAGCAAACCAGGGAAGACATTGATGGTGAACACCCACGGCCACGACACCTGATCGACCAGGAAACCACCGATCAGCGGGCCGATGATGGAAGAGATACCCCACACGCCCGAGAAAAGCCCCTGCAAGCGGGCGCGCATCTCCAAATCGAACAACTCACCAACGATGGTGAAAACTACCGGCAGCACCCCACCTGCCCCCAACCCCTGGATGGCGCGGTAGAGCACCAACTGCTCCATGGTGCGGGCTGTGCCGCACAAAACCGAGCCCGCCAGGAACAGCAGCATGGTGATGGCATAAATCCGCTTGCGCCCATAGAGATCCGATAGCTTGCCGTAGATTGGCACGGTGGTCGTCGACGTGAGCATATACATTGAGAAGACCCAACTGTAAATGTCCAGCCCGCCAAGCTGCGCAACGATGGTGGGCATGGCAGTGGCAACAACCGTCCCTTCCATCGAGGCCAGGAA
Source organism: Chloroflexota bacterium (assembly GCA_023434145.1). Taxonomy (GTDB): domain Bacteria; phylum Chloroflexota; class Anaerolineae; order Anaerolineales; family Anaerolineaceae; genus DSYU01. The sequence continues at coordinate 12,802 of JAEYTI010000202.1, read as the reverse complement.
CAGGCTCAACATGATCCCAACAGTAATGAACGATAAACGTCTCTTGGTCAAAGGTGTTTTCCCCACATTCTTAATGACTCATGGTTTGTGGTGTGCAGATACTCGCCCTGGCACACCACAAACCACGCGGTTCCAACGATCGTTTTATCAGGTACTACTCAGGCGGGTTGGGTTTTGCGTGTTTTGTAAGGGAGTTGCTGTGCAACTCCCTTACAAAACACGCAAAACATACCGGGCCCGACCAGTTACGATTATAACGATGTTACGAGGCAGATAAAAGCACGAACCGGCCATCTTGCCAGCCTACCTGCCCCTTGGGCAAATCCTCGTGGCTTATACCCAGCGCTGCCAGCGGATTATCGCGGCCTACCTGCCAGAGGGCAGGCGTATCCAGCAAACCCTGCCCAGCGAGAACATTCATGCAGTCAAGCATGGTGGCAGCAGACCCGGCCAGCGTGTCGCGCTCCAGGTTGCGCAGGCGGCCGCAAACCGCGCCGGGAGTGGGCGGCTCCAGGCGGGCGCGCGTGCCAAAGAAGGCATAGTCGCCGGGGGGCAGGCCGGCGGCAGGTGCAGAGTCGGAGGTAACAATCACCTTCTCGGGGCCTTTTGCTGCCAGCACCGCGCCGATAAATGCGGGCGGCAGGTGATGCCCATCGGTGATCAGCATGGCAGAAAGTTCCGGCTCGGCGATCTGCGGCCAGAGCGGATTGTGATGCCGGTGCAGCAGGTTGGGCACGCCATTGCCCAGGTGGGTAGAAAGGCTGGCTCCTGCTTTCACCGCCGCGCGGATCTCGTTCTCACCCGCCAGCGTATGGCCAATGCCAACTGCGATACCCAGACTGACGGCATGGCGGATTAAATCCAGCGCGCCGGGCAGCTCAGGGGCCAGCGTCAGCAGGGCAATTTTCCCTTGCGCCAGCGTGTAGAGCATTTCAATCAGCGCTTGGGAGGGCTGTTGAGTGTGATCGCGCGGGTGGGCACCAACCGCCCCATCTTCTGGTGAGATAAACGGCCCTTCCAGATGGATACCCAAAATGCGCGCCGTTCCCTCCTGCTGCACATCCATCGCCTCCGCCAGCAGTGGAAGCACGTGCTTGTAGACGGAAAGATCACCGGTAATTACAGTGGGGCAAAAAGCCAGCGTGCCGCGCTGATAGAGCCACGCCGCAGCGGTGCGCACGTCACCCTCAGAGAGCTTCGGGGAGGAGAAATCGATGCCCCGACACCCATTTACCTGAAGGTCGACAAAGCCCGATCCGGCCACAGAAAGTTATGGGGCGATCGTGAACACCGGCGAGCGTACTACCAGGCTGGTGTCCTCCATCGAGGTGACGACTACGACCCACGTTTCGCCCGGCACAGCGTTAGGCGGGATCGGCACTTCGATGCGCAGTCTGCCGTCAGCGCTAATTTGCGGCCGTTTCACAAAGTCCAGCGGCCCATCTTCTTTGCCTATTTCTACGTTTACCAGCGTGCCGGGTGGGAAGTTCTCGATCGTTATGGGCACCATACCGCCAGGACGCAGTTCAGGGCCGGGGATTGTCTCTTGAACGGGCAGAGCAGTGGGTTCAGCTAGAAGCGCGCTGCCGCCCGTATCTGGGAGGGAAAGCGTAGGAACGGCCGTTGCCACGTAGAAAATGTTCAAAACCTGTCCCGGGCGGATCAGGTTAGGATTGGTGATGAACGGGTTGGCCGAGAGCAGCATCTCCAGGGTCACGCCGCAGGTGCGGGCGATCTGAGAGAGTGTGTCACCCTGCCGGACGGTATACGTGCCCTGGCACGGCCCGCCGCCGGCCTGATAGGAAAAATCCTGCGCAAAGTTCGCCTCACCGGCCGGGGGCACGTACGGCGTGCCGGGTGTCAGGTCGGTGGTTTTCATTGATTCGCTCGCAAACAGAGCGATCAACATCACAAAAACAATCAGGACGAATAAGGGTTTCGCATCCATTGTATGTCAGAGTTGCCAACAGAATACTTCTATCTTCATTATAGCCTATCCTTCAATTGGGGGGCAGCAGAGAGAAAACTGTCAGGCACTTGCAAGGGAGAATCGACGGTGAAGCCGTTCCGAATCGGTCCCTTCCATGTCATAATGAGCATACCCTCTCATTTGGGCTGGATTTTGGTGTGTACTGGTAGGGATTTGCTGCGCAAACCCTTCTTTCATTCCGCAGTAAATCTCCGAGCGCTTTACCGGCGACTGAACTTCCTCCCCGCGCTTAAACCGCGCAGCAATCAACGAATACGCGAAAGGCAGCCATCAATGAACCAAGAGCGTTATCCCATCACTCGCCTGCTAGCCATCGCGCTAATATTCCTGCTGTGGCAGTTGATCGATGTATCTCCCACCAGCGGGCAGGGGGACACAGGCCCTGTTCCGCCGCCACCGCCTACCTGGGAGGATGCCCCCCGCCCATCTGAACAGGCGCAAAATAAGCTGCTTGCATCAACAAATTCGGCCGGATGCAGCGCAAGCGCCCACTGCAACTTCTTGCCGGTTATCTCTTACACAAAAGACCCGGCTGCCGAGGCGATGGAAATATACAGGCGCTTATACATCCCCTCGCAAAACCCCTATATCGGCTGGAGCGGAAACGCGAATGCCTGCTATCCCGGCGAAACCAGCGCGGCCTTCCTGACGGCAATGAAGCAGCGGATCAATTACTTCCGCGAGATGGCCGGCGTTCCGCCAATCACGACGCTCAGCAGCACGTACAACACGATGGGCCAGGCGGCGGCGCTGATGATGAGCGCGAACGGAAAATTGAGCCATAGCCCGACCTCCGATTGGACGTGTTATACCGAGCTGGGCAAAACTGGCGCGGGCAAATCCAACCTGTTCCTCGGTATGTTTGGCCCAGAAGCCATTGACGGGTACATCCGCGACCCCGGTGAGGGCAATACCGCCGCCGGTCACCGCCGCTGGATTCTGCATCCGCCCACAACAACCATGGGCACCGGAGACATTCCCAACGGAGGGCAGTGGGCGGCCAACTCGCTGTACGTGTTCGACGCCTCCATCTGGGCTCCGCGCCCGGCTACCCGCGACCCATTTGTGGCCTGGCCGCCACCGGGCTACGTTCCCTACAACACTGTCTATCCCCGCTGGTCCTTTGCCGTTCCCAGTGCCGACTTCGCAGGCAGCACAGTGACCGTAAAGCAAGGCAGCACAGTGATCCCGGTCACCAAGTTTACCCAGGTCAACAATTACGGAGAAAACACCCTGGTCTGGCAGATCGCCAGCATGACCGATTGGGAATACTGGCCCAAACCCACCGGGGACGTTTCTTACACCGTCACGATCACGAACGTGATCGTAAATGCGGTGTCGAAGAATTACAGTTACACCGTTACCGTGTTTGATCCGGCGCGGTAGTTCTTACTTCGTTACTGTTTTCAGCACCATCACCTCGTATGGGGCCAGCGGAAGAACGCTGTTGCGCACGGCGGGCAGAGCGTCGCGGTGCGTGGAAAGCAGCAGCTCCCAGTGCGTGCGCAAGAGGTGGCTGCCCATCACAAAGCGCTGTTTCCGCCCGCTGAAGTTGAGCACCACCAGGATCGTTTCATCGTTGGTCTGGCGCAGAAAGGCCATCAGATAGCGGGTGCCAAAGGTGACGGGCTGGCACATGCCCTCCGTCAGCGCGGGATGCGCGCGGCGAAGGCCAATCAGCTTGCGGTAGAAGTTGAGCAGCGAATCGGGGTCTTGCTGCTGGTTTTCTACGTTGCGAGCACTGGCATTCTCGTGGACCGGCAGCCAGGGATGCGCCTGGGACGTTGTAAAACCGGTATTGTGCTCGGCGCTCCACTGCATGGGCGAGCGGCAGCCATCACGGCCTTTGAAGAACGGCCACAGCCGCTGCCCGACCGGGTCGAGTACGTCTGCCTTGGTGCGGATGGGGATATCGCGCATGCCGATCTCCTCGCCATAGTAGAGGAAGGGCGTGCCGCGCAGGGTAAGCATCATAGCGGCGGCGACCTTCATCCGCGCGTCTGCTTCGGGGTCACCGACCGGCAGCGGGCCAACGCGTGGCGAATAGCGGGTAGCAGAGCGCACCACATCGTGGTTGTTGAGCACGTTGTTGGGCCAATTTTCTCCAAGAGCGTGCTCCCAGCGCTGGAAGGCCTCGGCAAAACCGTGCGCATTCCACTTCTGGTGCAGGAATTCAAAGTTGAAAGCGGCGTGCAGCCGGTCTGGGCCAACGTACGACGCGGCTTTCTCCGCGCCGTCGAGGAACGTTTCGCCGACCACGTAGCGCTCGCGCCCGGGGGTGGAGTAAGAATCTAAGAGCGCGCGGATTTCCGCCAGCAGCGGGATCATCTCGGGCTGGTCGCAGTCGAAGCGGTGCTGCTGCCCGGCAAAGCCATAAATCGGCAGCGGGAAGCGCACCGGGTTGTTGGAGGTGCGGTCGGCGCACTTGAAATACACATTGAACACGTCCAGCCGGAAACCGTCTACGCCGCGATCCAGCCAGAATCGGAACACATCCAGAATGGCCCTGCGAACTTCGGGATTGTGCCAGTTGAGGTCCGGCTGCTCCTTGTAGAACATGTGGTAATACATCTGCCCGGTGGCTGCATCCTTCTCCCAGCCAGGGCCGCCGAAGACGGACTGCCAATTATTGGGTGGCTTACCGCCCGGAGCTGGGTCAGCCCAGATATACCAATCGCGCTTCGGGTTGTCGCGGCTGGAGCGTGACTCGATGAACCACGGGTGCTGGCTGGAGGTGTGGTTGAGCACCAGATCGAGGATGATGCGGATATTGCGGGCGTGGGCCTGCTCCACCAGCCGGTCGAAATCGGCCAGCGTGCCGAATTTGGGGTCCACGTCGCAGTAATCAGCCACATCGTAACCAAAATCAGCGTCCGGCGAGGGGAAGAAGGGCGAGAGCCACACCGCGTCGATGCCCAGATCGGCCAGATAATCCATTTTGGCCGTTATGCCGTTCAGATCGCCGATGCCATCGCCGGTGCTGTCCGCGAAGGAGCGGGGGTAGATCTGGTAGATAATGCCGTGCTGCCACCACAATGTTGTCATCAGTGAAGTCCCTTCTTTGTTGGATATATTTCTGTAGGGGGAGTGTGTTTGGTTCGACCACACAAACTCCCCCTACAGAAATATACTTGCAGGTTAATCTTTCCGAGCCACCACCACCATAGATGGCGAATCCATCCGCAGCTCGCTGCCATCCCACTCCTCGTAGACGCTGTCCATTACCAGCCCGGCCTCGCGCAGCAAGGAGCGCATCTCTGTCGCCGAATACAGCCGCACCGAGAAGGGCTTATCCTTGCGCACGCCGTCGCGGATCACCACGCGGTCGTTGCGCAGCCGCCCGGTCAGCACGTCGAACGAGAAGCGGTTGATGAGCATGGCCCCGTCTTTCTCGGAGACGTAGTGGGGGTGAAAATCGTTCAGCACGCCGTCGCGGTGGGCCACGTCAAAACCGAGCATGCCGCCTGGCTTTAGCGCGCGGGCGATGTTGCGCAGCACCAGCAGATTTTCCTCATCGCTAAAATAGCCAAATGAGTTGAACACCATCAGCACGCGGTCGAACTCGCCCGAAGCGTCTAATTCGCGCATGTCGCCCTGTCGGTACTCCACCCGCCCGCCGCCATGATAGCGCCCTCCGCGGTGAAGCAGCTTCCACTGATCCGCTTCCGCGCGGGCGATATTGAGGAACCCCGGCAGGTACTCGATCCCGGTCACATCGTGACCCAGGCGCGCCATGCGGTTGGCGATGCGCCCAAACCCGCACGCAAGATCCAGCACGCGCATGGGGCTGGTCATCGCCAGCATGTTGGCGATGGCATAGGTCTCCTGGTCGGAATGCTGCGGATTGAGATAGTCGCCGTAGAAGAACATATAGTCTTCCACCTCAAAGTTGGCGGCGACATCGTCCATGGGGGAAAAATCGGTCATTTGTACTCCACCTGCTGAAAAGTGCAACTGGCAAAATCATATCACAAATCGATGCTGTTTTCTTTTTGAAGAGCAGGAGGAGGATAACCATCACCCTCCTGCTCTACAAAAGCTGATCCAACTTGAATACACAAAGCGTTGACACACGGCACTTGCATCGCTACCATTAAGCTATGAATTGGATCCGCCAAAATTGGACTGCTTTCTCGATTATCGTGCTGGTAATCGGCCTGGGATGGATGGTTTTTACGCCGCCGCTGCCCGGCACCACCACCGGAGGGAAAATCCCTGCCCCGGGTGAGAACTTCCTCGCGCCAGATTTCGCGCTGGAAGACTTGCAGGGGCAAACCATCCGCTTGAGTGATCTGCGCGGCAAGCCGGTGATGGTGAACTTCTGGGCAAGCTGGTGCGCGCCCTGTAAGGCCGAGATGCCCGCCATGCAAAAGGTCCACGAGGCATATTCTGCACAGGGCTTCACCATCCTGGCGGTTAATACCACGTTTCAAGATGATCCGATGGCGGCTGACGCTTTTGTGACCGAGCGCGGGCTGACCTTCCCGGTGCTGTATGACATGGACGGCACAGTTTCAAGCCAGTATCAAGTGCGTTCGATGCCATCGACCTTCTTCATCGACCGAGAGGGAACCATTCAGAAGGTTGTGTACGGCGGCCCGATGCCCGAGGCACTGCTTCGGGCGGAGATTGAACGTCTCCTTGCGGAGGGAAAATAACGATGCTGCGCGTACTGAACATCGGACCGCTGGCAGTGCCCGTGCCCGAGATGCTGCTCCTGCTGGGCTTCTGGATTGGGCTGGAACTGGCAGAAAAACACGCCCACCACTACCGGATCAACGCGGCCCGGCTGTACAACATGATCTTCGCGGGCATTCTCGCCGGGCTGATCGGCGCGCGGCTGGTCTACGCGGCCCGTTCGCCCGCCGCATTTATGGAAAACCCGGTCAATCTACTGGCGCTCAGCCCGCAGATGCTCGATCCGCTGGGTGGGCTGGCGTTTGCCGCGCTGGGAGCAGGCCTATACGCGTATCGGAGCCGCATGCCGTTGTGGGCAACGCTCGACGCGCTGACCAGTTTCTTTGCTGCCCTAATGGTAACCTTTGGTCTGGCGAACCTGGCGTCTGGCGCGGGCTTTGGCGCGCCTGCTGAACTGCCCTGGGCCATCGATCTGTGGGGCGAGCGCCGCCATCCCACACAGGTGTACGAAACCATCGCCGCGCTGTTGATCGCAGCGGCTGTTTGGCCCGGCACGCGAAACTCACAGATCAGCGAGCACCTGGGGTTGAACGGGGTAAACCCTTCCATCCGACCGGGAATGCGGTTCTGGGTATTCTTCGCGCTCACCGCGGCGGCCCGTTTAGCGTTGGAAAGCTTTCGGGGTGACAGTACGCTGGCATTGGGTTTATTCCGCCAGGCGCAGCTCATTGCCTGGGTGGGGCTGGCGATCAGCCTGTGGCAGATTGGGCGGCGGCTGGTAGAATCTTCCCCTGCCCCATCCATGGAGGAAGCGTGACAGAACATGCTCAATTAGAAGGAAAAACCGTTTTGGTCACCGGCGGCGCGCGCAGGCTGGGGGGGCTGCTCTCGCTGACTCTGGCAAAGGTCGGCGTAAATGTCGTCATTCACCATGCCAATTCATCTCAGGCAGCGGAAGAGACCGCGCGAGAAGTGGAGGCGCTGGGCTGCAAGGCCTGGGTGATACAGTCCGACTTTGCCGATCCGCTGGCCGTGGAAGGACTAATTGAAAAATCGACCGCCCTCGCCTCTGCATGGCTATACGCAGTAATCCATAATGCCTCCATCTTTGAGCCATTGGAGCTGGCCGCCACCTCTCTGGAGGATTGGCAGCGGAACATGAATATCAACCTCACTGCGCCCTTCCTGATCAGCCGTGATTTTGCCGCCCAGCTTCCCGCCGGGGAGACCGGCCGCATCCTCACCATGCTCGACTGGCGTTCCCTGCGCCCCGGCGCGGATCACTTCCCCTACACAATCAGCAAGGCTGGGCTGGCGGCGATGACCCGCTCGCTGGCTGCTGCCCTGGCTCCACGGATCACCGTCAACGGGCTGGCACTGGGGGCCATTCTGCCGGCCGCGGGTGACAAAGCGCCCGAGAAGGCCATCCGCGATGTACCCATGGGCCGCTGGGCCGACCTGGACGAAGTCAGCCGCGCCGCGCTGTTCCTGCTGGATGGTCCAACGTACATCACCGGCGAAATCCTGCATCTGGATGGCGGGCGACATTTGATATAAAGCATCTAACCACAAAGACACGAAAGGCACCAAGGAAGCCACACAGTGGTTTCCCCTCTTTCTCTTCTCTACGTTTCTCCGCGAACTCTGCGGTTTATCATCTTAAGGAGTTGCTATGGATCAAGTCATTATCAAAGACCTGCTGGTGCGCGGGGTGATCGGTATCACCGACCGGGAACGCGAGCGCCCGCAGGATATTTTGATCAATGCCGTGCTGTTCGCGGATACTTCCCGCGCCGCCGGGACGGATAACATCGAGGACTGCGTTGATTACAGCAAGGTTGCCAAAAAGTTGTTTGCCCACACCGAAACCGCCGCCCGCCTCACGGTGGAGGCGCTGGTAAACGACCTGGCCCGCATTTGTTTGGAAGATCCAATGGTGCTGGGCGTGCGCATCCGGGTGGAAAAGCCCGGCGCTGTGCGGTTCGCCCGCTCAGTTGGGGTTGAAATCGAGCGGTACCGAGATGGCGACGCCTGAAGCAGCGGCAAGATCGCCATCCGCGCCGCGGCACAAGGCGGTGCTGTGCTTGGGCTCCAATATCAACCCGCTACTCAACATGCAGCGGGCTGTGGCGCTGCTTCGCAACCGCGTTTACGTGTCTGCGCTTTCCATCTGCTATGAGGCTGAAGCCATCGGCACGCATGGACCAAACTTTCTCAACATGGCGGCAGCGATCGAAACCGACACAGACGCATCAGAGATCAAAACGCATTTAATCGGCGAGATCGAAGAAGCGCTGGGCCGCGTGCGCACGGCGGACAAGTACGCTCCACGCACAATCGATATTGACATCATCGTCTTTGACGGCCAGGTTATCGACAAGACACTGTGGAAACGGGCATATATCGCCCAAACCGTTGGTGAGCTGCTGCCGAAGTTAACGCACCCTGAGACGGGCGAATTGATATCGCAAGTCGCCGCACGGCTGAGCGAGGGACAGTCGATCGTCCCTCGCTCAGATTTACATTTTTAACCGATGGACAATCTGCTAGCAGATTATCCATCGGTTAGATATTAAACTTCTCCGATCCGCGGGAGATATTGTCGAGAAACTCCATGCGGGTTGCCATATTGGTGCGAAAACCGCCCAGCATTGCCGATGTGGTCATGCGAGCGTCGCGCTTGCGCACTCCGCGCATCATCGAGCACATATGTAAGCCTTCCATCACCACCGCCACGCCGCGCGGCTTGAGCAGCTCATTGATAAAGTCGGCCACCTGGCGGGTCAGGCGCTCTTGCACCTGCAAGCGGCGGGCGAACATATCCACAATACGCGGGATCTTCGAAAGGCCAATCACATGACCGCGCGGAATGTAGGCAACGTGCGCGCGCCCGATGAACGGCAGCATATGATGCTCGCACAGGCTGTAGAACTCGATATCGCGCACGATGACCATCTCATCGTATTCAACCTCGAACAGCGCGTCGTTGACCATTGCAACCGGGTCGATCCGATAACCGGAGAGAAGCTCTTCATACATGCGTGCTACACGGTCAGGGGTACGCTGCAAACCCTCGCGTTCGGGGTCTTCACCAAAAGCCCGCAGCATATCCTGCACGCTGATTCGGATGGCATCCTGATCCATGTTTTGCCCGTTGAGCAGATTTGCAGCATCATACAGGTTGTCGTCGTAAAAATCTTCTTCAGTAGGTTTTTTTGGCATTGTGTTCCTCGTATCATTCTACAAATCCATTACGGATTATTGGGTAGAATGGATCAATTCTTTCGCTTCAAAAGCTGATGCGTCAAATCGGTGAGCGCCACCGCGGCGGAATTTTCTAGTGCTGCTTCGTGCAGTGCAGCCAGGGCTTCTCCGGTTAGCCGTTCGGCGGTAGCCAGAGTCTGCTGATCTGCCCCGGCATCCTCCAGCATCCGCGCCAGGGCCGGCACTTCCTCGGGCGTAATATCGCCTTGCAACCAGCGGCGGGAAAATGGGCCATCCTGCGCCAGCCCATGCAGCACCGGCAAAGTCTTTTTGCCGGTAGCAAGGTCGCTCTCGGTTGATTTCCCGGTCATTTCCGCGTCGCCCCAGATGCCCAGCCAGTCATCCAGCACCTGGAAGGCCAGTCCGAGGGAATAGCCATAGCGGCGGAAGGCATCGCGGCGTTCGGGCGTGGCGCCGGCGCACAATGCGCCAAGCTCGGTGCAACATGCCAGCAGCGCGGAAGTCTTTCCGCCGATCATCGGCCAGTAGGCATCCATCGGCAGTTCCAGGCTCTTTTCATAAGAGATATCCAGGTACTGCCCCTGGGTGAGGCGCAGGCAGGTTTGCTGCAAGATGCGGCTGGCATCCAACACGCGCGCCGCGGGCAGCCGCGGAGCAAGATCCAGCACGGATAGGAAGGACAGGGTGAACATCACATCCCCGGCGTTGATAGCCTGCGGCATGCCCCACTTCTTCCACACCGTCGGGCGGCCGTGGCGGAGCGGGCTGTTATCCTGTATGTCGTCGTGAATCAGCGAGAAGTTGTGCAGCAGCTCCACTGCCGCCGCCGCGGGAAGGGCATCCTGCCAGCAGCCGCCGGATGCTTCGGCGGTTAGCAGTACCAGCAGCGGCCGGATGCGCTTGCCCTGCGCCTCTGGCCCGACCCCTTCGCCCTCCCAACCCATGTGATAAGCCAGCATCTCACGGATCTCTGGCGTTTCCCCAGGAAGACTGCGGGTAAGAAACGACTGAAGCTGTTCTTCAACGGCGGGCCGCATGGCCTGGGTATATTCTTTGAGATTCATCGTTCTCCCGTTTATTCGCGGATTAAGGGTGTCTGCTGCATCTGCTCGATGCAGCCCGCGCCCGCTGCGAAGAAACAAATCCGCAGCTCGCGGCTAATCTCTTCAATGGTTTGCACGGTATCCTCCAATGAACGAGCAGCCGCTTTGAGAAACGGCCCCGCCATACCACCGACCGAAGCGCCAAGCGCGATACACTTGGCGATCTCTACGCCGCTGCGCAGCCCGCCCGAGGCAAAGATTTTCACGCCTGGGGCAGCTTTGCGCACCATCTCAATCGATTCGGCGGTGGGGATGCCCCAGCCGCGGAAGGCGGTTGCCACCCGCGCCAGGCTCTCATCCTCGATGCGGTACTTTTCCACCTGCGACCAGGAGGTGCCCCCCGCCCCCGCCACGTCGATGGCGGCGACTCCCGCGTCTGCCAGCAGGCGCGCGGCCCGCTCGGAGATGCCCCACCCCACCTCTTTTGCGATCACCGGAACCTGCATCACGCTGCACACTTCGGCGATCTTGTCTGCCAGACCGGCGAAGTGCGTGTCGCCCTCTGGCTGCACAGCCTCTTGCAGCGCGTTGAGATGCAGAATCAGCGCGTCGGCTTCGATCATTTCGACAGCCCGGCGGCAGTGATCGATGGTGTAGCCGTAATTGAGCTGCACCGCGCCGAGGTTTGCGAACAGAAGGATATCCGGCGCGTACTTGCGCACGCGGAAAGTCTCCGCAACGGATTCGTTCTCCAGCGCCGCTCGCTGCGATCCCACACCCATCACTACGCCCATCTCCTGCGCGGCTTCCGCCAATATTTGGTTAATCCTTCCCGCTTCCTCGGTGCCACCCGTCATCGATGAAATCAAGATCGGTGCACGCACCGTTCGTCCAAACAATTTCTGCGAGAGGTTCACCGCGTCGAGGTTTATCTCTGGCAGCGCTTGATGGATAAAGCGGTATCGCTCAAGCCCGGTGGTCAGGCCAGAGCGCACGTCTTCTTCCATGTTAATGCGGATGTGGTCCGCTTTGCGTGTTTCAGTAATCGAGGTGTGTGGTGTCATAGGCCTTTTCGTATTTCCTACCCTGCCTTAGCGGCGAGCACGGCAGACCGATAAGGCCGCGTCCGCCGCGTTATGCGGCCTGTCGTTCAGTATACCAAACTTCGCCCAATCAAATGCTCTCATTGAACAATGTTTGTAGCATGTTTTTTCCGCACGCCCGCCAAAAAGGGTGTGTTTCCGTTGGTTGGTGGGTTGAGGCAGGGGAACGATATTCCCCTGCCTCAACCCACCAACCAACTGGGAAGTACCCAAGAAACTGAAACGCACCCCGCCAAAAATCCATCCTTGACAGAATCGGCTGGCAAGATACAATTTCTATAACCCGTTCGACCCATCGTATGTGAAGAGGTTGTGCCCCGCGCGCCGGGTGTTGCCTGCACATTCTCTTACCTGTACGAGCGCAACCCACCCCAGGAGGAATTTGGATGAGCGACACGTTTGAGGAAGTAAAAGCCGTGATTATTGACGTTTTAAAGATTGACGGCGCCGGGATTACCCCCGAGACTCGTTTTATTGAGGACTTGAAGGCCGATTCGATGGATCAGTTCTTCCTGATCGATGGTTTCTGCGAGAAGTTCAACATCGCCATTTCCGACGACCAGGCGCGCAGTATCCGCACCGTCGGTGATGCGGTGACCGCGATCGAATCGACCAAGAAGGCGTAATCGTTTGTTTTAACGCAGTACAGCCACCCCTTCTGGGGTGGCTGTACTGCGTTAACCCAAGTTGCTACCTTGTCGTAGCGGGATAAAAGATCCATGCGTTTTCTGGTAAAGTGTAGGTGCTCAAACCAAAACTGAACCGGAGGAACGCATGGACAGCCAAATTGTAGCAGTATTTTG
>JAEYTI010000197.1 GCA_023434145.1 Chloroflexota bacterium | reverse complement strand
TCTTTATGGATTTCAATGAGTTTGGGTGTCACAGGGGGTGTGACCACCCCCTGTGACACCCAAACTCATTGAAACTACATATGGGGTCTCTGGTTTTTGCCGTGGTTGTAGGGAGAGGTTGCAGTGCCACCGCTCCCTACAACCACGGCAGTTCCCAAAGAGCCTACATATGAGCTTTCGGATAAATATTGAGTTGGCGTATAATAAACTTGATGAAACGCCGCATACTTTTTCTCTACCGATATTTCACCCGTTCGCACTACTGGCGCGCCTGGTTTAACAGCCGGACGCTGATGTTCACCATCGTGACGCTGGGTTTCCTGGCTGCCATCGCATGGTCCGCGCCGCTGTCTCGCATTACACAGGGCAGGCCAACCCCAGTACAGCAATCAGCGATCTCGCAAGATGCTACACCCGATCCAAACAGCGGCCCCACCGCCACCCCCATCCCCGCGGATTACCTGGAGACCGAGCCGCAGTCCATCGGTATCGTGCTGGCGGCTTCCATGCTGGTGCTGATCGTGATTGTCGGCGCGATATCGTTTATGCCCCGGAAAGATTAAACAAACCAAGCAATCAAAAACAGAGGCGACCGAGTGGCCGCCTCTGTTTTTTGGTAAAGCTTCTATCCCATCGTTCCTGGTGTGGGGCGGTTCTTGAAGATCGCGGAGCCGATCAGGCCGCCGATGGCGCCGAAAATAGGCTGGACGATCAGGTTGATGAGGAAGCTGGCGGCGCCCATAGCAGCGGGATCGGTAAGCACGCGAGCCGATTCGCCCATTGTCTCTTCCAACTGTGCGAGCTGGTCCGGGGTGAGCGCGGCGGCGGTGGAAGCACCAAACGCCAGGCCAAGCAGGCTCGACAGAATGGCGCTGATGATACCCACCACCAGACCGATGATCAGGCCGGTAGAGGTGGTGACCGGCGCAGCGCCGGTGTTGCGGCGGTACATATAGACCGCAAAGATGCCGGCGCCCCAGATCCAGCCGCACAGCAAGCAGTTGACCAGGCTGAGCACCGGGATCGATGAGAGCACACCGGCCAATACACCGGCGATGCCGGCGCTAATCAAAAGTGCACGAGTATTCATTTTTGGGAATCCCCTTTATAAAAATGTTTGCTCATTTTGGGCTTCAAACACCCGATGAGCCAATAGATTGAATGCAACCTTCCGGCATACAATAGCAGAATTCCCTTTTTGATGCAAGCGCGGAAACCCTGCAATTTTGTGCTATATTTACCGAAGCTCTAGTCGGGTTTTAAAGAGTTTTTGGTATGTTGGGGTGGTTGAAACTACCCCAACATACCAAAAACTCCCTGAAACCCATCTTGAGCGTTTACCGAAGATTTTTTCAAGAGTAAAATTGCTTTTCGCAAGGACGAATAACTTGGAACAACAACTGCAAGCAATGAACCCGATCTTTCAAGCATTTCTCGCCACCATGTTTACGTGGGGCGTTACCGCGCTTGGCTCTGCGGGAGTCTTTCTGGCGCGTGAAATCAAACCCCGTACGCTGACAATGATGCTTGGCTTTGCCAGCGGCGTGATGATCGCGGCCAGCTTCTGGTCGCTGTTAGCTCCGGCAATCGAAATGTCGGGCGAAATGGGCCTACCAAACTGGCTTCCTGCCATGGTTGGCTTCTTGATGGGCGGGGCGTTCCTCTTCCTGGTCGACAAAACTTTGCCCCACCTGCACACCTACTGGCAGGGCGGCGAGCAAAAAGAGGGCGTGAACACCCGCTGGCGCCGCAGCATTCTGCTGGTTCTGGCGATCACGCTGCACAACTTTCCCGAGGGGCTGGCCGTGGGTGTGGCCTTTGGCGCTGCCGCCGCGGGCGTGCCGGGGGCTACCACTGCCGCGGCGATTGCGCTGGCAGTAGGCATCGGCCTGCAGAACTTCCCCGAAGGGCTGGCCGTCTCCGCGCCGCTGCGCCGTGAGGGGCTGTCACGCAAAAAGGCCTTCTTGTATGGGCAGGCGTCCGGCATCGTCGAGCCGATCGCTGGCGTGTTGGGCGCGGCTGCCGTACTGTTCATCCGCCCCATCCTGCCCTATGCGCTCAGCTTCGCCGCCGGCGCGATGATCTATGTCGTGGTCGAAGAATTGATCCCCGAGGCGCGCAACGGCGAGCACTCCGATCTCGTCACCCTGGGCACCATGCTGGGCTTCGCGGTGATGATGATGCTGGACGTTGCATTGGGATAAAACATGTCAAAACTAACTCGCGCTTCCATTGTGGTGGCCTTTTTCTTCGGCATCGATAAAATCGCCGCCTTCGCGCGCCTGATGATCAATGCGCGCCTGTTCGGCCTATCGCAGGAATACGACGCATTCAACGTCGCCAACAACATCCCCGATATGCTCTTTGCGCTCATCTCCGGCGGCGCGCTGGCGATGGCTTTTATCCCCGTGCTTACCGAAACGCTGACCAAAGGCAGCCGCAGCCAGGCGTGGGACCTGTTCTCGCGCATTGCCAACCTGGCCTTTCTCACCACCCTGGTGCTGGCGCTGATCGTAGCCGTGCTGGCCGGCCCGCTGGTGCGCAGCCAGGTGGGCGTCGCCCCCGGCTTTGGCCCCGAGCAGCAGCAGTTGGTGGAAAACCTCATGCGCCTCAACCTCATCGCCACGATGATCTTTTCCATCAGCGGCCTGGTAATGGCAGGCTTGCAGGCCAACCAGCACTTTTTGCTGCCCGCTATGGCCCCGCTGCTCTACAACATCGGGCAGATCTTTGGCGCAGCAATCCTGGCGCCAGAGCAGGGTTTCAGCATCGGCCCCATCACCCTGCCCGCCTTTGGCCTGGGCATTTATGGTTTGGTATACGGCGTGATCATCGGTGCGGTGCTGCACCTGGGCATCCAAATCCCCGGCATGATCCGTTACGGCTACCGCTGGAAGCCAGTGATCGACCTGACCAGCGCCCCGGTGAAAAAAGTGCTGCGCCTGATCGGCCCGCGCCTGGTCACCATGATGATGGTGCAGTTGATCTTCATCGTGCGTGATAACCTGGCCTCACGGCTCGAAACGGGCTCGGTCACCTCGCTCACTTACGGCTGGATGATCATGCAGGTGCCCGAAACGTTGATCGGCACAGCCATCGGCATCGCTTTGCTGCCCACGCTATCCGAACTGGCGGCAAAAGACGAGCGCGAAGCCTTCGGCGCTACCATCCAGCGCGCCATGCAGGTCATCACCGCCCTCACCCTGCCGATTGCCCTGGTGCTGGCGCTGGGCCTGCGCCCGCTGCTGGCTGCCGCATTTGACTTTGGCCCCGAAGGCACGGATGTGCTGATGTGGACCACGCGCGGCTTCTTGCTGGGCCTCACCGGCCAATGCCTGCTCGAAGTAGCCATCCGCTCCTTCTATGCCCGCCAGGATGCTCGCACGCCGCTGATAACTGCCGGGATCAATTTCGTTGTGTTCACCGTTTTAAGTATTGTACTTTCGCAACTGTGGGGCGCGCCAGGCATCAGCACCGCCGACTCGATCGCTTTCACCAGCCAGGCTGTGCTGCTGTTTGTGCTGCTCAACCGGCGGCTGGCGCAGCGTCTCACACCAGGCCCGGCGCTGCTGCGCGGTCTGATTGGCGCGCTGGTTGGCGGTGCGCTGGTGATGGTCTTTACCATGCTGCCGGTCTCTGCCAGCCAGCCTTTGCTGATCGGAACTGCCGCACTGGCCCTGGGCGGTCTCGCCGCCATGCCGGTGATCTGGAAGGAATTACGATTGCTTTTGAGACTTTAAAAAAACGCCTCACCCCGGCCCTCTCCATTTTTCTTCGAAAAATAGAGAGGGTGCCTTTGAAAGCCCAAGCCTTGGTTTGCAAGGCACCCCTCTCCAAAATCGCCGCTTTTGAGATTTTGGAGAGGGGCCGGGGGTGAGGCGTCAAATGAGGTATAATTGCCGCCATGCAGGAACCGAACAACGAGAATACCATACCAACAACACCACAGCGCGGGGGCGAAGAAACCATGCCCACCCCCATCCGCGCGCAGAATGTGACCGCATCCCCCGCCCCTGAGGAAACTCAGCCGGTGACCGCTTCCACGCCCGTGCAGACCGGCGGGCAGCCGCCTGTTTACGATGCCCCCCCGGCTGCTGCCACACGAAGGCCTCGCCGCTGGCCCTGGGTGCTGCTCGGCATCTTCCTGGTGCTGCTCTTTGGCGGAGCCGGCACCTACTTCGGCTATCTCTCTGGCCTGAATATGCGCGCGGAGAACGACCGGAGCACCCGCACCCTGAAGGCTACGGAACATTTCATGCTCGGCATGCAAGCGCAGGAAAACAAGCAGTGGGAGATCGCCAAGGCGCAGTACGAGCACGTAATTAAGCTCGACCCGAACTTCCCCGGCGCATCCGATAAGCTGCGCGAGGTGCTCATTGAGCAGATGACGATTGCCACCCCCACGGCCATCATCCCCACCGCGACGCCCACACTGCAGCCGACCCCGGATATGCGCCCGCTGGAAGATATCTTCAACACCGCCCGCGCGCTGTATGCCGCGCAGGATTGGGAAAACTTCTTTGCCAGCGTCGATTCCCTGCGCACCAACGACCCGACCTACCGCGCGGTGGAAGTGGACGGTATGATCTACTTTGCGCTGCGGTTCCGCGGTATCGATAAGATCCTCTACCGCGCGAACCTGGAAGGCGGTCTTTACGATCTGGCGGTGGCCGAACGCTACGGCCCGCTGGACGTGGACGCGCTGAACTACCGGCTGTGGGCGCGCCAGTATCTCAACGGCACCCGCTTCTGGGAGATCGACTGGCTGAAGGTAATGGAGTACTTTGAGGACATTTACCTGTCCTTCCCCAACCTGCGTGACGGCTCCGGCCTGACGGCCATCGAGCGCTACCGCATCGCCGCCAACGGGCACGCCGGCCGGTTGGTGAACCAGGGCCAGTACTGCGAGGCGCTGGAATACTACGAGAAATCGCTCCAGGCCGTGCCAGATGGCAACATTCAGGCCACCGCCACCGCCGTTTGGGAGCTGTGCGCCACACCTACCCCTTCGCCCGAGCCTGCTACTCCCACGCTCGAGGTCACCGTCACCCCTACATTCACCCAACAAGCTCCAACGAACCCGGTAGAAGAGCCGACGGCTACCAACACGCCTGAACCAACTGCCGAATCGGAGCAGCCCACGGAAGAAGTTCCCGCCCCTGGTGGTTAGGTTAGATGGTGACACGCTCCACAACCCGATAAACGGAGGACAAACCCGCCATGCCCGCTTTCGCCCTCACTATCGCGTACTGGCTGCACATGCTCGCCACCGTGGTGTGGCTCGGCGGGCTGGCGGCGCTTTCGCTGATCATCCTGCCCGCCGCCCGTAAGTCACTGGACTCCACTGCGCAGGGCAAGCTGCTGGGGCAGATCCAAACGCGCTTGCAGCCGCTGGGCTGGTTCAGCCTCGCCATCCTCGCCGTCACCGGCATGTTCCAGATGAGCGCGCACCCAGCCTACCAGGGCTTCCTCGCCATCGACAGCAGTTGGGCCACGGCGATCCTCATCAAGCACCTCGTCATCGGGCTGATGGTGCTCGCCGCCGGGTATATGACCTGGGGCGTGCTGCCCGCTCTCCAGCGCTCGGCGCTGATGATCGCCGCGGGCCGCCAGGTAGACCCGCAGCAGATGGACCGCCTGCGCCGACGCGAGATCACGATTTTGCGCATCAACCTCGCCCTCTCGGTCGTGGTACTGCTCCTTACCGCCTGGGCACGGACATCCGGGTAAAACGCCTCACCCCTGCCCCTCTCCATTTCTTGCGAAATGGAGAGGGATATCTTGCTTCCATGTTAACCTTTGCGGAACAAGCCACCCTGGGGTTGTCTAATAAGGGTGTTTTTGATGATGCGAGCCAGCACATGTGCTGGCTCGCATCATCAAAAACACCCTTATTTACGAGACAGGGGCTGTCCAAGTGAACTTTTTTGGATAGCCCCAAAGGTGCCTTGCTTCCAAATTAACCTTTGCGGAACAGCCACCCTCTCCATTTCTTGCGAAATGGAGAGGGCCGGGGTGAGGCGTTCCCTCTTATCCCAGCGTCTTTGCCACCTCGACCAGCTGGTCGATGATGTGAATATTCTGCGGGCACTTGGACTCACACTCGCCGCACTGCAAGCAAGCGTCGGCCTTCAGCCCCTTCACCAGGCCCCAAGGCGTCCACACGTCCTCGTTGGTCAGCTTGGCGTAGGCCGCTTTGGCCTGTTCTTCCATGCCCCAAACGCGGAACCAGTTCATATAGCGGAAGTTCTCGGGGATCTGCACTTCGTTGGGGCACGGCATGCAGTAGCCGCAGCCGGTGCAGTACAGGTCCGCCAGCTTCTGGTTCTGATCGAGCAGGTTTTGGATCGCGGCGGCCTCGCCGGCGCTCATGCTCTCGATCCGGCTGGCAGCGGCGGCGTTCTCCTCGATCATCTCCATGGTGTTCATGCCCGAAAGCGCCACCGTGACGTTGGGGTTGTTCCACACGTAGCGCAGGGCCAGCTCGGGGGTCTTGATCTCCAGCAGCCCTTCCTGGTCGACGACCACGCCCGCCGGGGTTGCCAGACGCCCGCCCGCCACCGGCCCCATGATCACCACGCCCATGCCCTGCTCGTAGGCGCGGGCGATGGCCGGCTCATTGTGGCGGTCCAAGTAGTTGTACTGCACCAGCATCCCGGCAAATTCGCCGGTGTCGATCAGCTTGATGATATTGTCCTCGGTATCGTGGCTGGAGAAGCAGATATGGCGCACCAGCCCCTCCGCCTGCGCCTTCTTCGCGGCTTCCAGGGCCATGCCCGGTTTCGAGATCACCTGTTCGAACTCGCTCCAGCGCAGCCCATGGAAGTGGATAAAGTCGATGTAGGGCGTATCGAAGCGACTCAGGCAGGTCTCCAACTTCGTCCGCCACGCGGCTTCTGTGCATTCCTCGGGGTCGTGAACGGGGATTTTGGTGGAGAGATAGATCTTCTCGCGCTCGTAGGGCTTGATCGCCTGCCCCACCGCCACCTCGCTGGTGCCGTTGATGTAGCCAAACGCCGAATCGATGTAATTGATGCCCAAATCAATCCCGCGCCGCAGCATGGGCACGGATTGTTCTAGATCGACGGTCTTGTCTTCCAGTTGGGGCAGCCGCATCGCGCCAAATCCCAGCGCGGACACGCGAATCCCGGTCTTGCCGTAGAGACGATACTGCATGATACAATCTCCTAAGGGGGTATTGTCGAACAACGATAAGGATAGGTTGATTATATTCTAATTTTCTATTCGCTCTCGGGTGTATACCGGCTTCAAATTTACGACTCGATATTCAACCACCCTACCACCTGGCATCCATCTCGCTCGGCCAGGGACAAAGTAGTGCCACTGACAAGTGAAATGACACCAATTTCGTTTCCAGGATTCTCCTGAGACCCATCAACACAGTACCCAATCCAATTCCCATCGGGAGACCAGGCTATCCCGTGAATAGGTCCTCCCTCTTCATTCTTGATCTTGACCTTCCTAAATAGGTCCGTTTTTAGATCTTGAACAATAATCTCTCTTGAAAGTGGAATAGCATACTGCATGCTGTTTGGCGACCAGGCAACATAGTAAGGGATAGGCTCATAGTGTGGGCCAGTCACATGCTCGGGAAAGTTGGCAGGATCGTCGATGCATGCATCTACATCTGCCACATAGACAGCCTCTGTAACATGGTTCCTCCCACTATATAAGAAGGCTAATTTCTCTCCATCAGGCGACCAGGCCATGGTAAAGTACACATCTCCCTCATTGCCAGGCTCAAATGGTTGGAGAATCATCCAGTCTTTATCCATTGTTCGAATACCCAGAGTAAGAGTCTCTTCGAGGGTTCCACAGCGTCCCGCAAAGCGCTTCCCATCCGGCGATATAGAAGTAATCACACAATCATCCCGATCGGTTAGAGTCAGCTTCTCCCGCTTCTGATCCATCAAATGAAAGAGATATACATCGGAATAATAAGGGACTATCAAAAATAAGCCGTTTGCCGATAGCTGTTCAAACTGGTTCTCGTTCTCGGCGAAATATCCAGAAATATCGACAAGAGGGTAAACCTCCCCGGTCATCGACACTGCATTAAGCTGAGCAGAGTATTTTAGATAAGTCCAATACAACAGGTATTGTCCAGGCGGAAGCGCTGTTAACGCTGTATGGAAAACTACGGTTGGATAGGGATTGGGCGTTTTTGTCGGGGGAAGAACTTTTCGTATTACAGTAGCAGTAGCGGCTGGTTTTACCGGCGTGGCCGTATCCGTGTTGCCAGGAGTAACGGTAATCGCTGGGGGATCCGTTACGGTTGCTGGAAATACTTGCGCGGGTGGCGGAGTATCAATTTTCCCTTCTTCCCTTATAGGGGGTGAGAAGCAGCCCGTTACAAGCAGGCATAATAAGATGCAGTATCGAAGCAGTCTTGTTGTCATCTTCATCCCTTCCTTTGAATCATCCCGATCCTTAATACACAAGTATAATCCTCACTATGATCCCTCGTAGACTCACGCGGCGGCAGTTCTTACGGTTGGCGGCGGCCGGAACCGGCGCGGCCCTTTCTGCCTGTGGCAGGAGTACACCATCCCCAACACCTGCACCCACCAGCACGCAAGCGCCGTCATTTACGCCTGCGCCATCCCGCACGCCCGCCCCCACCGCGACGGTTCCATCTACGCCCACGCGCTCCCCCACGCCCCTGCGGCAGGTGGAACTCTTCACCTCCGGCTGGCCGGTGGACGTATTCTCCGACGCCGAAGCCGCGCTCGATCCCGCCCGCCAGGCCAGCATGGAAGCCCTGCGGGTGTGGCTGGACAACCACCCCGGCGTAACCCTGACCAAAGTGCCGGTGGACGTGTTCGATCCGCTTGCCATGCAGACCGCAATCGACGACGGCGCTGCCCCCACCTTCCTCTACGGCCCGGCCGTGGGCGGCGGGTTCAGCCGCGACGCGGCGGTCGCGGCTTTTACCGAGGGCCAACTGGCAGACGTGACCGCTTCCGTCGAAGCCAACCGCTTATCCGAGCGCATCCTGCCCGCTTTGTGGCGCAATTGGAGCGATCACTCCAACGTCAACGGCAGCTACTTCGCCTACCCGCTTAACGAATACGCCCCCACCACGGGCATCTGGGTCTACAACAAGGATCTGCTGGCACGGAACGATATCTGCCTGCCCGAAACGGGCTGGACGTGGGAGCAGGCCATAGAGATCATGAAAGCCGCCAGTGACGAGAGCCAGCGACGGGCCGGCCTCTCCGTGCCCTACCACTTCATCGCCACCTTCATGGCTCAACACGGCTCCGAAATCCTTACCGAGATCCCCGCGCCCCACCTGCCCTGGCACTGGCTGCGTGATTGGTCCGACCCGCGCTGGGGAGCGCTGGCCGCCGAGTACCGCCGCCTGATCTTCAGGCACAAGGCCATTTACTCAGATTCCGTCATCAATACCCACGAGGATATCCTGGCCCTGTTCCACAGCGGCAATTCCGTCTTGGCGCCCGCCGGGTATTGGGACGTCTTTGGCGATCCTTCCGACCCGAACAGCCTTCCCAATCTGGCCGATCAGCGCGGTTTGCAGTTTGAAGATGCGTTCGGTGTCGTGGCCCAGCCCGCCGGAGACGGCTACAAGGCAGGTGGCGATGCGCTGTGGGGGCCGGTTTCATTCAACCCCAACCACACCCCCGAGCAGATCGCGCTGGCAGTCGACCTGATCGAGTGGATGTATTTTGGCAAAGGTCTCGATATTGCCCGCGCTTCGCTGTGGAACCGCACCCACGATCCGCGCAAGGTGTTCCGCGCCTTCCTCTACCTGGATGGGCGTGACCGCTACGAGGGTGTGTCGGCCCGCGTGGAAGATGCCTGGGGCGAGGGGGTGATCGAAACGTGGCGGGCGTTCAGTGAGCGCCCGGTGATGCCGCAGAAAAAGGACTTCTTCCCATTGGAGTTGATCGTCGGCCCCTCCAATCAACCATTCGACGATCTATTTCTGCGCATCGTCAGCGTCGGCGACAATATCAACAGCGAGGCAAAGCTCAAACAGGCCACCGCCGCGTGGAACGAGGCAGCACAGCACCTCACATCCAGCATCCCCGCCGAGAATTTCCGCGCCGGCGCCCAAAGCTACTATGCCGCGCTGGAAGCATACCTGCGCGATTTCATGCCCGAGTTCTACCAGAATCGCTTTCTGCCCGTGTATCAGGCGAAGATCTTGCCAAATCTTGTTGATCTTGAATAATGCATCACAACGGGTAGTCGCTAGCGACTACCCGTTGTGATGCATTATTTATTCCAATCCCTCCATACGCTCCACGCGGATTTCGGCATCCTTCACCTCCCACAACACGGTCGCGTAGGACTCGATGAAGTACCGGTCGTGGACCACGGCGAGGCAGGTGCCTTCGAACGCTTCCAGCGCCTGCTCAAATCGCGCCCGCGAGGGGATATCCAGGTGGTTCACCGGCTCGTCCAGCAGCAGAAAGTTGCACCCCTCTGCTACCAGAATCGCCAGGCTCATCCGCGACCGCTCGCCGTATGAAAGCGAACCAACCGGGGTGAACACGTCGTCGCCGCTAAACAGGAACTTGTGCAGGAACGCCCGCACGTCCGTCTCGGACTTGCCCAGCACTTTGCTGAGCGTTTCCACCACGTTCAGGGCCGGGTCGAGATTTTCCTGCTCCTGCGCCATGTAGCCCAGCCGCACGCCGCTGCCCAGCCGCGCCTCGCCTGCCAGCGCAGGGATGCGCCCGGCAATTGTGCGCAGCAGAGTGGTCTTGCCGCTGCCGTTGGGCCCTACCAGCGCCACGCGCTCGCCGTAGCGGATGGCCTGGTTCAGCCCTGCCAGCAGCAGGTTCTCGCCGTAACCCACCGAGAGGTTATCCAGGCTCAGCACCTGCCGCCCACTGGAGGGGATCTCGCCAAACTCCATCTTCATCTGCCAGGTGCGCGCAGGCTTGTCGATCGCGTCTTCGTTCATCAGCCGCTCGATGCGCGCTTCCATCTGCTTGGCGCGCCGCACCGTCTCTAAGCCGCGGTTGGCGAAGAAGCCTTTAGCAAACTTGTCGCCCGTATCGGCCTTGCCGCCCTTGCGGAATTTTGCGATGCCGCGCACGTGCGCCGCTGCTGACTGCAAGCGCGCTATCTCATCTTGCTGGTCCTGGTAGGCCTGCCGCTGGCGCTCGCGCTCTGCCAGCTTCTGTTCCAGGTACGCGCTGTAGCTGCCAGCATAGTACCGCGCCGTCTGTGTGATCGGATCGAGATCGACAATGCCCGTCGCGACCCGATCGAGGAAGGCGCGGTCGTGCGAAACCACCAGCACCAGCCCGTTATACCCCGCAAGCCACGTTTCCAGCCAGTCGAGCATCTCCAGGTCCAAGTGGTTGGTCGGTTCATCGAGCAGCAGCGCCTGCGGAGCCGAGAGCAGTACACCGGCCAGCGCCAGGCGCGTCTTCTGTCCGCCGCTAAGCGACTGCACCGCCAGGTCTGGCGGCAGATCGCCCAGGCCCAACCCCGCCAGCACGGCTGGGGCGCGCCCGGCGTTCTCATCCGCCAGCGCAAGCTGCGCCAGCACGCCGTCGTACTCCTGCTGCAAGCGTGGCTGGTCGGGCTGCCGCGCCAGCGCCTCAGCCAGTTCGCCCAGCCGCGCGGAGAGCGCAGGCACGTCCCCCTCGCGCCGCCGGATATACTGTTCCAGCGTCTCGCCGGGCGCAAAGGCCAATCCCTGCGCAAGGTAGCCCACCCGCATGTCGGCGGGCGTCCACTGCACCGTGCCCGAGTCGGCCCTCTCCTCCCCGGTAATAATGCGCAGCAGGGTGGTCTTGCCCGATCCGTTCGGGCCCACCAGGCCCACCCGCTCGCCCGCCTGCACGCTAAAGGTTACGTCATGAAAAATGGGATTCAAGCCAAATGATTTCGAAACACGGTTTATACGAAGCATACAACCCTCTACTTTTGCTTCTTTCGCAGAAGCCATCTCACCAGACCATTAAACAAAAAGAGCCAGGGGATCGAATCCCCGGCCCAAGAACAGCAAAATCCAGAAGCGCGGTGCTTCCCCAAACAAGTGTGAGATTTAGAGAGTTTTGTCCGTCATTACCGTATCCTTTGTTAACCGTCTGCAAGATTATACCTGACTTTTGCGCAGTATTGCAAGGCGAATTTTGTTATAATAAACTTGTTACCCGGGGTTGTTTTGTCATTTGTATATTGGGGGGGAGAGCAATGCAGCTTCATCGCGTCCCAAAGGTAGAGCTTCATCGTCACCTGGAAGGATCACTACGGATCGACACACTGCGACAGATTGCCACCGAAAAAGGCCTGTCGCTGCCTGAGCCCGGACTGCCTGCCCTCGTGCAGGTTCAACCAGGCGAAGAGATGAACTTCACAAACTTTTTGTCCAAGTTCAAAACGCTGCGCCTGTTTTTCGATTCTCCAGAGATCATCTCCCGGCTGGCCCGTGAAGCCGTGGAAGATGCCGCCGCGGATGGCGTTGTGTATTTGGAGCTGCGGTTTACGCCGCTCGCACTCGCCCGCACGCAAGGCTTTGCCCTGGCAGATGTGATGGATTGGGTGGCACACGCAGCACGCGATGCTGCGCAAAAAGCAGGCATTGGCCTGCGCCTGATCGCCTCATGCAACCGGCACGAGCCGGTGCAGGCGGCGGAAGAAGTAGCTGCGCTGGCCTTAGATCGGACGGCCTTGGGCTTTGCCGGGCTGGATCTTGCCGGGAACGAGGCCGAGTTCCCCGCCGCGCCGTTTATCGGCGTGATGCGGGCAGCAAAAGAAGCCGGTTTGCGCATCACCGTTCACGCCGGAGAATGGGGCGGGCCATCCAATATCCGCCAGGCGATCGAGGTCTTTGGCGCCGAGCGCATCGGTCACGGCGTGCGCGTGCTTTCCGATCCCTACACAACCGATCTGGCACGCGAACGAGGCACCGTGTTTGAGGTCTGCCCAACCAGCAACTACCAGTCCGGCGTGGTGCACAGCCTCGGGGAGCATCCGCTGCCCGATATGATCCGGTCTGGGCTAAAGGTGGCGATCGGCACCGACGATCCATCCATCTCTGGCATTACACTGACCGATGAGTACCGCCTGGCGGTCGAATCACTGGGCCTCACCGAACCCGAGCTGCTCCACAGCATCCGCACCGCCGCCGAAGCCGCCTTCCTAACCGAGCCGGAAAAAACGGCCCTATACGCTCGTTTGGATCTCCCCCATTGATTTCACGTATGGAGGCTGCCATGTTCGACCCCATCTACAAGCTGTCGTTCTACCGGCGTACCGACCGCGCCTTCTCGCTGACCCCTGAAGAGCAGAGCGCGCTTCTCGCCAAACGTGAGGCTGCCGGGCAGTCGGTTGACCGAAAGACGCTGCTGACGGCCGGGATGGGATGGTCCAACGAGCAGTTTGAATATTTCAGCGTCGAGCTGTTCCCAAACCTCGATGCGCTGCGCGCGTATAAGATCAGCCTCGAGGGCATCGGCTGGTACAGCCTGTTCAGCAGCGTTACATACCTGGGCATCCCAATGGATGACCGGCTGAATGCGCTTGAGGCGCTCCCATCAGCTGCAGGAGGCCGCAAGCCAATTTACCGCGTCTACCTGTCGCGCCCTTCGCCGCTTGCGTACGGCCTGCCACCGGAAGAACACGACGAAATGCTGCGCCGCACGCAAGAAGCCGCCCAGGTAGCCGGATCAAAACCGGTGCTCAGCGCGTATACGCGCTGGAACAACGAGGAATGGGAGTACTTTGGCGTTGAGCAGTTCCCCAGCACCGAAGATGCCCTCCGCTACACCCAATATCTATCCGTATCAAGCTGGTACCGCTATACCGTTTCGCGCTCGTACCTGGGCGATCCGGTAGAGGGGCTGCTGTGCAGGGAGTAGCTACACTATTCGCTCCGCTAACCACGCTTTCAGCTCCGCGAACGAATGGAAGAATGGATAGTCCTGGCCTTCTTTGATCATCGTCGTCTCGGCCCAGCCAGCGCCTAGCGGCTGCACGCCCGCCGCGGTCGCCGCCTGCATGTCGTACGCTGCGTCGCCTACGTAGGCGGCATTCTCCGGCGCAATGCCCCACTCGTTGAGGATGCGCAGCATCGCCGCGTCCTTCTCCGCGCCAGCCGCCGTGCCAACCTCCACCCGGTCGATCACCCCGGTCAGGCCCATGCGCTCCATCGAGATATCCATCGTGCCCTGGCCCTTGCCCGTCACAATCGCCGTGCGGATCCCGCGCGAATGCAGCCACGCGAGAAGTTCCACCGCGCCGGGGAACGTCTCGCGCCCATGCAGCTCGTGGTAGCGCCGCAGGTAAAGCGACAGCGCCGAGGGGTAGTCATCCTGCCGAACGCGCCGCCCAATCACCCCCTCCTCCGATGGGCCGAACATCATGCAGATCTCGTCGTGCGAATAATCACGCCCGGTATAGCGTGAGAAAGTTTCTTGCAGCGCCTGCACCACCACGGGCGTCGTATCGCCCAGCGTGCCATCCATGTCGAATAATACAGCTTTGATGCGATTCATAGCGCCGATTGTACCGCGATTTGGGCTGGATAGGGGTGACTGGGCGGCTAAAGCCGCCCAGTCACCCTACCTGCTTATACAAAAGTTTTACACTTTACTGATGTTTTCTATACAATAATGTTGATAAAATTAGTAAGAGAATAAACACAGGACCGCTGCGCTAATGCCATAATGGCTGCGTTTACAAAAGAGGGAAATCGAAAATGAAATGGTCATGGAAAATCGCCCGCATCGCGGGAATTGACGTCTTTATGCACTCCACGTTCCTCCTGCTGGTGGCGTGGATTGCCATCTCTGCCTGGATGGGAACACAAAGCGTGCCCGCTGTGGTCAGCGCGGTGTTGTTCCTGCTTGCGCTGTTTGTATCGGTCGTGCTGCACGAGTACGGTCACGCGCTGACCGCGCGCAAGTTTGGTGTCAAAACGCGCGATATCACCCTGCTGCCCATTGGCGGCGTCGCCCGGCTGGAACGCATGCCCGAAAGGCCGATCCAGGAGCTGTGGGTGGCGCTCATGGGCCCGGCAGTGAACGTGATCATCGTGATTGTGCTTTCGCTGATCTTGCTGGTAACCGGGCAGTTTAACCCGGCCGCCATGCTCGACATCAGCCCGAATGCAGGCTTTATCAACCGGCTGATCGCAGTGAACATCGTCCTGGCGCTGTTCAACCTGCTGCCTGCCTTCCCTATGGATGGCGGTCGGGTGCTGCGCGCCTTGCTGGCTACGCGCATGGAATACACGCGCGCCACTTCGCTCGCCGCATCCATCGGCCAGGCACTCGCGCTTATGCTCGGCTTTTTTGGCCTGTTCAACAACCCCTTCCTGCTCTTCATCGCCTTCTTCGTATGGATCGGCGCAGCGCAGGAAGCCTCGATGGTACAGATGAAGGCGGCCCTCAGCGGCATTCCCGTCAGCCGCGCCATGCTCACCGATTTCCGCTACCTGGCCCCTACCGACCCGCTTGCCAACGCCGTGCAGTACATCCTCTCGGGCACGCAGTCAGACTTCCCCGTGGTTGCAGATGACAAAGTGGTGGGCATCCTCACCCGCGATGACGTGATCCGCGCGCTGGCAGAGCACAACGAGTCGACCTTTGTCTCCTACATCATGCGCAAAGAATTCCAGGTGATCGACTCTAGCCAAATGCTCGAAGGCGCGGCCCAGGCCATTCAAACGGGCGAGGAAGGCAGAAACCAGGGCATTATGCCGGTGGTGCACAATGGCGTGCTGGTGGGGCTGCTCACCATGGAGAACATCGGTGAGTTCCTGATGATCCAGCGCGCGCTGCGCGCCCGGCAGGCCGCGCGGAGCGTGAGCTAAATTCGGGTAAGCTTTAAACGATGAAACGAGGGATGCTAAGCATCCCTCGTTTCATCGTTTAAAGCTTACATTAAGAATTTCTCCAGCAGCGCCTCGGTTGCCTCTTTATCGAGCGGGCGCGAGATGAGAAAGCCCTGGCCCAGGTCGCAGCCCATATCCTTCAGCACCTGCACCTGCTGCTTGCTCTCGATACCCTCCGCCACCACTTCCATGCCAATGATGTGCGCCATGCTCACCATGGCGCGCACCAGCTCGGTCTTCTTCATATCCAGCCCCAGCGGCGAGATGAAGGTACGGTCGATTTTCAGCGTGCTGAACGGCAGTTGCAGCAGGTGCGTGAACGAGAGGTATCCGGTGCCAAAATCATCCACTTCTACCTGCACGCCCAACGACCGGATCTCGCGCAGCATCCGCATGGCCTGTTCAAGGTTCTCCATCAATGCGCTCTCGGTGATCTCTAAGCGCAGCATGTTGGTATCGATCCCCGTCGCCGCGATGATACCTTCGATGGAGCGGATCAGGTCGGGCTGCGCGAACTGCTTGCCCGAGAAGTTGATGCTCAGCTCAAAGGGCTGGCCAAATTGATGCTGCCATTCCACCACCTGCCGGCACGCGCGTTCACACACCCACCGGTCAAGCGGGATGATCAAACCGCTCTCCTCCGCCAGCGGCACAAAATCACCGGGCGGTACCAGCCCGCGCTGCGGGTGCTGCCAGCGCACCAACGCCTCGATGCCCTTGAACTTTCCGGTGCGAATCTCAATGATCGGCATATAATGGATTTCAAACGTTTCCTCTTCCAGTGCCTTGCGCAGGTCGGTTTCCATTTGCATGCGCCAGAGCACCTGGCTGTGCATCGAGGGGTCATACACCTGATAGCAGGCCTTACCGTTGGCTTTTGCGCGATACATGGCAATATCCGCGTTGCGCAGGATCTCCTCTGGCCGCGGGTAGCGTCGCTGCCCCGTGTCTGGCTCCATCGTTTCGCTGAACACAATGCCAATGCTGACCGAGGTATGCGTAACCATCCCATTGATCTCAAACGGCATGCACAGCATCGTCTGGATGCGGTCCGCCACCGAAATGGCATCCGAGAGCTCATTAGCCTCGTTGAGCAGGATGACAAACTCGTCGCCGCCCAACCGGGCCAGCGTATCCGAAATGCGCAGGCACGATTGCACCCGGCGCGCCGCGGCAACCAGCATCTGGTCGCCGGTTGTATGGCCCAGACTGTCGTTAATATCCTTAAAACGGTCCAAATCCATGTAGAGGACGGCAAAATGCGAATCGGGGTACCGCCTGCGAAGCAGCAGGGCCTGTTCCAACCGGTCGGTCAGCAGAGCGCGATTTGGCAGGCCGGTCAGCGAATCGTGGAAGGCATCGTGTAGAAGCTGCGCTTCCACGCGCTTGCGCTCGGTGATATCCGTCATCGAGCCGGCCATCCGGTATGGGCGGCCATCCTCCCCGCGAACGGCCAGCCCGCGCAGCAGCATCCAGCGGTACGAGCCGTCTTTGTGCATCAGACGAAACTCTACCTCCATATGGGGCGAGCTGCCACCCAGGTGGGCGGATATTTCTCCCTGCACGTGCGGAAGATCCTCTGGGTGAATGCGATCCATCCAGAACTGTTCTAACGTCTGTGCCGTTGGGTCACCTTCCAGGAACCCAATCATAGCCTTCCAGCGCGGCGAAAGATACATTCCGCCGTCAAGCAGGTCTCGATCCCACAATCCATCATTTGCCCCGCGCGAGGCCAGGGCATACCGCTCTTCACTTTCGCGCAGTGCCGCATTTGCCGCGTTCAGCGCCATTTCCGCCAGCTTTTGCTCGGTAATGTCGCGGCTAATGGCCTGCACCGCGGGAGCACCCCGGTACTGAACGCGAGTGAGAATGGTACTGTACCAGTGCAGGTTGCCTTTTTTATCAGTAATGCGCGTCTCAAAGGCCGCCGAACGCTCCTGGCCACTTTCCACAAAGGTGGCCATCTTCCCCCAGCCGCCCAAATCTTCCTCTGCGTTAAAGTAAGGGATCTCATCCCAGGGCAGGTCCAGATCTTCGATCAACAGCCCGGTCTGATTATGGAGCGCCGGGTTAGCATACAGCACCTTTCCATCCAGCCCCAACACAAGGATCAGATCGGGGAAGGCTTCTACCAGCGTGCGGTAGCGCTCCTCTGATTCGCGCAGGGCCTCTTCCGCCGCGCGTATATTAGAGATATCCAAACCGACACTGGCAATGTAGTGCTTCTCTCCCACCACATTGAAGTACGACCAGTGGGCGAACATAGGGATTTCCTGACCATCACGCGCGATCAGGTGCAGTTCGAGCTGGGCACGGCCCTCCTCGATTACCTGTTGAAACGCCTGGTCCACCAGCGCATGATCCGCCGCGCGGATCACCTGGTAGCCGTCCAGTTCCTCCACTTCTTCGGCGGAGTACCCCAGCAGCGTTTCAAAGTGGCGGTTCCAGCGAACAATCTTACCATCACCGGCAAACACGCACACCACGCCCGGCACTACCTCCATTAATGATGCCAGCTCGCGCTGCGAGTTGTTCAAGGCGGCCTCAATGGCCTTTAGATCAGAAATATCCAGGCCGATCCCGGCAAAAAGCTTGCGCCCCATTTCGTCATACAGCGGGGTGCCAGATGCATATAAAGGCACTTCCCGTCCATCTTTTCGCAGCATGCGCAGCTCCATCTGCGCAATTCCGCTGTCACTCGCCGAATGCAGCGCATCCATCAGCATGCGGCGATCGCTTGGGGCTATGGTATACAGCCCATCCATCGAGCGCAGTTCGTCAGGCGTATAACCGAGCAAATCTTCATACTGTTTGTTCCAGCGCAGCAGGTTTCCATCCCCATCAAACATGCACACGGTGACCGGGATAGCGTTCATCAGTGTTTCTAAATCATTCTGAGCACGCCGCAGCGCATCTTCGATCACCCGCCGCTCCGCCACCTCATTCAAGAGCGACGTGTTCATCTCGCGTAGTTCGGCGGTGCGTTCAACCACCTGCTGTTCCAGGTTCGCATACGACATGCTCAACGCCTCTTCCACCTTGATACGCTCAGTGATGTCGCGGATGGTCATGGTGATGAACTGCGCCCCGCTCGAAGGATCTACATAGCGCGATTTTTTGGCAGAAATGGTGAGCACTTTTCCGTTAGGATAGATGTTTTCCTCATAGACTGCCGTTTCACCCGTGTGCAGCACGTGTTCATCCTGCCGCCAGTATACGTCCGCATCAGCTTCCGGCATGAGGTCGCGGTCGGTTTTGCCCAGCAGATCTTCACGGGTCCGGCCCATCAGCAGGCAAAAAGCATTATTCACCTGCACAAAGCGGTGCGCGCTATCTTTCACCACCACCGGATCGTCCAAGGCGTTAATAATCCCAAGCAAGAAGTCGCTCGTCCGGCGCAGATTATCCTCCGCCTGGCGGCGGACATTTAGTTCCTCTTGCGCTTGCCGCAAGTTACGCTGAAGGTTTTCGCGCATCCAGTAGGTGAACAGCCCTGCATACACCACGATGCCCGCGTAAGCAACCCAATGGGTCATTGTGATGTTTTCGCTCGGTTCGGGCAGCCGCCCGGTGAAATTCAACCAAATCAGACAGGAAATACACAACCCAATGAGCGCGATGAAGAACATCATCGCCCGGCGGTTGATGGTCAGCACCGCGGTGATGACGATGAGCATATACGCGGCGACCAGGGGTGTTTGCAGCGGCCCGATAAAGTACAGCACCGCGGTGATTAGCGCAGTGAACAGGAGCAGCATGGCAAAGGCTGCCGGCTTCACCCTGCCGTAGTGCAAAAGGATCAGCGGCAGGGTCATCAGTCCAATCGCCAGCCATTGCAAGCCGTGCATCAGCGAGCTGCTGCTACCAGTGCCCATATCCAGCAGTGTGCCGATAACAACCAGCAGAATATCAACGAGCAAAATAGAATGAACCAGCCACGCAGTGCTGGTCATGTGAATATTATCTTGAAAGACCGGCGGAGCCAACCAGCCCCGTATTTTTCCCAGAATCACCGGACGAGAACTCCTCTACCAGTTAAAGTTCGCGTGTATTTTAAAGAATGAAACCAATGAAACACGCGAAAGTGAGAATTCCAATCGCCTTGGTAACCGCCCAGTCTGGGAGGATTTTGTATTTTGTGTGGGAGTCACGCTGCAACTCCATGAAGAAATAGAAAATCCAGAGCAGGATGAGAAGTTCCTCCTATTTTATCAACGGATGCGATTAAACAGGTCAACGTTTTTGAAAGGAAATTGGAAGCATGGATCGCCCAGGTTACAGCCTGGTTTGTAACCATTTTTTCTCCCTTACCTTACCATCATGGTGGCTCCGCAATGAACCGTGCCCGGTCGTTAAAGGCGGGATGCGGCTGCATTTAAAATAAAAACCTGACGCGGCTTAAACCCACCAAAAAAGGTATAATTCGCCGCATGGCAGATATGGAGCTATGGAAAGGGCTGCGTGAAGTAACCCCCGAGCGGGCGGATATGGCGCGGCAAATACTGGAGGACGTACGCGCTGGGGCAGACCTGAACCGCGCCACGCGCAAGCACCCCCTACCCGGCGGCGGTTATTTGCCTAAGTCGGTGCTGGTGGCAGTGTACCAGCGCCTGGTGGAAACAGGCGAATGGCAAAGTGACCCCGCCCTCCTCGCACGCATCCGCATGAAGCCGGTGCGCACGCTTTCCGGCGTTACCACCGTCACCGTGCTCACCAAGCCCTACCCTTGCCCCGGCAAGTGCGTCTTCTGCCCAACAGATGCGCGCATGCCCAAATCCTACCTGCCCGACGAGCCAGGCGCCATGCGCGGCCTGCAAAACGCCTTCGATCCATATCTCCAGGTCAAATCACGGCTGGACTCCTTGCGCGCCACCGGTCACCCAACCGAGAAGATCGAGCTGCTCATCCTGGGCGGCACGTGGTCGTCATACCGGCGCGATTATCAGGAATGGTTCATCCTGCGCTGCTTTGATGCGCTCAACGAGGTTGAATCTGCCACGCTGGAAGAAGCGCAGCGCATCAACGAGACCGCCCCGCACCGCAACGTGGGGCTGGTGATCGAAACCCGCCCGGATGAAGCCAATCCGCGCGAGCTGGCATGGCTGCGGCGGCTGGGCGTCACCAAGGTGCAGATGGGCGCGCAGTCGCTGGACGACCGCATTTTGGAGCGAAATAAGCGCGGTCACACCGCCGCCGAAACCTTGCGCGCCACGGCCATGCTGCGCGCGGCGGGGTTCAAGATCGTTCTGCACTGGATGCCCAACCTGCTCGGCGCAACCATCGACGGCGACCGCGACGACTTTGCCAAACTATGGTCCGATGGCTACTGCCCCGATGAGATCAAGATTTACCCCTGCCAGCTCCTGGCAAACGCGGAACTGTACGAATACTGGCAGCGCGGCGAATATACCCCCTACACCCAAGAAGAACTGGTCGCGCTGATTGCCGACATCAAGCCTGGTATCCCGGTTTACTGCCGCGTCAACCGCGTGATCCGCGACATTCCCTCCACCAACGTAGTCGAGGGCAACAAGCGCACCAGCCTGCGCATGGACGTGATCGAAGAACTGCAACGCCGCGGCGAGCGATGCCGCTGCATCCGCTGCCGCGAAGTACGCGGCGAGAAGGTGCATCCGGGCACGCTCAAGCTGGTGGATGCCGTTTACCGCGCCGAAGCCGCCGAAGAGCATTTCATCCAGTTTGTGGATGATGACGACCGCATCGCCGGGTACCTGCGCCTATCCCTGCCCGAAGACTCCGCGCCCGACGTCACCACCGCGCTGCCCGATCTGCTTGCGCCATCTGGCAAGCGCGCCGCCCTCATCCGCGAGGTTCACGTGTACGGGCAATCACTGGGGGTCGGCGAGGAACAGCAAGGCGCGGCGCAGCACAGCGGGCTGGGCACCCGCCTGATCGAAATCGCCGCGGAAATTTCTCGCGAAAAGGGATACGACCGTCTGGCAGTCATCGCCGCCATCGGCACGCGGTTGTATTACGAGAAAAGAGGCTTCGCGCGTGGCGTGGCGTATCTGGTGAGGGAATTGGGGTAGAAATGCCGCCAGGCGGTTAATGCCTGGCGGCTAGGGCACCAAAGCCACACCTTCGTGGGGCTCGTTCTGTGTGGATCGTGGATTTGAAAGGTATTCTATTACTTCTGTGCACGATGAGGAGCATTAAGGAAAACGCCAGAAGTACCTTTACAAACAGCCTACTCCGCTCCTCCATTGGCGTTGTACGTTGCGATGATCACGCCGTTCGGGGTCGTCTTCGAGTCCAATAGGGTCAGGTGAGCGGTTTGATCCTCGCCCTCCGGGAACAGCTTGCGCCCCGTGCCAAGGATAATCGGATGGATCAACAGCACATAGCGGTCGATCAAGTTGTGCCGCATCAGGCTCTGGATCAGAACACCGGATCCCATCACCAGGATATCATCCCCCGGTGACGATTTTAGCTCTGCTATCGCCTGTGCCAGATCGCCTTTCAGCAAGGCGGAATTCTGCCACGGCAGCGGCTCGCGCAGCGTGGTAGAAACGACGTATTTCGGAGCCTGGTTGAGGATCTCAGAAAAAGGGCTGTCCGTCTGGTGCGGCCAGAAAGAATAAAAATTCTCATACGTCCAGCGCCCAAACAGGAGCGGGCTGGGTTTCGGCGGTCCGCCGGGGCTGGCATAACGCATGGCTTGGTACGGTGTCGCCCAACCGCCCTTCGTGAACCCGCCGCGCGGGTCTTCGTCAGGGCCAGCAGGCGACTGCATAACGCCGTCGAGGGTGATGTTATTGAAGACAGTGATTTTTCTCATTTTGCTCCTACAACAGACAGGCTGTCCAGTATTGTTGACTATAATTATACTGTTTATAGAATTTTATTTCTACAGTCAAAAGACTAGTCTTGCTCAGCGAACGATCGGATTGTGGAAGGTTGGCATCAACACCCTTCCTCGATCCGATAACCGGGATACAATATACCCATGCACATCCTGGTTACCAATGATGACGGTGTAAATGCCCCTGGCTTGCTGGCGCTATCCCAGGCCATGCGCTCGCTGGGAACGGTTACCGTGCTGGCCCCCGACCACAACTGGTCGGCATCCGGGCACGTGAAGACACTCGAGCGCCCGCTGCGCATCAAAGCGGCTATCCTTGCGGATGGCTCGCACGCGTTCGCCTCGGATGGCGCGCCCTCCGACTGCGTGGCACTGGCCTTGCTCGGCTTCTTAAAGGACAAAGTGGATCTGGTTGTCTCGGGCATCAACGGTGGGCCAAACCTGGGCCACGATCTGACCTACTCCGGCACGGTCACCGCTGCGATGGAAGGGGCGATCGGCGGCATCCCCTCGATTGCCTTCTCGCTCGATACGCCCGAGCAGCTTGAGGGCGCATTGGACTATGGCCCCGCGGCAGCCGTCGCGAAGAAGGTGGCCGCCAATGTGCTGGCCAACGGCCTGCCGCCCGGCATCCTGCTATCGGTAAACGTCCCTTATCTGCCGCTAGAGCGGATCGCCGGGATTCGCATCACCCGCCAGGGGCTGCGCATTTACCGCGACGAGCTGGTAGAGCGCAGCGATCCGCGCGGGCGGCCCTATTTCTGGATCGGCGGGGAAGCGCCCACCGGGCAGCCCGATGCGGGCACTGATATCGGCGCGCTGAACGAGGGCTATGTTTCGATCACGCCCGTGCATCTTGACCTCACCGCGCACACCCTGCTGGAGCCGCTGCGCAAATGGGCCTGGTGATCTCGCCAGCCGGCCGTTGGATCAAGCGCGGGAGATTCCTGCTCCTGATCCTGGTGATTCTGCTGACCGGGTGCGCCACCCCCACGCCTTCGCCGACGACTACCCCCGAAGGGACGGAGACGGTTCTGCCGCCAACAGAAACCGCCACGCCAACGGCTACGATCACCCCCACCCGCACTCCCACCGCGACGGTGACTCTCACGCCAACCATCACGCCGACACTGGAGCCAGTGCTGGCGGGTACGCCCATCCCCCTGGGCAGTGAACCGATTGTGGAGGCCAATATTCAGCAAATGCGGCTGCTGGCAGAATGGGGGCGAGGGCGGATACAAGGCCTGGCATGGTCACAAGATGGCGCTACCATTGCCGTCGCTACCCCGCTTGGCATCTTCCGCTACCGCGGCGTTCCGCAGACAGGAACATTTCCGGCTGTTCCGGAGACCATTTCCCCCGGCGGCGTGCCCGGGCGGCTGGCCTTCTCGCCCGATGGACGCTATCTAGCCGCCGCCATGACCGGCTATGGCACCGGCGCCGATCTGGCCCTGCCCGCGCAATTTATCCGCGTGTGGGATCTGACCGAACCATCGCTGCGCCATGCCTACGACCTGATGACCGGCGCAATGCCCGTGGCGATGACCTTTTCCGCACCCAATCAACTCGTGCTGCTGGCACGGGTGGATGGTGGTGCCCAGATGCAGACCTGGCCGCTCGATCCTTCCACCACAACCATTCTCTACGGCGAGCCTGAACAGCGAATTAACCTCACCGGCGGCGAGACAGCCGTGGAGGCTGCTTTTTCCGACGACTTTACCCTGGCGGCTACGCGCGGGGAATCCGGCCCGGTGCGCGTATGGCGCTTATCCGACGGTGTAAACCTGGCTACCACCTCAGAATCCGGCGAGAATGCCGGCCCGCTGGCCTTCTCGCCCGATGGCAACCTGCTGGCGGTTGGCTACCCCGACCGCCGCCCCGATTTTACCAACAAGAACTTCGTCCGAATCTGGAACATCAGCGCCGCGCCTGAACCGCCTAAACTAGAGCATACCCTCATCAGCCAGACCCGCCCAGAAGGCGCGGATCAGACCCTGCTCTCGCTGGCGTGGTCTCCGGATGGCGCGCTGGTGGCATCGGGATACGCCGACGGCAGCCTGCACGTGTGGCAGCCGCACACAGGGCCTGCTTTCCGCGTGATTCAGGGAGGTGTGTTACCGGCGCTGCTGGCCTGGTCTTCCGACAGCACGCGCATCGCGGCAGGTGGCCTGGAGGTCTGGCAGATCGCCGGGCCGGGCGGAGGTAACCAGCTTTTGTCCTCGGATACAGACTACTTGCCCGGCGTGTTCGACATGGAATTTACCCCCAACAGCGAGGAGCTTGCGTTAGCCGCACTGGGCCGCATCGACATTCGCTCCGCGTCGAATGGAACGATTCGGCAAGTGATCGCCGGCATAGACGGCCCGGTGAACGATATCGACTTTAACCCCACCGGGGAACTGCTCGCCGCCGCCTGCCAGGACGGCACAACGCGGCTCTATCTAGCCTCAAACGGGCGCTACCTGGCGCAGCTCGGAGAGCCAACCTTCCCGCAGCTCACTATCGACTTCTCACCCAACGGCTGGTGGCTGGCAACCGGCGGCGAAGATATGAAAATCCGCGTCTTTCGCGTGGATGATGGCGCGCTGCTGCACACCGTTGTCGAGCCCTACGCATCGTATGGCCTCGCTTTTGGGCCAAATAACGATCAGCTTGCCTCGCTAACCACATCCGGCGTGCATTTGCGGTTGGTCCGCGGCACACGGCGTACACTGGATACGACTCTGCAAGATATTGCCGGGGGTGTCGGGTTGGCGGATATGGCCTACTCACCCGGAGCCGAATTTTTGGCCGCGGTTGGCAACGGCGTGGTGCGCGTGGTAGATCCGCGCACGCGGGAAGAAATTTACAGCCTCCACGATCCTTCTGGCGCGCAGCCCTGGGCGGCGGTGTTCTCTGCCGATAATGCCTTTCTGGCAACCGGCTGGAGCGATGGCAGTCTGCGCATCTATTGGGCCGCGGATGGCACCCTGCTGCGACAGATCCAGGCCCACCCCGAGCCGGTCCGCCGCCTGGCGTTTACGCAAGACAGCCGCCTGCTCGCCTCGCTTGGCACAGAAGGCACCATTCGCCTGTGGGGGGTTGGGCAGTAGCCCAGAAGGCTCGAATACTGCTTATAAAACTCGCAGTCCCCCTATTTCAGGCGCCCGTAGAAG
Source organism: Chloroflexota bacterium (assembly GCA_023434145.1). Lineage (GTDB taxonomy): Bacteria > Chloroflexota > Anaerolineae > Anaerolineales > Anaerolineaceae > DSYU01. The sequence goes on along the minus strand of JAEYTI010000197.1, from coordinate 3,274 downwards.
CTAAAAAAGCACATTTCTTTCATAAGTTGTGTAATAAAATTGGCGAAAATTCGTTATAATTATAACCAGGGAATTACCACTTATCCACCCAAAAACTACGAAGTGATATCGAATTCTGCACTGTGCGTGCTTCGGCTGCGCGAGATTCGTTTCATGTGGCAGTCGATCAGGGGGTACAGCGCTCGCGGAGTGGAACACCATGCAAACGCATACAACAGGTATCGCCTGGTTTTTACGGGCAGTTCTTTCCATATTACTTCTACCGGCAGTTGCAATGTCGGTAGGCCCTGTATCTGCGTCTGTTGATATTGATCTTGGGCTCCCTGTACCACTTGACCTCTCTTCAGCCGTGGTGCTGCCTGAAGGCGCAGCAAATGGGGTTGCCTTGTGGGGCGACTACGATAGCGATGGAGACCTCGACCTGCTGGTGAACGGCACCGGCGCCGGAGATCTCCCTACCACGATCCTATGGAAAAACACCGGCGGTGTATTCACCAAAGAACCGACAAACCTGCCCAATGTTGAAGCCGCCTCAGCCGCCTGGGGTGATTACGATAACGACAACGATCTCGATTTGCTAATCATGGGGCAGGTTTCATTTAGCGGCGGGCGCATCAACGGCCTCACCCGTATCTATCGCAACGACTCCGGTACATTTACCCATCTCACAAGTGCCGTACTGCCCCCAATATACCGGGGATGGGGTGATTGGGGTGATTACGACAACGATGGCGATCTCGATCTGCTGCTTTCCGGTAACGTAACAGGCGGCGGAACGCTTGCTGCGATCTACAGGAACGAGGGCGGCGGAAATTTTGTCGATAGCGGGATCGCCCTGCCCGGTGTTGGCTTCAGCCACGCGACCTGGGGTGATTTCGATAATGACAACGATCTCGATCTGGCGATTATCGGTCTCACGGTAACCGGGCCGATCGCCGGCGTGTATCGTCAGACGTATTCCAACGGCCCGCAGTTTTCCCCGGTGCTCAGCATACCCGGCATGTGGAACGGCACCACCAATTGGGTAGACCTGGACAACGATGGTTCTCTGGAACTCATGCTCACCGGAAACACCTCCGGCGGACCGGGCAGCCCGGCGGCACCGGTAACGCGGCTGTTCCGCTACAATAACGGAAGCTTTCAGGAGATCGACACCGATCTGCCCGATGTGTGGACCAGCTCCGCAAGCTGGGGCGATTATGACAACGATGGCGACCCCGATCTGGCGATCAATGGGCTGACGGGTACCGAACAAATCACGCGCATCTACCGCAATGATGGCAGCAATGTCTTCGCCGAAGCGTTGAATCTGCCGCGCGGGTTTGGGCTTTCGACCGCGTGGGGCAACTTTGATGGAGATGCCAGCCGCGCGCTGGATCTTGCTGTTTCTGGGCAGAATACCAGCGGGGCATACACCACACAGATTTACCGTGGTTTTAATATTCCTAGCAATGCCCCCCCTGGCGCGCCAACCCTCAACGCCGCCTGCTGGGATCCGAACACCGACCGGCTGTTGCTCGATTGGTCCTCGGTTTCCGACGATCACACAGCCACCCCAGGAATTACCTATGCCCTGATGTTAGGAACCACCCCCAGTGGAACCCAGATTACATCACCAGGCGCGAACCTGAACAATGGTTTCCGCCGCAGCGCGCAGCCAGGGCCTATGTTCGCCGGGTCCAATGCCATCCTCCGCGGGTTGAATTACGGCCGGTATTACTGGTCCGTTCAAGCAGTCGATTCTGCTTTCACAGGCGGTCTTTTCAGCAGCCAGGGCACGATCGAATACGGCCTTGAAATTGGCGTAGACGACTCAAGTGTGACGGTTGAGGGGGTAGCGGTCTCGATCCCGGTGATTGATAATGACGACGAGAGCCGCGGGCCGCTGGAAATCTATTATATCGAAGACCCTGCACATGGCACCGCGGTGGTCGATCCCAACGATTCCTCGGCAATCCGCTATACGCCCGATCCCAATTTCTTTGGCTTGGAGCGGTTCTACTACCATCCCCGCGATCCAAATAAGTATTGTTCAAGAGCATACGTAGATATCATCGTTCTTCCAGGGGCTCCGAATGCACCTACCGATATAACACTCAACCCGGCCTCAGTGAATGAAGAACAACCCCCTTACAGCCTGGTTGGCAGGCTAACGACCGAAGATTCCGATAATCCCTTTGACGAGCACACGTACAGCCTGGTGCCCGGCGCTGGCTCTGATGATAACAACAGGTTCTATATTAGTAGTGACCGGCTTCTCACCGCAGCCAGGTTTGACTATGAAGTTCGTTCCTCGTACAGCATTCGCATCCGATCAACCGATAGTTCTGGCGCATCGGTGGATAAGATATTTATCATCCAGATCAATGACTTGATGGAATCCCCACCTGTGCTGATGCTCGACGGGGCCAGCGCAGAGGAAGCCACCGTAACGATGAGCGAGGACGGCAAAGATGCCGCGGACCAACCTGACCCGTTTGTTCTCACGTTGATTGCGGGCGATGCGGACCCCAACGATTTACTCTATTGGGCAATTGTTGCCCCAGCGATGTACGGCACGGCACAGGTGAATCCTGCCCCCACAACGACCGGCGAGCCCCAGGCCATTTATTACACGCCTGATGCCGACAGCGTTGCCACGGATAGCTTTGTGGTGCAGGTGACTGATAGGAGCGGATTGTCTGACACGATCACTGTTTATGTCAACATCGCGCCGGTTAACGACCCACCGCGCATCGATCCGCTGTATGATGTGACCTATCCTGAGTGGTCTGGCCCGCACAGCATCCCCCTGATCGGCCTGGCCGCTGGTCCGCCCGATGAAACCGAGAGTGTGACAGCCACCGTAGAAACCGATTTACCCTCGCTGATCCCAATGTTAACGGTAGTCGAAACGTCCCCAGGTGTCTTCGAAATCCGCTTGCGGGTTCTCGTCGGGGCAGGCCCCGCGCGCATCACGCTCACGCTGGATGATGGACAGCCCGATCACAATATCAGCCAGCACACATTCTACGTTTACACGACACCGGCAGGCAGCAAAACGTACCTGCCTATCCTCCACAATTCGCGGTAAAGCTCACCTCCCTTGAGGGCTTTACATCAATAAGAGACCGTCCCCGATCAGCCTGGACGGTCTCTTGTTTGCAATCATCAAGGACCTAATGATGAGAGTTTTTGTCGCACTTAGTACGACAAAAACTCCCGATATCCCTATATTGATACTTTCAGTATCGTTGTTGCGTTGTGGGAATAGTGGGCCCCCCCAAAAACAAAA
>JAEYTI010000335.1 GCA_023434145.1 Chloroflexota bacterium | reverse complement strand
TTTTTTGTGGTGTTTTTTTTTTTTTTTTTCACACCCCGCGAAAAAAAAAAAAATAAAAACACGACAAATCCCGCTAGTCTGAGCAATTACAATTTCTGGTAGGCCATGCCCTGGGGAAGCCACCCGCAAGGCAGGCCTATCAGTCTAATTCTGGCCCGCGGCGCAATTTCCGCCGCGGGCCGGTTATCTTACCGGTTTGACTATTGTGCAGGCTGCAGGTTATGGATGATCAGGTGCGTGCTCTGCCACCAGGTGGTTGAGTGCAGGTAATTGTTGTCCGCGGTCGGCCAGTTGGTCCAGTAGGTCTGGTCGAACGGGATCAGCTTTTTCGCCTGGGTGATCGGGATGGTTGGCAGCTCGGCGTAGTAGATCGTCAGCGCCTGCTGGGCTAACTCGGCAATCTGCGGATCGCCCAGGGGCAGCTCACCGATCTGCGCGACCAGGTCGGAGTATTCCTGGTTGTCCCAGCGCCAGCCGTTATTGCTCGCGCGTTCGCCCACCGGCATAATCCAGCGATTGCTGAGGGTATCCATCGTGGCCCACGGCTCGTTGATCGAACCGCAGTTCTGCCAGCCCATGCGGACTTCGAAATTACCGAAGTTCAGGTTGTCGCCCCAGGTAGCGCCTGCCACCTTGCGGTGCGTGGCATTGATCCCAGCGGCCTGGAACATTTCGACCAGCTGATCGGCAATGCGCTGCTTCTCGATGAAAGCCTCATGGGTTTCGATCACCATGGCAAGCTGCTGTCCATCTTTCTCGTAGTAGTCGCCACTTCGGGTGTAGCCTTTGGCTTCGAAGATCGCTTGCGCGCCCTCTACATCGACGGTCCACAACTTGTCGAAGTTTTCGTCACCCGCCATCGCGTCTACAAAGGCATTGAGCGGAGGATAGGCCGGGAATGGCGATTTGGAGGCGACGGTTGTGCCCTCGTAGGCGATCTCGACGATGCTCGCGCGGTCGATCAGCATATTGACCGCCCAGCGCATCTCGGGATCGTTCCATGGCTCCAGGGTTGTATTGAATTCAAAGGTGCGAGAGCAGGGGTCCAGCCATGCGTACGGCAGTTCACCTTGCCAGGCGACCACATTGGGGTTGCGGGCCTTCAGCGCCTGGAAAGCGCCCAAGGTCACATCCATCAGGCTGTCGAGCTGACCATCCGCCATCATCGCGGCGCGGGTCTCTTCTGGTCCACCCCAGGTCCACACCAGCTTTTTCGGCTGTGGCAGCGGGCGGAAGCCAGTCTTGGCGCCCCACCAGTTGTCATCACGCACGTAGGTGAACTCAGTCTCGCTGATTGCGGCGAGCTTGTACGGGCCGGTGAACACGGGCCAGCCCTGTTCGGGGTCGTAATTCTTAAAGGTCAGCGGATCTTGACCTTCCCAGATGTGCTTGGGGAGCGGGAAGACGCTGCCCCAGATCTTGACGGAGAAGTAGTCGAGCTGGAAGCGGGGATTAGGCGCATTGAGATCGAATTCCACCGTCAGATCGTCGACCAGGCTGACTCCATCCAGCCATCCGACCAGGCCACGATCACCAAAGGTGTCGTTATCGAGCATTAATTGGACGGTGAAGACCACGTCATCGGCGGTCATCGGCACGCCGTCGCTCCAGGTGATGCCTTCACGCAGTTTGAGCGTCCAGACATCGAGCGTTTCGTTCGACGTCATGCTCTCGCCCAACCACGGCATAATCTCACCGGATTCATAGTTGAGGATGAACAGCGGTTCTGCCATCGCCTGATGCAGGCCGTGATCGCGGCGGTTGCCAGGCACATATGGATTCCACAGGTCGGGGGTTACCACGCGACCGCCGTCAATATCGAAGATCACTGTCTCCGCTCGGCTGGCCTGCATGTAATCCTCCCCGGCTGCGGGGGGATCTGTCGCGGGTGGGGTGGTTGGTTGGGCGGGCTGGGCAGCAGTGGTTGGCTGTGTCTGCTCGCCACCTGCGGGAGCGGTTGTGGGCGTAGCTACGGCGGTGGGTTGGCAGGCGGTGAGGAGCATTCCCAAAATGATCACAAGACTGAATACTGTCATCACACGGGACTTCATTTCTCAGACTCCTTGTCAGGGTAGGTTCGTTTAGCTTTGACGGAATTCTGTGATGCCTGTTGGCGCCAGCAGTCCGGCCGGCTTTCTTCCGGTAGTCTGGCTGGGGTATGTTCGTGCCGGATATTTCCGCCTTCGGGTTTTGCTTATGGGTCCTCCTTTGAACACAACAGGTTAAGGTGCGACATACGAAATCGCGTGACCGCTTGATTCCCGGATCACCAGGGTGGGGGGAAGAACAATCACGCAGGGATCATACGACTTCTTCGCTTCCATCATGTTCCAAAGCAGCTCGGCTGCCTGCTTTCCCAGCTCATAGCTCGGCTGGGCGACGGTAGTTAGGGTCGGGCGGAATGCCGACAGCCAGATGATGTCATCAAAGCCAACCACGGCAATTTCTTCTGGGCAGCGCAGCTTGTGTTCTTTGATTGCCAGAAAAAGGCCTACCGTCATAAGGTTGTTGGTGGCAAAAATAGCGGTGGGAGGCGGGGAGAGGCGCAGCAGGATGCTGGATGCAGCAGCGCCGCCCTCCAGCGTGGAATGACCGTGCACCATCAGCACCGGGTCGATAGGGATCCCGGCTTCGCGCAGGGCTTTCTCGTACCCAGCGCGGCGGTGATCTGTCGTGCTGATGCCCACTTTTCCCATGATGATACCTATGCGGCGGTGGCCCAGACCGATCAGGTGCTGGGTAGCCTGGTATGCGCCAAGTTCGTCATCTACCACAATAGTGCAGAGACGGTCCTCGGGGAGCTGACGGTCAACCAAGACGATGGGGAAGTGCGATTCGGATGCCTTGTGGAAGGCCTCAGAATTTGCCCCGGTGGAAACGGCAATCAACCCGTCCACCTTTTTCTGGCGGAGCGTGTAAAGGGATTCCAGCTCACGCGCGGGGGCTTCGTCAGTATTGGATAATATCAGGGTATAGTGCCGGTCGGCGAGAACATCTTGCGCGCCGCGCACAATGTCGGCGTAAAACGGGTTGGTAATGTCGGAGACGATCATGCCAACCGTCATCGTACGTTTGGCGCGCAAGCTGCGGGCAATTGAATCGGGCCGAAAATCTAGTTCCTCAATCGCGGCGCGAATGCGGGCCTCAGTAGCCGGACTCACATACCGTGTTCCATTGAGTACATAGGAAACTGTGGTCGGAGAAACCTTTGCAAGTTGCGCCACGTCTTTTATTGTTGGCATTCGCTAGACTCCCGAAACTCTAGAACCAAAAAGTTCGAGGGCGAAACCAATAAATTTGGCAGGCGAAGGGGAAAGGGGATTACTGATAAATCATAAATCAGTCAGTTAATCGTTTGTCCAAACGATTATATAACAGTATAGGTTTATTGAGCCGGTTTGTCAATAATATTATTATGGACAACCGGGGCAAATTTGTGGCTGTTTGTCGCTATTCATTGGGTACATAGATCCACACCCCGCCGATCGTATCCACACTGTGGTAGTTTTCCCAAATCGTGGAGCGAATTTCTGGCGTCCAGCGTGTGACGATCTTGGGCGGACTGGTGCCTGGCTCATACAGCAGGATAACCGGAAATTCTCGCTGCTGGATCGCGTTGATCAGGGCATCCGGTGACCACAAACCCGCCAATTGAAGCTGCGAAAATTCATAGGGCTGGATGTAGATAGGCCGCCCGGCCAGCGGTGCGAGGCCCATATACTCATCGATCAACACCGGCCCGGGCGCCTCGCGGACGATCTGCGCCAATTGCGCAATTTCCGCTTCATCCTGCACTTTGTTCTGAACCAACGGCAGGTAATCGTTGCGCGACCAGTTCGCCAGCCCGTTTACCTGCACAGCCAGCAGCACGACGGCGATCGTTTTGAGCAGGTAGCTGCGCGGTGGAGGCCATGCCAGCACCGCCCCGGCAGCCAGGCAGAGCGCAGCGGCCGGCTCGTAGAGGGGGCGGGGGCTGGCCCCGGTTGTGCGAAACATCAGCATCGACACGGTTGCCAGCAGCGCATATGGCAGCACCAGCGGCCAGGTGCGGGTGGGGTACCACCAGCGTTCGACCACCAGGAATCCCGCTGCGCCCAGCACCAGGATCCAGGCGTGGATCAACAACCCGGTTAGATTGGCCATAAACCCAATGTGCGAACCCCTGTTTACACTGGCGGTGATGACATTCAAGAGAAATCCGCCGCCCGTGAGCAGGTGTAGCAGCATGAACAGTCCCAGGCAGATGGCGAACAGCCACCCGGCCAAAAACGCCGCCTGCCGGGCCTGTCGGTTCTGAAGCAGCCAGATCAGCGCCGTGGCTGGGCCAACCAGGGCATAGGTCTGCGTCGTGAACACTGCCGCCGCGAACAGGGTCACTGCCAGAGCCAGCCCGCGCCGTGAATCTGGCCAGCGGACTACCGTGTACAGCCCAGCCCAACTGAGTGCCAGGGCCAGCGTGTCCGCGCGGTCGAGCACGGACCAGTAGAGGACAAATGGGAAGACCAGCAGCAGCGCACCGGAGATTAGCGCAGCGATCACACTGCCGGAGAGCCGGTGGACCGTCAGGCCGATGAAAAGCGCCGCCAGGAGCGCGCTGATGAGTGAGATGATGCGGCCGTACCAAAAAGCTGGGCCAACCGCCCAGGCAAACGGGGTTTGGAGCAGCATATACAGCGGCGGAGTATTGGTAACCGAGTAAGGCGGAACGGCGAAGTCACTGCGGTAGATATTTTCGAGGCGGGCGATCCGCATCACCTGATCGAGAATGGGGCCTTCCCCATACTCCAGCGGATACGGGAACTGCACCACCGCGGCTGCGTTCTGAATGTAGAGGTAGAGGGCAGTTCCCAACTGCCATGCCAGGATCACCAGTGCGATCGCATACAGGATGCCGGTGAAGGTGAAATTCAGGCACTTGGAGATCGGGTCTCGAATATCGATCATGAGAGTAATGATACGTCTACATTCTGGTGTGTCAAAGAGCCAGAACTCCCCTTGTTTATCATCCTCAACCGGCAGGCCTCAAATATTCTGCCGGAAGCGGCGGTACTCGTTCAAAATATTATTGAGCGCATTCTCGGGGTTCGCTTTAACCAGGTTTTCCTCTTCTACGCCCATCTTTGCCAGCAGGCGCGTGTAGATCTGCTGTGCGAGCGCTTCGCGGTTGGTTAGATCCTTCCTGCGCTGGAAAAAGCTCTCGATCATTTGCACATCCTGGTAATTCAGCCGCTCCACGGGGTAGATGCGCAGCGGCTGCTCGTCTGGAGAATAGCGCGGCAGCAAGGAAGGGCCAGAGGCGTGCATGGCGGCGAGATCCTTCAGCGTCACCTGCTGATCCTTCTCGCGCACTACCAGCGTACCGGCTGCCAGATCACCCAGGCGGCGGGTCTGGCGGTTGACGAAGATGGCAATCGTGCCGATACCGTAGAACGCGGGGAGAAAATCAACCAGGCGCACGAGATTGCGGACGACCGACTCCGATAAGGTGATCGGCGTGCCATCCGTGCGGATGACGCGCAGGTGGATCGCCTTTTTGCCGGGCGTTTGCCCGCTCCACAGCAGTTCGAAGAATATATAGTACCCCCATAGAAAAAGGAACGAAACCAGCCCAAATAGGGCGATCACCCAGCCGCCGAGCGAGCCGATACTCTCCAGGCTACCGTCGATCCCAGCGCTGTTGGCGAGAAGCGCGAGCATCAGCAGGTTCACCACCACTTGCAGCGCAGCGATGATCAGCGTGTCGATCAGCGCGGCGGCGAATCGCGAACCGATCCCAGCGATATCGTAATCAAAGGTAACATTTTCTGGGGTATCAATGTTGAGAGTGTCGTCTAAGGGCATCTAAGAATTCTCGCTTGGGTGGAACAACGCAGCAGGTGGGTTTTGGGGTATTTGGTTAGATCTAGTAGTCTGTCAAAGTTCATTCATTAATTGGTGGCGAGGAATAAGGACTCGTAAAAATCCTTAAAGTTGCTATCAGGAATACCAGAGACCTGTCCATCGCCAACTTCAATGACCATCCATTGACCAGTC
>JAEYTI010000137.1 GCA_023434145.1 Chloroflexota bacterium | reverse complement strand
ACGTAGTCGCGCACCACAAACACAAAAAAATAACCCTCCACATGATTTCTTGCTGGTCAACTTCAATGGTGAACGACCAGTTTGCCCAAGTCCTTACGCCGCCCTCCGCCCCTCCCGCACTGCCATGACGACCAGCAAAATGAGAACCGGCACGGCCACAGCCAGCCCGCCGATCATCAGATTCGTGTACACTGGATCGGCGTGGTTGGCCACGGTGTGCTGCGCCGGGTCAAACGCCATCTTTGGAAAGAGGTGGACCAGGCCATCCAGGTAGCGCACGCGCCAGGCCTCCATGTGTCGCTGTAGATCGTGCTGAATCACCCAGGGGAGCAGCAAGGCCAGCGCCTGCTGCCAGAAGAACGCCGGGCGACCCTCCCGCCATGCGCCGTCAATCGCCCGCTGCATCCATACCGCGGCCATCACCATAAAAAATACCAGCGGGAGGAGGAAGATGCGGGCGGTCACGCGCTCGCCGGTGAACGGCGGAATCGGAAATCGGCTGATCAACGAGCCGTAGAGCATGCCAATCGACAGCACCGTCAGCACCAGGCTGGGAATCAAAATCTGCACCGCCACGGATATCCTGGAACGGTTGTGGCGCAGCGGCAGCACAATGCCAAAGATCACAATCACCGCCAAACCCGCCAGCCCGATGAAATAGTCCACCTCCCAGGCGTTGAGCGGGAATACAAACGACTTTGCCACCATGGCGCGATCTGGGTCACGCAGGAGAATCATATTGGTAAACAGCTCTGTGACTGTGGGGAAGCCGCCCAGGTATTCCTGGGTAATATCATCCAGCGCCAGCGAGGGCGGCAGCAGACGCGGCAGCGCGACCAGCACCGAGGCCAGCCCGCCCAAAATCACCGGCTTGAGCAGCCGCCAATTGAACATGCCCAGCACACCCAGGAAGATCAGCATCCATACCCACTTGTGCAAGCCCCCTTGCAGCAGCACAGCCAGCGAGAGCAGCGCAAAGGCAAGCACCCAGCGCCAGCCAGCGCTCTGCTGACCGTCTTGCGCGCCCTCTACCAGGTTCCATACCAGCAAGACAAAGAACGGGAACAGAAAGTAGCCCGTCCAGATGGAGTGACCTACCGCATAATGCGCAACAACATTGCCATTGAAGTTGAACAAAAAGAAGAGAATAGAAAACACAAACGGCGAAAGCCGGAATCTCCGAAAAAGCAGCAGCAGGCCTACGAAACCGATCAGGTAAAACAGGATCGCATCGTAGAAAAGATACACCCCCATTTCCACAAAGCGCAGCAGCACAAGCTGCGGTGAGAAAGGCATATCGGCAATGGAAAAAAACCGGTCAGTGACGCCGCGGGTGGCGGTGGTGTTACCCACGTGCAGCGGCAGCACGCCACGGGTGATGGCATCTTGCAGTATGGCATAGCGCGGGCCGGTTACCTCACCCCAATCCAGGAAGTCAAACGGGAGGTTGCCCCAGCTAAAGAATACTCCCCACCGGCGCAGCCCCAACAGCAACAGCCCTGCTAGAAATCCCGCCGCGATCAGCCAACCAAAGCGGTCGCGGGGATGTATAAACAGCGCATTGAGGGCGCGAGGTGCAAGCCGGCCGATAGGCTGCAAAGCGTCACTCCATGCGGCAGCCGCCCGCGCGCGGTGGTTTCGTTTTTCCATATGTATCTCCTTGGGTGCAGCGTTTCCGGTGGATATTATAATCGCTTCTGGCACCCCTTCCGGCGGGTCCTTCAAACGGACGAAGCCTTTCAGCCAGAATTGAACGCGCCCTTCCAGAATCCCATAAAGTGTGTTAAACTTCCGGCATAATCCATTTCAATTGGATCTTTCCGTTCTCTGCGCGCCCACGGCGCAGTCAGAGGACAACCCCGTGGAAAGGAGGTTTCCCAGAATGCGCAGCTATGAAGTTATTTATATCGTCCATCCCGACTTGGATGAGAACGCCCTCCAGGGTGTGAACGAACGAGTCCAGGGTTTGATCACTGCTGCAGGCGGTACGGTCGAGCGTGTTGACCTATGGGGTAAGCGCCGTATGGCTTACTCGATCCGCAAGCAGCGCGAGGGGCAGTACGTGTACATGGAAGCACAGTTCGCCCCGACTTTCAGCGCCGAACTGGAGCGCAACATGCGGCTTCTCGAGCCCGTCATGCGCTACTCGATCATCAGCAAGGCGTAATGTGGCATTTGCAGGCACGTAAGGGTTGAGTCGACCTTAAGGAGCAGAGCATGAGCCGCGGATTGAATAAAGTCATGGTCATCGGTCACCTGGGACGCGACCCGGAAATGCGCTATACCCCATCCGGCAAGCCCGTCACCACGTTTACCGTCGCTACCAGCCGCACGTGGAACTCCACGGACGGCGAACGCCATACCGAAACAGAGTGGTTCAACGTAGTCACCTGGGGCAACCTGGCGGAAATTTGCAAACAGTATCTCGTCAAAGGCCAGCAGGTCTACATCGAGGGCCGGTTGCAGACTCGCCGGTGGGAAGACAGTGACGGCGTAAAACACACCAGTATCGAGATCGTGGCAAACGAAATGATGATCCTCGGTGATCGCCGCGAACCCGGCTCGGCACATGCCGCAGAAACCGGCCTGGCTGATGAAGATCAGGTCGAAGACGAGTATCCATTCTAGTTGGAGTACGACAAATGAGCGAAGAGAACTATAACGAGAACGAGCAGCCTTCATACCGGCGATACGTCGCCCGCCCGAAGATTTGCCAGTTCTGCGCTGACAAGAACACCACTATCGATTACAAGCAGGCAGATTTCCTGCGCCGCTTCGTCACCGAAGACGGGAAGATCCGCCCACGCCGGCAGACCGGGACCTGCGCCCGGCACCAGCGCGAACTCGCCACAGCGATTAAGCGCGCGCGCCACCTGGCGCTCCTGCCGTTCGCGTTCACCGGAGATCTCGACTTCTAAGAACCTATACGAAGGTTATTCTTTGTGGTTGTGGTACGGGACTGCGTCGCGCACCACAACCACATGAAATAACGCGTTTCGGATAGAAATTAGATCAAACTTGTTATTTGGGCAGATGGAACGGGGCACCGTCCGCACGCCAGGGCCATGCGCCGCCGCTCAAAACACAAAGAATCACCGGAATAATGAGAGGGCATGAGCTTTCGGCTTATGCCCTGCTTTTAAAATCTGAGGTCGCCCATGGCGAATAAGCCAACTCCCACAAACATTACACGAAAGCACCTGGCCCGTATGGAGCGCGAGCGCATCCAGCAGCGAAACCTGCTGATTGGCCTGGGTGTGGTGATCGTCTTGATCGTTGCCATTCTTTTGTATGGCTATCTTGATCAGGCGTTTTTCAAGCAGAACCGGCCTGTTGCCCGCGTCGCCGGTGAGAGTATTTCGGTCGCGGAGTTCCAGAAGGAAGTTCGCTTCGCCCGCTACCGCCAGATCGAGCAGCTTCGCTCTTTGGTGAGCGACCCGATGATGGCGCAGTTCCTCGGCAGCTATATCAGCCAGCTTCAGCAGCAGCTTTCCTCGCCCACCATCATTGGGCAGGATGTGCTGGACAGCATGATTGAAGATGAGCTGATTGAACGCGAGGCGGCGAAGCGCGGCATCACCCTCGATGAGGCCGAGCTGGATCAGGCGGTGGAAGAGGCGTTTGGCTTCTATGCAAACGGCACCCCCACCCCTACCATCACCCCCACCGAAGTCGCTTTTAGCACCGCCACGCTCTCTCCCACACAACTCGCGCTGGTTCCGCCAACAGCCACCGCCGCCCCTACGGAAGAGGCGATAGAGACGCCGGAAGCGGAAGACAGCACGCCTGCCGCCGAGACCCCGTCTGCAGAGACGCCCGAAGCTGACGAAGCCACCGCCACACCCGCTGCCGATAGCCCCACGCCCACGGTGGAAGTAACCCCAACGATTACGCTCACGCCTACCATCACCCCAACCCCCACGCAGTACACTCGCGATCTCTACGAAGAGAACTTCAACGAGTACGCGGACAGTGTGAAAAATATCCGGGTGAGCAGGGAAGATCTGCGTGACTTCATCCGCCGCCAGATGCTCCGCCAGAAGGTCTATGAAGCGGTGACCGCCGACGTAGCCGCCACAGGCGAAATGATCTGGGCGCGCCATATCCTGGTCGCGACAGAGGAAGAGGCCAACGCGGTACTCGAGCGCCTGAGCAACGGTGAGGATTTCGCCGCTGTTGCTGCTGAAGTCTCCACCGACGAATCGAACAAAGACCGGGGCGGCGACCTGGATTGGTTTGGTCGTGGACGCATGGTTCCTGAGTTCGATGAGGCAGCCTTCGCCCTGACCGAAATCGGCCAGCTAAGCCAGCCGGTGCAGACATCCTTCGGCTATCACATCATCCAACTGCTGGGCCGCGAAGAACGCCCGTTAGATGATTCGCAGCTCCAGTCGGCCAAAGACCAGGCCTTCCAGGACTGGTTAGAAGCGGCAAAAGCTGAAGCCAACGTGGAAACCTTCGACACCTGGACCCAGATTGTTCCTAACGAACCGGCAGTCCCCCCGGAACTGATGATTCAGGTCGGCCAGTAAGCGCAAATTTTCAATAACAAAAATAGGGCAGCGCATGCGCTGCCCTATTTTTGTTATTAATTATGGTGTGTGTTGACAACGCTTCGCGTTGTCAACACACAATCAACAATTTTTGGCTCCCGAAGGGAGCGATTCGAATGTAGCAGTTACAACTAATTCATCATACAAATCAGGCAGCGCACGCGCTGCCTGATTTGTATGATGAATTAGTCTTTACCGCACCATCTCGTCAGAGATCTCGTCCAGGCGCAGGCTGATGATCTGGCTGGCCGAGTCGCGGCCCATTGTCACGCCATAGATAACGTTGGCAGCCTGAACGGTGTTGCGGTTGTGAGTCACCAGCACAAACTGTGTGCGGTCGCTCAGCTCTACGAGCAGGTCACGGAAGCGGCCTACATTGGCCTCATCGAGCGCGGCGTCCACCTCATCCAGTACGCAGAAGGGGGTTGGCGCTACCTTGAGCAGCGAGAAGATCAGCGCAACGGCGGTGAGGCTGCGCTCGCCGCCCGAGAGCAGCGAGAGCCCCTGTTCGCGCCGCCCCGGCAGCCGCGCCTCGATGTCGATGCCCGCCTCGGTGGGATTTTCCTCGTTCGAGAGGATCAATCTGGCAGAGCCGCCCCCAAACAAACGGTTGAACATACCCTTGAACTCCGCAGCGACCGCATCGAACGTCTTGCGGAACTCACGCCGCATAAGCTCATCCAGCTCGGCGATCACCTGGCGCAGGTCGGTATCGGCCTTGCGCAGATCCTCCACTTGCGTTTTCAGAAACTCATAGCGTTCCTTGACCGACTTAAACTCGTTCTGCACCTCGGGGTTGATCGGCCCCATGCGGCGCAGCAGCGCCCGCTGGCGGTTGATGCTCTCCTCCACCTCTGGCGAGATTTCTTTCACCATGGGCAGCTGCTCGACCATGCCCTCCAACGGCAGCGGGGTTGGGCCGGAGATTTCTGGGTTGTATTCGAACGAGACCAGGCCAAAATCCTCTTCGATGCGCCGCCGGAGCGAGTCGAGCGCCTCTCGGGAGCGCGCATGTTCTAACTGCGCCTGGGTCGCGTGGCGTTCGGCCACCGTCATCGCCTGCTGCGCGGCGCTCAATACTTCCTGCTGGCTGTTGTATTCCTTCTCCACCGCCGCCATTTGCTGCTCGGCAGGCTCGATCTGCTGGCGCAGCGCATCGATCTGCACATCCAGGGCGTTTTCCTGCTCACGCAGGCTGCCTTTCTCGGTTTCCAACTGCGCCATCCCGGCCATAGCATCGTTAAGGCGCAGGGTAAGCGCATCGGCCTGGCGCTTGCCCGCCGTCACCGACTCGCGGTGTTCGGCCAGCCGGCGTTCTGCATCTTTGAGTGCGCGGGCAGCCACGGCGGCGGATGTCTGCCAGTGCACCACCTGAGCTTGCAGGTCTTCCACCGGCAGTCCGTTGAGCGTGCGGTTCTGCTCGCGGATCTGCTCGTTCAATTCGTTGATCTTCTTCGCCACCTTGTCAATCTCGGCCTGGCCCTGCTTAAGCTCCTGTTCCACGCGGATAATCTGCCCATCGAGCCCGGCCACCTGCTTTGCCTGGAACTCATGCCGCTGGCGCACCTGCTCCACCTGCAAGACAGCCTGCTGGTGCTCCTGGTTGGCCTTGTTCATCGCCTGCCCGGCGGCGCGGAGGGCCGTATCCAGCTCGCGCTCCTTGTTGCGGCGGCGGGCCAGCTCGGTCTCGGCCTCTTGCGCCTTCTGCTGCGCCTCGGTCACTTTTGCTTCGGCGACAGCAAGCTCGGCCTGCATCTCCTGTATACGGCGCGGGCGGCCAATGGTGCTGGCGCGATTCTCAGGCCCGGCGGCGACCATGCCCGTGCCATGGTACACCTCACCTTTGAGGGTCACGGCGCGCGCGGTGACGGGCAGCCGCTCGATCAGGCGGCGGGCGGCGGCGCGATCGCGCACCACGATCACCTGTCCCAACAGCAGGCACAGTGCATGGCGCAGATGCTCCGGGGCTTGCACCAGCCGGGCAGCGAGCCCAACACAGCCCTCATCATCGGGCGGTTCCAGCTCATCGGCGGCGCGCGTCCAATCGAGCGGCAGCAGCACGGCACGGCCCTTCTCTGAGCGCGCCAAAAGCTGCAAGCCCTGTTCAGGATCGGTACCGTTTTCCACCAGCACCAGGTCCAGCGTTTCACCCAACGCGGCGGCGATGGCCGTTTCCACCTCGGCAGGAACGACGAGCTGCGCGCTGAGCGGCTGGTACTTGCCTTTCAGGCGGCCCTGGTTGGCCTCTTGCAACAGGAACTTTGCCCCTCCTGCCAGCCCGCTGAACGATCGTTCGGCCTGCTCCAGCACTTCCAACTGGGCGGCGAGGCGGGCGCGCGCCGCGTCAAAGCGGGCGCGTTCATCCTGGGCCAGCTTGCGGCGGGTCTCCAGATCAGCAATGCCGCGGCGGTGCTCTTGCAGCGCCTCTTCGGCGGCCTTCTGATCCTGCTCGGCGGCTTTGCGCTGGGCGGCAACTTTCTCCAGCCGCGCCTGTAGCTGCTCCAAAAGCTGCGATTCGTTCTTCAGCGTCTGCGCCAGCGACTGCTGATTCTTGCGCAGTTGCTCGGCGCGGTTGTTTAGCTCGCTCTGGTGGGCCTTGTGCTGCACCTGGGCGGTTTCGCTCTGCACCAGGGCGCGGCGGGTATCACGAATAGCCTGCTCGATGCGCCCACGTTCGGTCAGGCGCTTCTCCAGGCCTTTACGGGCCGCGTCCACCTGAGCCTGGGCGTCTTCCTGGTCCATCATCAGCCGGTCGCGCTCTTCGATCAGGTCTTGCAGGCGCGATTGGCGGGCTTTCTGCTCTTCTTCCAAACGGCTGAGATCGGCCTGCACGTTCTGCTGCTGAGCGACCAGCGCCCGCTGGCGTTCATCCATCACTGCCAGAGAGCGGCTGACCTTCTCCCACTGCGTGTGCAGCGTGGCAGAGCCCGCGTGCCAGGTATTGAGGTCGCCGCGCAGTGTTTGCATCTGACCGCGCAGCTCGCTCACCTGAACTTCTACCTCGGCGTAGCGCTCGCGAGCGCGCTCCTGGCGGGTCTCCTGGTTGTGCACTACCTCGCGCGCGTGCAGCACCTCCTGCTGCAAGCGGTGCCAATGATAGCCATACCAATCGCGCATCAGCACGCGCAGGTCCGCGCGGATGCGCTCGTAATCCATGGCGCGTTTGGCCTGTTTTTCCAGGCTAACAAGGCGCGGCTCCAGCTCTGAGAGGATATCGAGCACGCGCTCCAGGTTGCGCCGGGTGGTATCCAGCCGGGTGAGGGCTTCTTCGCGCCGCCCGCGATACAGGCCTATGCCCGCCGCTTCCTCAAAGAAGCGCCGCCGCTCCTCGGGCTTGAGCGACAGGGCGGCATCCACCAGCCCCTGCCCGATGATGGTATAGGTGCGCTCCGCTAGCCCAGATCGCGCCAGCAGCTCAGAGATTTCCTTCAAACGCACCTTCTGCCCATTGAGCAGGTACTCGTTCTGCCCGTCGCGGTAGGCGCGGCGGGTGATCGACACCTCGTCGAAGTCAATGGGCAGCCAGCCGTCCTCGTTCGAGAAGGTGATCGAGGCAGAGGCCATTCCGGCGCGCGGACGCATCTCCGAGCCGGAAAAGATCATGTCTTCTGTTTTTCGCCCGCGCAGCAGGGAATACGACTGTTCGCCCAGCACCCAGCGCACCGAGTCGGCGATGTTGGACTTGCCGCTGCCATTCGGCCCCACGATGGCGGTAATATCACCGGGGAACTCGAACACCGTGCGGCTGGCAAAGGTCTTGTAGCCGTGCAGTTCCAGCGATTTCAGGCGCGGCGTCATTCTTCCATCAGTCCCAGGCCACGCAGCGCATTGCGGGCGGCATCCTTAGCCGCGGTCTGTTTGCTAGAGCCCTGCCCGCTCCCCAGGATCTTGCCATTTACGACCGCATCCACCTCGAAAATCTTCGAATGGTCCGGGCCTACCGCGCTGCGGGTGACGTACTGCGGCGCGCCGTGCCCCTGCCCCTGCGCCCATTCCTGGAACAGGCTCTTGGGGTCTTCGGTCTTGCGCTCGGCGAGGATCTCATCCGAGGCCTCTTCTAACAGCGGCGAGACGAAGTTCAAAATGGCTTCGATTCCGCCATCCAGGTACAATGCCCCCACCACGGCTTCAAACGTGTCGCACAGCAGCGGAGATCGGTCGCGCCCGCCGGCTTGCACCTCACCGCGCCCCAGGCGCATCACGCCGCCCAAACCAATCTTGCGGCCAAAGTTGGCAAGCTGCTCAGTATAGACCAGGGCCGAGCGCATGCGCGTCAGGTCGCCCTCGGGCATTTCGGGATAGCGGTTGTATAGCCACGCACCAACCACAAAGTCGAGCACGGCGTCGCCCAAAAACTCCAGGCGCTCGTTATCTTCCAGCGCTTCGGAATGCTCGTTGAGGTACGAGCGGTGAGTCAGGGCGCGGCTGAGCAGCAGCCAGTCGCTGAACGGTAACTTGAGGCGCCGGGCAAATTCCTGCGGCGACTCGGTCGCATTACGTTGATTTTCCACGAGTTCCTCCTGAGAACTCAGGGAGCGCAAGCCGCCCATCCCCCTTGCGATGGTGCGGCTTCCGGTCCATCAGTTCTCTATGATGTTTTCTGTTTTGTTTTTGGTATATTCGTGAGGCGACGCCTCACGAATATACCAAAAACAAATTGGCTCTTATGTGGTTTCAACCGTCAAGAGCGAACAAATTTATGCAGGCCTATATTTTAACCCAGCACCGCTCAAAATCAAAATGATTGGTTCTGGAACTTTTCCGGAAACTTGCTGCAATGCTGCCCACGCCAGCGCGGAGGTTGGCTCCACGTACACGCCCATCCGCGCCATGGTGGTGTAGGCAGGCATGATCGCCTCTTCGGGGACACCGATGACACGGCCCGAGCCGGGATACTGCTTCTGCAAGAAGTTGAGGATCGCCTCCGCACGTACCGGACGGCGCACCCGCACGCCTTCGGCAACCGTAGGGCCTTCCGCGGCGATCTCAATGGCCTGCATACCATCCGCGTAAGCAGCAGCCATCGGAGCGCACTCCGCTGCCTGCACGCCGATAAAATGCGGCAGCTTTTCCATCTGCCCGCCTTGCAGCAGGGCCTCGAACCCGCGCAGCACGCCAAGCAGCAGCCCGCCGTGCCCCGCCGGGGCAATCACTGTGCCAATTTGCCCATCCATTTGGTCATAAAGCTCATAGGCGTTGGTGGCAATGCCGGGCAGGCCAAATGGTAGATAGGCGTGGCTGGCATAGACCGCTCCATCGCGCACTTCTTTCAGCACCGCCTCTGCCGCAGCCGAGCGCGGACCCGGCACGGCGACAAGATCCGCGCCGTAGGCTTCGATCTGCCCACGCTTGGGGCCGGACGCCGATTCGGGCACGAACACGCGCGCCCGCACCCCTGCCCGCGCTGCGTAGGCTGCGTACGATGCCCCCGCGTTGCCCGATGAGTCCTCCACTGCCTGGATCACGCCGCGCGCGTAAAGCTGGCTGAGCAGCACCGCGCTGCCGCGGTCCTTGTACGATCCGGTGGGGTTCTGCGATTCCATCTTCAGCATCACGGTGCGCCCGGCGGCCTCAGCCTGGATCAGCGGGGTGCTGCCCTCGCCCAATGAGATAACCGGCGCGCCCTCAGGCAAACCAAACGAGGCCCGGTAGCGCCACATACCCGGCAGGTGCGGCTCTACGGCTTGCGGATCGAACACCGGGGGGCCGTCATAGTCGAACACGCCGCCACACTGCGGGCACAGGTAAGGCACGCCGGTTACGGGGTAAGGAGCCTGGCAGCGGGTGCAGCGGATGGCAGGCACGGGGTTAATCTCCGCGCTTGGGCTGGTACTCGCCCTCGATCCAGGTTTCGCCATCCGGGCCAACTTCTTTCTTCCACACCGGCACAATCTCCTTCAGCCGGTCGATGCCGTAGCGGGCCGCCTCGAACACGCCCGTATCGCGGTGGGCCGCCGTGCATGCAATCAGCACCGTCGGCGTGCCGACCTCCAACCGCCCGATGCGCTGCACGATGGCGATACCCTCCACCACCGGCCAGCGCGCGCGGATCTCCTGCGCCACCTGGGCTATTTTGGCTTCGGCCATCGGCACGTATGCCTCGTATTCCAGGCAGGCGGTCTTGTGCGCGTCACCACGTTTGGTTTCGCCGCGCACCATGCCGGTGAAAATTGCCGCCGCGCCGGTGGTGGGCAGCGTAATCCGCGCCAGGAGCTCGTCCAGGTCCAACGGCTCGGTAGCTACGCGCATTATGGTGGGAGGCTCGCCCGCCGCAGTGTCCGTCTCCCCCGCTCCGCCGCTGACGGGCGGGAACATAGCCGCCTCGCCGCCATCGGGAACCGGGTCTTCGTCATAGGCAAAGGCTTGATTGATCGATACCAACGTGTGATCCAGCACCGGCGCTACACCCGGATAGCGGCGCAGCACCTCGGCCTTCAGGTCGGCGACTGTTGCGCCATCGGGCAGCTCAATTTCCGCTTTCGATTCCCCGGCGCGGTCGCGTAGGGTGGCAAAAAACAGCACGCGGATTTTCATGGGTTCTCTTTCCGATATTTTGCAATAAACGACTGCGTCGTTTATTGCAAAATATCATTCGTTAATGACATCACCGCTGCGCCCGCCGCGCTTTTCGAGCAGGCGCACATTGTTGATTTTGGCCGTCTTCTCTACCGCTTTGACCATGTCATACACCGTCAGCGCGGCGACCGTCACGGCGGTGAGTGCTTCCATCTCCACGCCCGTTTTGCCGGTTGTCCGCGCGCGGGCGGTGATTTTCACGCCGGGCAGGTCGTCCGCAAGTGTTAGCTCCACTTCCACCTGATTGAGTGCGATCGGGTGGCACAGTGGGATCAGTTCGGAGGTCTTTTTGGCTCCCATAATCCCGGCGATCTTTGCCACGGTCAGCACGTCACCCTTCTTCATCAAACCCTGGCGGATTAATTCGACCGTTTCGGGTCGCAGGAGCACTTCCCCTGCTGCCACTGCCAGGCGCTCGGTCTCAGGCTTCGCGCCTACGTCCACCATGCTGGCCTGGCCGCTCTCATCGATATGGGTCAATCGAGGTTCAGACATGGGGAAATTATAACAGTTGTTTGTTGTTGTGCTGGCGCTCTGCGCCAGCAC
>JAEYTI010000123.1 GCA_023434145.1 Chloroflexota bacterium | reverse complement strand
CATCTGCCCCATCGTATATTCTTTGAACACGGGCGGTAGTTTTTTCTTGGCCATGCCCCTATTGAATCACATCCCCTTTAAAATCGGAAGGGGCTGTCTCAATGTACTTTTGAGACAGCCCCAAAACAAATACAGGAGCGTTTCAACAGCAGTGGCCCGCCATAAAGGCCCAAATAGGGCTGAGCAGTTACTACGGATTACTTAAAATTCGCTTCCGCCTCCAACTGCGCCTGGTCGAGCGCGGTTTGCGCGTCGATCTGCTCCAGCATCACCTGTTCGGCGGCTCGCGCGTACAACGCAATGACGCTTCCCATTCGCGCGTCACGGTACATTTCTAGTCCCAGCAGTACCGTATGATCTCCTAACGACTGCGCTACCCCGGCAGTGCCTGTTGACACCCGCGCCGTGTACTCGGGCGAGCGCGCGAGCGCCTGCATTGGCGGAACCATCGCGCCTGATGCTTCCTGCCGCTGCATCAAAAAGCTGATCCACTGGTAGGACTCTTCAGAGTGAGCCGAAGTAGCTATCACCGAGTAAGCATCCAATTCGGCGACGTTGAAAGTGGCGTTGTACGCAGGCAGCGGCAGCGGCTCGGATTTGACGCTGCCGAAGCGACCAAAGGCTCCCCGGTTGAGCGTGTCCATCCAGAAGGCGCAGTTGCCCTGGGCGATAAACATCCCCACCGCGCGAGCAGAAAGCGGTTCGGGCGTCAGCAGTTGAAAGTCGGTTTTCAGGCTGGTGTACCAGCGTAGCGCGTCCACATTGGCCGGATCGTTGAGCGTAGGCATGGTCGGCTGGTAGATGCTGTCGAGGATTCCGCCGCCGAATAGGTAGGAGAACATGATCGGATCGATGAAGGTTGGATAGGTGCAGTAGCCAAAGGTAACTCCTCCGTCCGTATCCGGGCTGTTAATGTTGACGGCAGTGTTGATAAAATCCTCGATGGCCCAGTTCGCATTGGGCGGCTGGACCCCGGCAGCGGCAAATTTTTCCGTATTGTAGAAGAACACGTACGGGTTGATCCCCGCCGGGATGCCGACCTGCTTGCCGTCCATCCGCAATGAATCGAGGCTGTTGGGGAACAGATCCGCCTGAGGAAAGTTCAAATCGGTCGAAATCATGGTGTCGAGCGGAAGCAGGGCCTCCGCCACCTCTTCCTGGATCGCCATCGAAGGCAGCCGAACGGCGTCCGCGTTTGCGGCGTAGGTCGCCAGCGAGCGCATAGGGTTGCCCTCCAGCGGAACGGCGACCAGTTCCACGGTGATGTGCGGGTTTTCCTTATGGAAGGCCTCTGCCAGGGCTGTGTAATCGGCGGCGTTTTCCAGGTAGGCAAAACGCAGCGTGATTGGCTCCACGCGCGCGCCAAACGGCAGCCCAGCGCAGCCCGGCATACCCGCCAACAGCGCCAGCAGCACAACCAGCATAACCAAACGCTGTTTCGCCATGCTTTCCTCCCCTTTCTCTTTTCTTTTTTTGCCACCTGATTATTGCCCCAGACTGGCCTGCCAGTCTGGGGCAATAATCGGTTAGATTTCCTCCACCCACTCCCGGCCCATACGCGCCAGCGCGTCGCTTTCAGCGAACGGGCGCAGCAGCACCGAGAAGCGGTACGCGCCCGGCATCACCAGGTACTTGTCCAGCGTGCGCGGGCCGCACGAGTTGCCGCCCAGGCCACACTGCATTAAGTCGAGATTGAATGTCACTTCGTCACGGCGGGTCAGTTCGTTGGTGTGCATGCACTTGTAAAGATCCGCGACGGAGTAGTGGCTGACGGAGACCTCCAGCAGCGGCTCACCGACTGCCAGCAGGCCCACCTGCCCATTGCTAAGGGCCGCCCAGCGCACGTCGGTCTTATTACCGTTCTCCTGCGGCAGAATATATGGCACGTACTGTTCATCCACCGTGCCCTGGTAGCGCCCGACCGCCACGCCCGCCTTGCGGTCCACATAGCTTTCTTCCGGTCCGCGGCCCAGCCAGGTGAAGGTCTCGAACCCGGCAGGCATATCGAATGTCACACCGATGCGCGGCAGCGCTGGCATTTCGCCAAAGGTATCGATTTCCTGCGCCATCAGCACCGCGCCGCTGCCATAAACGGTATACGTGACGGCTTGCTTGAAGCCCGCCGGAGTATTCTGGGCTTGCACCGTAAATTTTGCCGTCACCCGCACAGCCTGTTCTTTCGGCTGCGCGCATTCCAGCGACTCGAGCTTGTGCTCCAGACGGTCCAGCCCGGCTTGCAGCCAATCCAAGAGCAATTTGCGCTCCTGTTCGGCGTTCCACTTGAAGCCGTCGTTGTCGGTAGCGGCGCGCCAGGCGTTGAGCGCAGGCCCGGTTTGCATCAGCGAGGTACCCTTGTAGGTATAACGGCAGATTGCGCCGGTCGCGCGGTCGAAAGCGATCTCAAAATCCTGCCCGACCACGGTAATCGCATCCGCGCTCTCGCGCACGTCCAACGCGGGCATACCCGCGGTGGGCAGCAGCACCGGCTGCGGCGCAGCGATGGGCAGCTTGAACTGCTCCCAGGCCACCTCGTGCCCGGATTCGCCCCATGCGGTGTCAGCGGCGAGCCTGAAGCGCAGGGTCAGGAAGGCCTCTGCCCCGGCGGGCAGGCGCGGCTGGCTGTAGGGCAGGTACACCACCTCCGAGAAGCCGGGGCGGGTGCTCATAGTGGGCAGCAGTCCACGTTGAACCACCGCACCGTCCACGCTCAATTCCCACTCCCCTGCCAGATGCGCCAGGGTGACAAAGTCGTGCTTGTTGGTAATCTCCACCATGCCATTCAATAGATCGGCCGCCCGAAAGCCCACCGGCTGGATCAGCTTCTTGAACTCCACCATCGGCGGGTGAATCGTGCGGTCGGGGAAGATCAGACCGTTGATGCAGAAGTTCATGTCGTTGATCGTGTCGCCGAAATCGCCGCCGTAAGCCCAATAGCGTACGCCCTTCTCGTCGGTCTTCACCAGGCCCTGGTCGACCCAGTCCCAGATGAAACCGCCCTGCAAGCCCTGGTAGGTCTCAATCGCCTCCCAATACTCGCGCAGGTTGCCGACCGAGTTGCCCATGGCATGGGCGTACTCGCACATGATCAGCGGGCGCGTCATTTTCTCGTCCAGCGCGTAATCTACGATCCGCTCGATCGGCGGGTACATCGGGCAGACCAGGTCCGAAGAAATGTGCCCGTGATCCCAACCCCAGCGCATGGCGCCTTCGTAATGCACCAGGCGCGAGGGATCGTAGCCGCGGATCCACCCGGCGATGGCGTCGTGGTTCGGCCCGTAGCCCGATTCGTTGCCCAGTGACCAGACAATCACCGAGGCGTGGTTCTTATCGCGCTCCACCATGCGCACACCGCGCTCCAGGAAGGCGTTGCGGTACTCGGGGTCGTTGCACAGCTTGTTATAGACCGAGTGCGTCTCGATGTTCGCTTCGTCCCACACATAGATGCCGTACTCGTCGCACAGGTCGTACCAGCGCTCGTCGTTGGGGTAGTGGCAGGTACGCACGGCGTTGATGTTGTACGTCTTCATCAGCTTGATGTCTGCCAGCATCGAGTCGAGCGTCAGCGCCTTGCCACGCTCCTCGTCGTGCTCGTGGCGGTTCACGCCTTTGATGTAGACCATCTTCCCGTTGACCAGCAGCTCGCGGTTCTTCACTTCCACCTTGCGGAAGCCAATGCGGTGGCTGTAATACTGCACAGCCTCGCCCTGCGGATTCTTCAGCGCCACGACAAGGGTGTAGAGGTTGGGCGTCTCGTGGTTCCACTTCTTGGGCGCGCTCACGGGCTGTTTGATCGTCACCTCGGGCATCGACCACTGCGTGACCTTGTACTCCGCGCCCACGTATTCGGGGAAGACAGGCTGGCCCTCCGCATCAAAGAGCTGCATCTCCACCCGATAGCCACCCGCATTGTCCACATCACCGCCCAGGCGGGCTACAATGCTCAGCTCGGCATCCTTGTAGGCGGCGTCGAGCTCGGGTTTGGCAAACACGTCCGCCAGGTAGATCTGCGGAAGCGCATAGACCATCACATCGCGGTACATTCCCGCCATGCGCCAGTGATCCTGGTCCTCCATAAATGAGCCGTCCGACCAGCGGATCACCTGGGTGACCACGGTGTTCAGCCCGCTGCGCGCCACGTCGGTAATATCGAACTCAGCGGGCAGGCGCGAATCTTTGCTGAAGCCAACCTTCTGCCCGTTTACCCACACGTAAAAAGCCGATTCCACGCCGCCAAAGGACAGGATGATACGCCGTCCATCCCATTCCGAGGGGAGGTGGAATTCGCGGCGGTAGAGGCCGGTGGGGTTGTCATCCTGCGGCACGAAGGGCGGCGTGTTGGGGATGGGCATCTTCACATTGGTGTAGATTGGTTTGTCGTAGCCCTGCATCATCCAGTTGCCCGGCACGCCGATCAAGTTCCATCCGCTGTAATCAAAGTCTTCTTCAAAAAAGCCTTCCGGCAGTGTGTCGGGATTGGGCGCAAGGTGGAAGGCCCATTTCGCGTTCAAATCCATCGCCCACTCCGACTTTTCTACCGGGCGGGTCCACACGCCGTCCATTGCCACCTTTAGCGCCGTTTCCTCATCCGAGAACGGCAGCCCGGTCGCGTGGGCCGGGAAGCGGTTCACTGCCACCAACTGCGGATTCTCCCAATCATTACGAGATTTCTGTATCATTGTTTCTCCTGTAAATTCAACTACCTGATGTTTCTCCAGCTTACCCGATCGTTACGGGCGCGCCGCTCTTGGCGCTTTCGATCGCCCCAAAAACCATCGCGAGACTCTTGATATTGTCGGTGCAAATCGTCTCCGGCATGCGCCCCTCGCGGATGCACGCTACAAAGTCGCGGATCAATCCCCCGTGCCCGCCGTGCAGTTGGCCAGTGTACGGAGCAAACGCCACGGGGTTTGTTTTGGCCGAGAAATCCACCGCTTCTTCGGCTGTTTCCGCCGCCATGCCGTCCGCGCCATCCCAGCGAGCCGTGCCGCGAGCGCCGATCATGCGCCAGTCGGCTTCCCAGGTGGTAGAAAGCCCCTCGGCGCACCAGCTTCCACGGTAGGTAATCACCACACCGCCGGTCATCTCAAAAACCGCCACCGCCGATGCCCCATGCGCGTACCACGAGCCTTCGGGGTTCCACTCCTTGCAGTAAACCGAGACCGGGTCCGCGCCGCTGAGCAGCCGAGCCTGATCGAAGGTGTGGATCGCCATATCCAGCAGAAGAACGTGCTTCATCCGGTCGCGGAAGCCGCCAAAATGCGGCGCGAGGAAGAAATCACTGTGGAGGGTTGTGAGGGGACCGATTGCGCCGCTTTGCAACAGCTCTTTCACCGCGCGGATGCGGGCGTCGAAGCGGCGGTTCTGCATCACGGCGTAGATCTTACCCGACTGCTGCGCGGCAGAGACCATCCGGCGGGCGTTTTCCATTGAATCCGCCAGCGGTTTTTCACCCAGCACATGGCACCCGCGCGAAAGCGCCTCCAGCGTCACGTCCACGTGTGCCTCGGGTACCGTGCAGTCAAAGACGATGTCGGGCTGGGCGGCGTCGAGCATGCGGGGCAGGTTTGGCTCTACCGGCACGCGCAAACCAAACTGATCGGCGCGGTTTTTGGCGACTTCTGGCAGAAGATCTACCAGCCCAACGATCTCCAGCCCTTCGATCGCAGCGGCAGGTTTCAACCAGGCCTGGCTGATCCCCCCACAGCCGACCAGAACGGCTCGTAGATGCTGTGTCATGTTGCTCCTCATGCGTTGGAAAGTTTTTGCTACAATGATTATAGTCGAAGAGATGGTTGTTTGTGATTGGATAGACTGCGTCTATCCAATCACAAACAACCATCATATCCAAAACCTCGGAGGTATTCCATGTCCACACTGAAAAAACCCACCCTGGCAGACGTTCTTGGCTCGGTCGATGAGATCCGCCGCACGCGCGTCATCGCAGATGGCCCGACCGGCCGGCTGCCGCTCACCGAGCAGATGCTGCTGGAAGAGCCTTCCGGCAACCTGTTTGGGCTGACGCAGAATGCAGGCATGGGCTGGGACCCTTCCGAGGTCAACCACCCGGCCTTCCTGATCCTCAGCACCATGGGTGGACTGCGCGGCGAGGATGGCACGCCGCTGGCGTTGGGCTACCACACCGGGCACTGGGAGCTTGGACTGCTGGTGCGCCAGGCCGCGGAGACTCTGCGCGAACAGGGCGCGCTGCCTTTCGCCGCTTACTGCTCTGACCCGTGTGATGGGCGCACGCAGGGCACGCCCGGCATGTTCGACTCGCTGGCCTACCGCAACGACGCTGCCATCGTGCTGCGGCGGCTGACTCGCTCGCTGCCCACCCGTCAGGGAGTGATCGGCATTGCCTCGTGCGATAAGGGCCTGCCCGCCATGATGATGGCGCTGGCAGGCTCTAGCAGCTTGCCGGGCATTATCGTCCCCGGTGGAGTAACCCTGCCCTCGCAAGATGCCGAAGACGCAGGTAAGATCCAATCCATCGGCGCGCGCTTTGCCCACGGGCTGGTTACGCTCGACTATGCCGCCGAAATGGGCTGCCGGGTGTGCGGATCGGCGGGCGGCGGCTGCCAGTTCCTCGGCACGGCGGCCACTTCGCAGGTGGTGGCCGAAGCGCTGGGCATGGCGCTGATGCACAGCGCCCTTTCCCCTTCCGGCGAGCCGGTGTGGGTGGATATGGCCCGGCGCTCGGCGCTGGCGGTGCTGCGCCAGAAAGCAATGGGGCTAAACATGGCGAGTTACCTCACTTCCGCGGCGATCGAAAATGCGATGGTGGTCCACGCCGCGTTTGGCGGATCGACCAACCTGCTGATGCACGTTCCCGCTATAGCCTACGCCGCCGGGCTGCCGCGCCCCACCGTTGACGAATGGAGCCGCATCAACCGCTGTACCCCGCGCCTGGTAGACGTGCTGCCCAACGGTCCGCGCGGGTTCTCCACCGCGCACGTGTACCTGGCCGGGGGCGTGCCCGAGGTGATGCTGCACCTGCGCGAGCTGGGCCTGCTGCGGTTGGAGGCAATGACCTGCGGCGGCGAGACGCTTGGCGACCTGCTCGACTGGTGGGAAGGCTCCGAGCGCCGCCAGGCTGCCCGGCAGGTGCTGCGCGACAGCGGCACCGACCCCGATACTGTGATTATGTCCCCCGACGCTGCCCGGCGCGAGGGACTGACGAGCACGCTGGTTTTCCCGGTGGGCAACATCGCGCCGCAGGGCGCAGTGATTAAAGCGACGGCAATCGACCCGACTGTGGTCTCCGAGGACAATGTCTACCGCCACCGCGGCCCAGCGCGCGTGTTCGTCTCGGAGCGCGACGCAATTTCGGCGATCAAGGGGCAAAGCGAGGCGCCGCTCCGACCGGGTGACGTGCTGATCTATGCCGGGGGCGGGCCGCTCGGCACCGGTATGGAGGAAGTCTATGAGCTGACCTCGGCTCTCAAGCACCTGCCGTGGGGAAAGCACCTGCCGCTGCTCACCGACGCACGCTTCTCAGGCGTATCCACCGGCGCTTGTATCGGTCACATCGGCCCAGAGGCGCTGGCAGGCGGCCCCATCGGAAGGCTGCGCGATGGAGACGCGATCGAGATTGTTATTGACCGGACCTCATTGACCGGGCAGATCAACCTCGTCGGAACGCCCGACGGTCCGCTGAACGAGGAGGAAGCCGCACGACTGCTGGCGGAGCGCGAACCGCACCCCGGGCTGCATCCGCGCGAGGATTTACCTGCCGATACGCGCCTGTGGGCTGCCCTGCAAGAAGTGGGGGGTGGAACCTGGGCCGGTTGCGTGTATGATGTAGATGCAATCGTGCGCCTGCTGGAAGCGGGGAAGAAGGCGCTTCAAAATGGGGGATAAGAAAGTTTTTTCTGTTTATGATGTGCGACTGCGTCGCACATCATAAACAGAAGACTCCTGAGAATAGGATAAGAACCAAAAGTGTTTATCACAGGAGGTAGAATGGCAGCAGAGATCGACGTCGCCCATGATGGCAATATCAAACGATTTCAAGTGAACCAGGATGGACATCTGGCATTCTTGCAGTACCGGCAGGATGGTGACGTAATGGTGCTGGAAGAAACACAGGTACCCGCGGCGCTCGAAGGCCGCGGGATTGGCAGCTCGCTGGCAAAAGCCGCGCTCGGATATGCCCGCGCCAACAAGTTTGCGGTGAAGGTGGAATGCACTTTCGTGCAAGGCTATCTAAAACGGCATCCTGAATATCAAGATTTGGTAGCAAAAGAGTAAAAAATATGATCCCTTGGAGACCGGGTCTCCAAGGGATCATATTTTTTTCGTAACTCCTCAGCCCTACAGGTTGCTACGCGAGAAACGCTCCCTGCGGGAGCCGAAAGAGGGGTTTGTCACCGTTCTGCGAACGCTTCGCGTTCGCATAAGGGCGACAAACCCCTCTATAACAGGCGGGCGCAGCCCGCGATTCAAACAGAAGCCCTGCGGCTGAGCAGATACAATTTTTCTACAATATTTCCAGCCACTTGTGTACGATATGCTGGTTATGGCGCTCAATGGTCTGCGATTTGATATGCAGTGTGGTGATCAGGTCGTCGCGCTTCCAGCCGGCCTTCGCCAGTTTGTCTTTCACCGCCCGGGCCACTTTCTCCCAATCGCCGGGGCTGGTGTTGGCCAGCAGATCAGCCAGCCGTTCGATGCGGTACGCGCCCTGGATCTCCTCAACGGAGAACTCGTCCAGCTTTGCCATCACAAAGTTCAGCAGTTTACGCCACAGCTCGGGATCGCTGGTTTCGGTGTAGATGCGGTTGATCGGCTCGGTGCCCGAGGCGCGGATGCGCAGGAAGTTGCGCTTGCGGCCTTCCTTATCGCCCAGGAAGATCTCCACCATGTCGTAGCGGATGCCGCCTGCATACAGCACCGGGTATCCCTCGATCATCACCTCGCCGGGCTTTTTGCCCTTGAAGGCATCCAGGTAGTAGCTGATCAGCTTCTCTTTGGCGCGATCCGAGGCGTCTACGTCCACGCGCCCGCCGTAGGAGATCCAGCCGCCCTGTGCACTGCACACCATCTTCCAAATCTCGCTCAACGGCTTTTTATAGTACGCCACCATGTCCATAATCAGCAGGTTGGCCCAGATGCCGTCCTTATCGGCCACATGACCGCGCGTGGTGAGGCCCGAGCTCTCCTCGCCGCCGATAAGCAGGCGGTCCATCCAGTTGCTCGGCAGTACTTCGTCCGGCTCCAACTTGTAATTGGTGGTCATGCGCGGGATCTCGACGATGTACTTGATGCCCACCGGCACCACGAAGGTATTTTTGAAAACGACATCCTCACGCTCACCCACCCGGCGCTTGTAGAAGGTCGCGTCGATGTAGGGAGGCAGCGAGCCTTCTGCCGGGCGCTCAATGTTGGGAAAGTGCTCGGCGATGGCGTTGATCATCGGCAGGCCTGTTTGCGTGATGACGATACGCCCGCTCAGCTTCAGCTCGCAGCCCAGGTAGTACGAGAGCATGGCGAGGATTTGGTTGGGGCGATAATACGTCCCGCCCTCGCCCACCAAGCCAAAGCGGTCAGCGTCTGTATCCATGCCCATTCCCAGCGCCGCGCCGGTCTGTTTGACCGTATCGATTAAGGGCTGGATAAAGGGCATTTCGGGGTTCGCATAGGGCAAACCGCCCAGGTTCTCGTCGCGCTCGTGATGCAGCACCTGGAAAGGAATACCCTGCCGCCCGAGAATGATCTCCATGTAGCCGCGTCCAGCGCCGTGCATCTCATCGACTACCACCAGGCGGTCGCGGAAATATTCGCGCATCTTGTCCCAATGCAGCGGGATGCGGGCGTTGCCCTTGCCGTTCTGGTGCAGCCAGGCATGATACTGCTGGATCGGGTCGTAGTAACGGACGCGGCCCTGTTCCTCAGCCTCGGCCACCGGGGAACCCTCGATCTGCACATCCAAAAGCTGCATCTCGTTCAGGCGCGCGGCGATGATGTCGGTCAGGTGGGTGGTGGCGGCGTAGCCTTCGCGCGGGTTGAACTTGATCCCCTGCCAGTCGGGCGGGTTATGGCTGGCGGTGCAGTTGATGATGCCGGCCGCGTCTTCCCCCACCACTTCGGTGGTGAAGAAGGCAATTACCGGCGTGGGCGTGGGCCGGCTGGTAATGTACACCGAAAAGCCGTTTGCCAGCACCGTCTCAGCAATCCAGTTGACCACCGTGGTCGAGTTGCGGCGGCCATCGTAGCCCATCACAATCCATTTGCCCGAAAAATCGCGCGCTCGCGGCACCACAAAGTCGGGGATATCTGAAGCGGTGAGGAACTGGCAAATGGCCTGCGCCGTGCGGCGGGCTTTGATCTCGGTAAAATCCTTCTGCCATACGCCGCGCAGGCCCGAAGTGCCAAAGCGTGGGTATTTCAGATCGTAGCAGCGGTAGAGCACGTCCACCAGCTTTCCGGCGACAGCCTGCGGGCGCGCTTCCAACCAGTGCGCCAGGTCCAGCAGGCGCTCGGCAACCTTGCCCGCCTGGATGATGCGGAACGGCATGTACTGGTCGCGTTCTTCGCCATAGGCTTCCGCGGCAACGTCCAGCAGCGGATCGATCTCTCTCGCAATGCTCTCAGCAACTGGGCCAAACACCGGCTGGCGGAACAGTAGTTTCGCCGCCGCGATGGCCTCCGCGCGGATTTCTTCCATTGGGCGCAGGAACTTGCTGGCGACCGTGCCTTCTGGGTCGCGGCGCGTCTCGTAGCGGTAGGGGCCAACCTCGCCCACCACCGTCATCAAGATACCGAACAGCAGCGGCAAATCCTCAGGCGGCAGGGATTCTGCTTCCAGCATCCGGCGCACGCGGGCGACAAAATCGCGCATCAGTTCCATGCCGCGTTCGCGCACGGCATCATTATCCGCCTGCTCCAACAGCCGCCGCTTGAGCGACAAGAATCCGCGGGCAAAGCCGTTGTTCAGGTCAGCGCGGTTGTGTTCCATTCCCTGCATCCAGGCTGCAATCGCATCCAGGTCCATCACCCACGCCCCGGTCTTGAACGTATCCACGCTGACCTGGGTCGGGTTTGCTCTCTCAGAAGTCGTCATGTTTCCTCCCATTCGCCGTCATTTGGCTGCCGCTTCACGAAGCATCGCCACCGGTTACATCGATGGATGCACCGGTCGTGCAGTCTTTCACGTCAATGTGGGCGTTCGCGTCGCCGGTAGCGGACTGCACCGCGCGACACAGGCGGATTGCCAGACGGGCGATATCTTCCATCGTGTGCCCCGTCTCACTCTGGATCATCACACGGAACAGCGGCTCAGTGCCCGAATAGCGCGTGTTGATCACTGCCTTCCCTTCCAGCTCTTCGTTTACCCCATCACGCGCCTGAAGGAACGGCGCGAGCTCGTCGAGCTTCGGTTTCGCCGTGACCTTTGCCGAAGCGATCACCTGTGGGAACTTCACCATTCCCTGCGTGGCAGCGCGCAGTGATACTTCGGGGTTCTGTAACAGCACTTGCGCCACGTACAGCGCGGTGTAGATGCCGTCGCCGGTGGTGTGATCGTCATCCAGAATGATGATATGTCCCGACTGCTCGCCGCCCACACGGTAGCCGTGCTCCAGCATTTCACGCACCACGTACTTATCGCCCACTTTGGTGTATTTCACCTGGATGCCTTCCGAGGACAGGGCCTTCTCAAGCCCGGCATTCGCCATCTCAGTGGTGACGATCATGCCACCGGAAAGGTGGCCTTTCTCGTTGAGGTGCTTGCCAAGCAGGTACAGCACGTGGTCGCCATCCACCAGCGCTCCGCTTTCATCCAAAAATACCGCGCGGTCCGCGTCGCCATCAAAAGCAGCGCCAAAATGCGCGCCAGTTTCGCGGATCAACTGTGGCAGCTTGCTGCGTCCGGCACGCACCACCTCAGACCCGGCGTTGTTGTTGATGTTCGTGCCGTCTGGCTGGTTGTTCATCACGTGCACCGTTGCGCCCAGCAGCTCAAAACAGCGCGGGGCAATGGCGCTCGCCGCACCGTTGGAGCAGTCCATCACTAAACGCAGGCGCGAAAACAGCGCCGGATCAAACGGAGCGATCAGGTACTGCACATAATCTTCCACCAGGTTCCCATCAAGGGTGAGCGTGCCGAACTTCTGAATCTCAGAGGGACGCGCTTCATTTATATATCCCTCCACTTTGGCTTCCAGTTCATCCTTGAACTTAAACCCATCCGAACCAACGAGCTTTACGCCGTTCTCGGTCCACGGGTTGTGAGAAGCCGAAATGACGACGCCCAGGTTGAACCCGTGCTTGCGGGTTAGCGTCGCAACGCCGGCAGTGGTGATTACGCCCGCATCTACCACGTCTACGCCATAGGAAAGCAGCCCAGCGCTGATCGCCGACGCCAGCATATCACCCGATATGCGCGTGTCGCGCCCAATCAGCACCCGCGGATTGCTGTTGTTCTCCATCAAGTAACGGCCAACCCCCATGCCAATGCGCTGCGCGCCGAGGATATCCATGGGCCATATACCTGCCGTCTCACGCACGCCGTCCGTGCCAAAGTGAATGGTTTGCATTTATCCCTCTTGGTCCGTGATGTTTCGATCGCCGCAGGAGCATGCCCGGCAGCCATCCCCCTTTTCGTTTTGCCACCGGATTATAACACCCAGGGCAAGCGGGGGCAAAAAACCTATCCCGCGGCTGTATTTATTGTAGCGTGAATCGGGAGTCGAGAGGGTGGGCAGCGCCAGCATGAAAAAAGAAGCAGGAGTTTTTGTCGCACTTCGTGCAACATAAACTCCCAATACCCCTTTTTGGAGGCGCTCATAGGGCGCGATTCCCCTACCAATGGCTTAGGCGACTTATAAATATTAACTTTGTCACCCCAATTGGGGAGAGATGCCCGTTGTGTCACAACATTGTACCGGTACAATAAATCTACTGAACTGGTTCAATTCGTGGGATTAATGATGGAACAAAACGAGATCTTCTGGGCAGAAGTGGACGAACAGGGGCGGGTGATTCTTCCGGCGGAGGTTACGCGGCAGTTTGGGGCGCGGCCTGGCGCGCGGATGCGCATCGAGCAGGATGAACACGGTGTGCGATTGCACAGACCCATCACGCAGCTTCGAAAGATTTACATCGAGCCGACCTCATACTGCAATCTTGCCTGCCGCACCTGTATCCGCAACAACTGGGATGAAACGATGGGCCGCATGAGCGATGAAACGTTTGCCCATGTTTTGGAAGGATTGCGCGCGCTTGACGAAAAGCCGCTGGTGTTCTTCGGCGGGCTGGGCGAGCCGCTGCACCATCCGCGTACCATCGAGTGGATCGCACAGGCCAAGGCGCTGGGCGCACGGGTGGAGATGATCACGAACGGCACGATGCTGAACAAAACACGCGCGCGCCAGTTGATCGATGCCGGGCTGGATACGCTGTGGGTATCGATTGACGGCGCAACCCCCGATCACTACGCTGATGTGCGCCTGGGCGCCCAGCTTCCGCGCATCATTGAGAACGTGCGCCGCTTCCGCGAGATGCGCAAGCCTGCCCACCGCCCCACCCCAGAGATCGGCGTGGCCTTTGTGGCGATGAAGCGCAACATTACCGATTTGCCCGAAATTATCCGTATCGGTCGCAGCCTGGGCGCTTCGCGTTTCTCGGTCAGCAACGTGCTGCCCTATACCGAAGAGATGATTGGTGAGGTGCTGTACAACCGCACGCTCTCGCAGATCACCTACCTGCCCTCGCCCTGGCTGCCCAAGATCAGCCTTCCCAAGATGGACCTGAACGAAACAACCAGCACGGCGTTTTTGGCCGCGCTGAACAGCGGCTGCAACGTTTCGTTCGCGGGCAACAACCTGGGCGGGTCGAATGATGTGTGCAGCTTTATTGAGTCGGGTTCCACCGCCATCGGCTGGGACGGCTCGCTCAGCCCGTGCCTGGCGCTGCTGCACACGCACTACAGCTACCTGCACGGCAAGCCCCGGCTCAATCGGCGGCACACCATCGGCAGCGTCAACGAGCGCCCGCTGCTCGATCTCTGGAACGATGCGGGATACGCTGCCTACCGCGAGGGAATCCAGGGGTTTGCGTTTGCACCCTGCACCTTCTGCGGCGGCTGCGATCTCTCACAGGCCAACGAGGAAGACTGCCTGGCCAATGAGTTCCCTGCCTGCGGCGGCTGCCTGTGGGCGCAGGCCGTCATCCAGTGCCCTTAATTTTTGTGTCGTTTCGAACATATCCATCGCATTGCGACGGGTATATTCGAAACGACACAAAAACTATGCCATCACGTCTTCGATGACCTGGCGCAGCGTGACCGCGTCGAGATCTTTCTTGTCCAAAAAGGCCACCGCGCCCGCTTCAAGGCTCAAGCGGTGGAATTCGCGGTCAGGATAGGCGCTCATCATAATCAGCCGCGACTGCGGCGAGATCGCCTTGACCCGGCGCGCGCAGCGGATGCCGTCTTCTTCACCCAGCACCACATCCACCAGCACCAGGCGCGGGCTGGTGCGCTGGGCCAGATGCACCGCCGATACGATGCTCTCCGCCTGGTACAGCACGGCATACGGGCATACCTTGCCAATCACGCGCTGGAGCTGCTGCAAATAGCGCGGGTTGTCATCCACCAGTAGAATATTGATGGACTTGGGATTGGCGCTCTCCATTGGCGTATGCACCGCCTCCTGCCCCACCACACCCAGAACCTCGGGGTGCTGGTTGAGGTAACGGACGGCCTCCAGGCGGCTGGCAACCTGGATCTGCTTATACAGGCGCGTCAGGTGATTCTCCACCGTCTTCACGCTCAGCCCCGTCTCCTGGGCAATACCCTGGTTGTCCATTCCCTGCTGCAGCAGGCGCAGGATATCGCGCTGGCGAGGGGTGAGCATCGATGTGGCGGAAACCGGCTGCACCGATCTGACCAGCTTGCCAATTAGCGACCCCGAAATCCAGCGGTCACCTTCCAGCACGCGCTGCACTGCCAGCTTCAGATCAGAAAGCGGCTGGTCTTTTAAATGGTAACCATTTGCCCCAGCCTTCAGCAGCCCTTGTACGTAGGTATCGTCGTCGTAGGCGCTCACAACCAGTATCTTGAGCATGGGGAATTGAGCGCGGATCTGGTACGTCGCTTCGACTGGGTCAAAATTAGGCATAGTAATGTCGATCAGGATGCAATCGAGATGCTCTCGATTGAGTGCCTCAAAGAGCGACGGGCCATCCCCAACCTCGGCCACAACTTCCAGATCGGGAATTTCATCAATCACTTTGCGAATTCCCGCCCGGACAATCGCATGATCGTCTGCCAGTAAAATTTTCACCTTACCCATGATGGTGTAAATAATACCATAATGGCGTTTTTCGTGTAGTACAGCTTGCTGGGGGTGTTTCATTTCGTTGGTGGGTTGGGGGGCGGGGAAAAAGATTTAGACGCCCCCACCC
>JAEYTI010000118.1 GCA_023434145.1 Chloroflexota bacterium | reverse complement strand
AACCTGGCCATCTCCATCATCCGTAAGGCAGCCTACCCTTTTATGACGGATGCTTGGGCGGACATATCCGCCCAGCCGGATCTTGGCCTTTCCCTTCTCCAAAAATGATAGCGTTGAAAAGCCCTGGTTGGAGAGTTTCATACCCCACCTTGTAAATGTGTAAAGTATTTGCCCCACTGTAAATCGTATAGATCAAGTATTATTATCCCAGTTTATGCCTGGATCTACCCTCAATTACGGTCTGAATCTGCTGTACCTGCTGCGCCGGGATCACCTGCTCCGCCGTGGTCGACTGCCGCGCCCGCTGGTGGTGACCTATTACGTCACCACGCACTGCAACCTCAACTGCGCCTACTGTGAAGATTTTGGCGCGCGCCGCAACGGGCAGAATATTCCCCCGCCTCCGCTGGAAGATGCGCTCTCCGTGCTTCGTACCATTCGCACCGGCACCGATGCCGTGATTCTAACCGGCGGCGAGCCGCTGCTGCATCCGCAAATCGATGCGCTGATCGAGCGGGCAAAGCGCGAGCTGCGCTTCCGCAGCATTACCATGCTCACCAATGCCGCCCTGCTGCACCAACACGAGGTATTTTTGCCGCACCTCAGCCGCCTGGTGATCAGCCTCGACTCAACCGATGCCGCGCTGTGGAGCGATATCGTCAGCGTGCCGCGGCACACCACGGACCGCATTCTGGCAAACATCGCCACCTACGCCGCCGCGCAGAAGCGCTTTGGCTATCGCATGATCCTCAACTGCGTTGTGACACCGCAGACTCTGCCCGGCGCGCGGTCGGTGATCGAGTTCTGCGAACGGCATGGTATTCTGGTGTCCTTCTCGCCCCAGGCGGTGATGAACTGGCCCAGTTACGATCTGCTGGTATCGGAGGAGTACAAGGCCTTCCTCGCCGAGCTGCTGGAGCGCAAAGCGCAGGGCGGGCCGATCCTGGGCAGCCGGGCGTACCTGCGCACGCTGCTCGATTTCCACCCCTACGCCTGCTACCCAATGCTCAACCCGCGCGTGCTGCCTCACGGAGAGCTGCTGTACCCCTGCCGGCCAATCGAGAAGGAAAACAACGGCCATGGGGGGCGGCCCTGCAACCTGCGCGACGTTCGCACCTGGGATGAAGCCATTTCCCGTGCAACCGCCGAGTTCGGCGCCCCGCCAACCATGTGCACGAGCTGCTTCCAGCAGTGCTACGCAGAAGCTTCCCTGATGCAGGCCCGTCCGCTGGATTGGCTTACCGAATGGCTGCGCTACCCCGCCAGCCGCACTGGCGAATTACCGACATTTGCCCCAGGATAATCTCCAATCAGGACACCACATGATCACTCTCTTTGGCGCGACAGGATATACCGGGCGACTGATCGCCCACACGCTCGACCGGGAAAAAATCGCATTCCGCATTGCGGGCCGGTCCGAGGAAAAGCTGGCGACGCTCTCCGCTGAGCTTGGCGCAAAGCCAGAATGGCTGGTGGCGGATGCCCTGAAACCCGCAACCCTGCCAGCGCTGTTCTCCGGCAGTCGCATGCTGATCAACTGCGCCGGGCCGTTTACCGATCTCGGCGAGAAGGTGATCGCGCAGGCGGCGATGGCGGGGGTGCACTACCTGGATATGACCAACGAGCTGGGCTACGTGTTCCGTGCGCGCACCTACGACGAAATGGCCCAGCGCACCGGCGCTGCGCTGGTGCCCGCTTGCGGCTTCGAGGTCGCATTTGCCGACTGCGCCGCGAACTTGCTCGGGCAAGAGATGGCGCCTGACCCAGATTCCGAGCTGCTGGACGAGATCAACGTCGTCTACGCGCTGGGCGGAGCCGGCGCCAGCCGCGGAACGCGCAAATCGGCGGTCCGCTCCCTGGCAACCTCCTGGATTACCTACCGTGATGGCGATTGGGTCGGGCAGATACCCGGCGGCAAGGTTCGCCGGTTTACGCTGCCCGGCGGAATTACCCGCCACGCGCTCAACTTTCCTTCATCTGAAAGTGTAACGCTGCCCGCGCACCTGCCGGTTCGCAAGGTCGACGCATGGATGACCACGACGCCCGGCGCGCGGTTCTGGGCACCGGTTCTGGTGCCGCTGTTTGCCCGCCTCTCGCGCAGCATTCTGCGCCCGCTGATCCTCAGCATCGCCGAACGCGGCGGTGCCTCACCATCAACCGCCCTCGATGAGAGTATTCGCGCCGACTCGCCCTTCATCATCCTCGTCCAGATCCGCCGCGGCGGCGATATCCGCTGGACGGCAATTGAAGGCAAAGATCCCTACGGCCTGACCGCGGAAATTGCCGTTTATATGGCCGCCCGCATGACCGCGCCTGAATATTCGGTCTCCGGGCTGCTGGCGCCCAGCCAGGCAGCGGACCCCGCGGCATTCCTCGCCCACGCGCAGCAGCACTGGGGACTAACCGTTACGCGGGGTACCGGCGAATGATAGATGGCCCGCAGAACAGCCCGCCCGATGTGATCGTTGTGGGGGGCGGGCTGGCCGGTCTCACCGCTGCCCTACATCTGGCCGAGCGCGGGCTGGCTGTGCAAGTGCTCGAAGCAGATCCCAGCCGCGCGGGCGGGCGCGTATCCGGCAAAGATGCGGTCGTGATCGACGGCTGGCAGTTCCCCGGTGAACACGGCGTGCACGGCATCTGGTCGGGCTACGTGAACCTGCAAGCCACCCTGGCTCGCCACCGCATCCGCCCGGTGTTCGTCCCCGCCCAGGAAGAGGATTGGATCTATCGACGCGGCAACAGCATCAAGAAAGCAGCTGTGGGCAGCGCCATTCGCCAGAGTTGGTTCCCGGCTCCGTTCCACTACCTGCACCTATTCTTGCGTCCCAGCTTTCTCGCCACCATCGGCCTGCGCGACTGGCTCTCGCTGGTCAACGTCTGGCATGGGCTGCTGTTCGCCGTTGGCATCGATCCGCTGCGCGAGAGCCAGCCAATGGAAGGCCATCACCTCAGCGACCTGCTAAAAGGCTGGTCGCCCGCGCTGCGCGCATTCTTCATTGGCCTGGCACGCTCGGGGCTTTCGGGGCAGCCGGATGAAATACCCCTGTCGGGCTTTTTGGCCTTCCTGCGCTTCTACACGGTGATGCGCCGCGATTCGTGGGCATTCTCTTATATGCCTGGCGACGGCGGAACGGTGCTGATCGATCCGATGGTGCGCCGGTTGCAGGAATTGGGCGGATGCCTGACTCTGGGCGCGCGCGTCACCCGGTTGGATCGGGAGGACAGCGGCTGGCGAGTGTGCTGGCAGCGCGAAGGACAGCCCAAAATGAACACGATCTGCGCGCAAGTAGTCCTCGCCACCGACTCGCCCGGCACGGCGGAAATTCTGCGCCAAAGCCCGGTCACCGCGCCCCAGGCAGAGCAAATGCACTGGCCGCGCGGCATGGAAACGGTCATCGTGCGCGTGTGGTACGACCGCACCCCCCAGGCGACCTCGGAAGGCGGCATTTTCTCCGGCGATTTCATCCTCGATAATTTCTTCTGGCTCGACCGGCTGCAAGAGCCGTTTATCCGCTGGCGCAAGGCGACTGGCGGCAGCGCCATCGAAGCCCACATCTACGGCCCGCCCGAGCTGCTCACCGAGCCGGATACCGTGCTGCTCTCGCGCGCGATCAGCGATATTCAGGCTGCTTTCCCCGAACTGCGCAACCGGCGCATTCATCAGGCTATTCAGCGCAACGCCAAAACGCACACGCTGTTTGGCATCGGCCCGGCAAATAAACACCTGGGCACGCAAACGCCCTGGCCCGAGCTGTACTGCTGCGGCGATTGGGTCCACCACCCCAGTCCCTCGATGTTCTTGGAACGGGCAGTCGTCACCGGGATTGAGGCGGCGAACGCCGCTCTCCAGGCACGCGATCTACCCACCTGGCCGCTGCTGATTTACCCCCCGCCCGAAGGGCTGGCTGGCTGGATCGAAGGGCTGATGCAATCGGGGCGCAAAGCGCGGAAAAATCGGCAAAAACCAGCTGTTTGATTAAGAACCATCCGAAGAATGTTTTGTGTTTGTTGTGTGGGTGGCTACGCCACCCACACAACAAACACAAGCAATATTTTTTCGGATAGTTCTTAAGTCGATCGCTTATAATAGAAGCATGTTTGACTTCACCGACCGAGTTGTGCTGGTAACGGGGGCTGCCGGGAACCTGGGCCGGGCCGTGGCAATCGCCTTCGCGGCTGCCGGAGCGCATATGATACTGCCAGACCGTGGAGCCGGGCGGCTTACCGCCGCGCTTCCAGATCTCAATGGCAGCCACCTGTTCGTTGATGGTATTGATCTGACCGATGAAGCGGGTGTGCAGGGCGTAGTGGATGAAGCCGTGCGCCGCTTTGGGCAGATCGACGTGCTGGTAACACCCGGCGGCGGCTGGAAGCCCGGCAAACCTACACACGAGACGTCCCTTACCGACTGGTATGCCCTGTTCGACCGCAACTTCCGTACCGTGCTGGTGCCGTCGCGTGCAGTTGTGCCGCCCATGCTGGCCCGCGGGTCGGGAAAGATCATTCACGTGGGGGCGGCTGCCGCGTCGCTGAAAGGCGGGGCGAGTAAGTCCGCGCATACCGCCGCCAAGAGCGCCGTCTTGCGCCTGACCGAAAGCATGTCCGATGAATTGAAGCACGCGGGCATTAACGTCAACTGCGTGCTGCCCGGCGTCATCGACACACCGCAGAACCGTGCTGATATGCCCGATGCCGACACCAGCGAATGGGTTTCTCCCGAAGCGCTGGCAGACGTGATCCTGTTCCTGGCCTCTCCTGCCGCCCGTGCCATTCACGGTGCGGCAATACCGGTAGTTGGCCCAGACCTTAAAGGGTGAATACGCAACATGCCGAACGTTCAAATCTTCCCCAATACCGAGTTTCTCGCCCGATCCGCCGCGGAGATCTTTATCCAGCTTGCCGAAGAATCCATCGCCGACCATGGGGTCTTCCGCGTGGCGCTTTCCGGCGGCAGCACACCATTGAGCCTCTATGCCCTGCTGGCCTCCGAGCCGTTCAGCGAGCGGGTGGACTGGTCGCGGACGCATTTCTTCTGGGGCGATGAGCGCGTCGTGCCACCGGATCACCCCGACAGCAACTTCTACCGCGCCCGACAGGCTCTTTTTGAGAACGTCCCCGTGCCAGAGCCAAATATCTTCCGCATTCCCGCCGAGCTCCGCCCCGAGCAGGCCGCCGAACTGTATGAGGAAGTGCTGCTGCGTTACTTTTCGAACGTGGAAGAGGAAGAAATCCGCGAACGCGCGCGCTTCGACCTGGCGCTGCTGGGCATGGGCGACGATGGGCACACAGCATCGCTCTTCCCCGGCACGCCCGCCATCCACGAAGAAACGCGCTGGGTCGCGGCCCAATGGGTGGATAAGCTCGCCGCGTGGCGCATCACCCTTACCCCCGCCATCCTCAATCGCGCCGCGCAGGTACTCTTCCTCGTAGCGGGCGAGGGCAAAAGCTATACCCTCCAGCGCGTGCTGTACGGCTCTTACCAGCCTGACCGCTACCCGGCTCAGGCGATCCAGCCAGAGGACGGCGAGGTGCGCTGGCTGGTGGATGAGCCTGCTGCCGCCCTATTCTAGCGGGTTGTGCGTGACCAACGGAGTAGGTCACGCACAACGGTACAAAGTACCTGCATAGGAAAAAACCATGCCAAAAATCTCTCTGCGCCGCATCCTCGTCACCGGTTTTGAGCCGTTTGGCGGCTCCAAACACAACCCGTCTGAGCAGGTTGCAAAAGCGCTGGATGGCGAGAAGATCGGCGGAGCGGAGATTTGCGCCGCGATCCTGCCCGTAGATACCGCCCGCGCCCCGCAAATGCTGCTCAATTTGCTGGACGATCACTGCCCGGATGCCGTAATTTGCCTGGGCGAAGCCGCAGGGCGGTCTGCCATTTCGGTAGAGCGCATCGCCGCCAACCTGCTCGACTTCCGCATCCCCGATAACGCCGGTAAGCAGTTGGTCGACCATCCCGTGATAGAGGGCGGGCCGGATGCTTACTTTGCCACCCTGCCGGTGCGAAAAATCGTAGAAGCCATCCGTGCCGAAGGCGTGCCCGCGGAACTATCGATGAGCGCCGGGACGTACCTGTGCAACCAGGTGCTCTACGCCATGCTGCATCATCTGCGACAGAATGGCCGAACCGTACCTGCCGGGTTTATCCACATGCCCAGCCTGCCAGAACAGGTCGTAGAAACAGGCCAACAGCGCCCGAGCATGGAGCGCGATACCGCCCTGCGCGGAATCACCGCTGCTTTGACCGTTTTGGCGGAAACCGCCGGTTGAGACAGGAAGCGGTAGGGGCATTGTTCACCCACCTGCACACCCATTCCTGCTGCTCGTTTCTCGAAGGGCTGCCCACCGCGGATGACCTCGCGCGCACTGCCGCCGCGCATGGCATGCAGGCTCTGGCGCTCACCGACCATTTGAGTCTGACCGGGGCGCTGGGTTTCTACCGCGCCTGCCGAAAAAACGGCATCAAGCCCATTCTGGGCCTGGAGATCGATCTGCTGCTGCCGTACCGGCTCGCGCCGGTAGAGACAGCAGCAGGCGCATCCACCACCGGGGCGCTGGTGCTGCTGGCAGAGAACGAAACCGGCTGGCGCAGCCTATGCCGGCTTTCCTCCGCGCTGCTGTGTGGCGAAGAAATCGATCCGCCGCTGCCCGGCACGATCGAGCAGTTGGAGCAGCATGCCGAGGGCCTGCTGTGCCTGACCGGCGGCTGCCGAGGGTCGGCGCAGCGAGCGCTCGATCACCCTACGGGTGAACAATCAGCCCGCGAACTGCTGGGGCAGTTGAGCGAAATTTTCCCCAGCCGACTGTACGTCGAGTTACACCGGCAAACTCCACGCGACGGTGCCGCCAACGCTGCCCTCGCGCGGATCAGCCGCGAGCTGGGCCTGCCAACCGCCGCCGCGCACAACATCTACTACCTGGAGGCCGAGCAGGCTGCGCTCCAGCGAACCGCGGCGGCGATCCGCACCATCACGCCACTGGCCCGCCTGCCAGACTCGCTGGCTGCCCCGCCCGACTCGCGCTTCCTCTCCGCGTTGGAAATGGAGCGCCGCTTCGCTGAACTGCCCGAGGCGCTGCGCGGCACAGCCGAAGTCGCCGAACGCTGCGCCTGCGAGCTGAACCTGAACAAGCCGCACTACCCGCGCGTTCCGCTTCCGGATGGGCTTACCGCCGCCGAGCTGCTTCGCCGCAAGGCCGAAGAGGGCGCGCGCCGCCTGTACGGTGACCTGACGCCCGCACTCTCTCACCGCCTGGACCAGGAACTAGAAACCATCGCCGCGCGGGGGTATGAACCGATTTTCCTGATCGCTGAAGAGATGATAGCCTACGCGCAGAGCACCGGCGTGCCGTCCGCGTCGCGCGGGTCGGCATCCTCTTCGCTGGTGGCGCACTGTATTGGCATCACCACACCCGATCCGCTGGCGCTGGATCTGTACTTCGAGCGCTTCCTCAACCCGGCCCGCGCCACCCCGCCCGATATCGACACCGATTTCTGCTCGCGCCGCCGCGACAGCGTAATCAACCACCTGTTCGAGACCTACGGACAGGATCAGGTTGCTATGGTTGGCACAGTCAACACCTACCGCTCGCGCTCAGCGCTGGGCGAGGTCGCCAAGGCGCACGGGTTCAAGCCGCAGGAGATACGCGCGATGACGGCTAAGCTGCATCACTATTGGCGGCCCGCCCAGGAAGAAGCCCAGCCAGGAAAACCACCCGAAAACCCCTTTGCCGCGCTGATCGAACAGCACGCTGGCAGCCCGCGCCACATGCGCGTGTTCCGAGAAGCATCGTCCTTGCTCGGTATGCCGCACCATCTGTCCGTGCACCCGGGCGGCGTAGTAATCGCCCCGGGCCCTATCACCGATTTCACTCCTGTTGCACGCTCTGGGGGCAAGGGTGTCATCATCACCCAGTTCGATCTGGATGACGTGGAAGCCTGCGGATTAGTAAAGCTCGATCTGCTGGGCATCCGCGGGCTGACGGTGCTGGGCGACGTGGCCGAGCAGATCCGCTCGTGGCGGCGCAAAGAATTCCGCACCCCGTTGGCCGTGCTAGAAGGTGTTCCACCCGACGACCCCGATACCGCCGCGATGGTGGCAGGCGGCCGCACCATCGGCTGCTTTCAGATCGAGAGCCCCGGCATGCGCACCACGCTCAAAGAGATCCAGGCCCGCACCATCGATGACATCATGGCAGCGCTGGCCCTCTACCGCCCCGGTCCGCTCAAGGGCGGCCTGCGCGATGCTTTCGTAGCTCGCCACAATCACGAGGAACCCGTCGAGCATATTCACCCCGCCCTATCGCAGCTTTTGCACGAAACCTACGGCGTGATCCTCTACCAGGAGCAGGTGCTGCGCATTGCGCACGAACTGGCCGGGCTTTCCCTTGCAGAAGCCGATCTGCTGCGACGGGCGATGAGCCACTTTAACCCCGGCAGGCAGATGCAAACGTTGAAGGAGAAGTTTATCACCGGGGCGAAGGCGCGCAGCAATGTGCCCGACGAAACCGGTGCGCGCATCTGGGAGATGATGGCAGCCTTTGCTGGCTACGGCTTCCCCAAAGCGCACGCCGCATCCTATGCCGTGGTGGCGT
Organism: Chloroflexota bacterium; assembly: GCA_023434145.1. GTDB lineage: Bacteria > Chloroflexota > Anaerolineae > Anaerolineales > Anaerolineaceae > DSYU01. Next base: position 3,991 of record JAEYTI010000118.1, on the reverse strand, counting down.
GGCGTTCGGCGTGGTGCAAAGCCCACCACCCGGCGGAATTTCTCGCCGCCGTTCTTGCCAATTGGGGCGGCTACTACCCGCAGTCTGTCTACCTGATCGAAGCGCGGCGCATGGGGATCAGCGCCCGCCCGCCGCACATTAACCACTCGCACCGGCAATTTTCAGCGGCCTACCCCAACGGAGAGCCGGTGCTCTACATGGGCCTCGACCAGGTGCGCGGGCTCACCCGCCACACCCAGGAGCGCATTCTACGGTACCGCCCCTTCCATTCGCTGGCCGAATTTCTCAGCAAGGTCGATCCGCGCAAGCAGGAGGCCGAAAATCTGATCGCTTGCGGCGCGTTGGAAGGGCTGGGGGCCATTCCCACTATGCTGCGCGAGCTTTCCACCGGCAGGCCGCGCCCCGGGCAGCTTTCGCTCTTCGACATGGACCTTGGCCCCGAGGAAGACTGGACGGTGGAGGAAAAGAACGCCGCCCAGCACCGGCTGCTGGGCGTGCGCATGGCTGCCCACCCGCTGGAGGCCCACGCAGCGCGGCTCCGCGCCGCCGGCGCGCTGACTACCCTGGAAGCAGCCGCCCGCATCGGGCAGACCGTCCGCGTGGCCGGGCTGCGACAGCCGCTCTACCGCCAGCTCACCGGGCATGGAGAGTCGATGGGCTTTTTCACCCTGGAAGACATGGAAGGCATGCTCGACGTGCTGCTGATCCCCAGGGTATACCAGCGCTACCGTGGCACGCTTGCTCCGCAGTCAATTCTGTATATGATTGAAGGCGTGATGGAGCGCGACCCGCATACCGGCGAGCCCGTCCTCCACGCCGAGCGAGTAACCCGGCTGGACAACTGAGAAAAACTGCTTCTATGTTATACTATTCGCATTCGTGTCATCGACAATGAGAATGCCAGACACAAACGGATATTATTATTGTGAGGGGTCGAGAATGAAGACTTTGCTGCTCATGCGCCATGCGAAATCTAGCTGGAAATTCACGGATCTCAAAGATCAAGACCGCCCGTTGAACAAGCGCGGACGTAATGACGCGCCGCTGATGGGACAGCTTATCCTCGACCGCGAACTCGTGCCGCAGCGCATTATCAGTTCTACTGCTGTACGCGCCCGCGAGACTGCAGAAATCCTGGTGGACACGCTCAAATTCGAAGGCGAGGTTACCTACCTGGACCGCTTGTATATGGCCGAGTCCGATGATCACATCGCAGTGCTGCGCGATCTGCCCGACGAGGTGGAGCGTGTAATGATCATTGGGCACAACCCTGGCCTGGAATATTTGCTGCAAGAGCTTGCCGGGCGTGTCGAGTCGCTGCCGACCGCGGTGTTGGCGCACATCGTTCTGCCGATCGATCAATGGTCACAATTAAAAAATCAGGTCACCGGCGAAATGGTGGAGATTTGGAAGCCCAAAGAAGTGCGCGAGGAATTGGAAGAGGAAGAAAAGCAGAAAGAGAAAGAAAAGAGCAAGAGTAAGAAAGACAAAGACAAAAAAGAAAAAGAGAAAGAGAAGAAGAGCAAGTCGAAGAAAAAAGACAAGTGACAACGCTTTTAGCAAGAACGAAAAAATAATTCTGCCTGGGAGAATACCATGGGATCATTTGTATCGGTAAATGATCATTCGTTTGAGGGGGACGTGCTTCAATCGTCTGTGCCGGTACTGGTGGAGTTCAGCGCCGAATGGTGCGGGCCGTGCAAGCAGATCGAGCCGCTGTTAGAGCAGTTGAGCTCGGAGTGGCATGATAACGTGCGCCTGGCAAAAGTAGACGTGGATCAGAATGTGGAAACTACGCTGCGCTACCAGGTGATGAGCCTGCCCACGATCATACTGTTTGTAGACGGCGAAGCTCGCCAGCGCATCAGCGGCAAGCAGCCGCGCGAACGGTTGGTGGAGAAGTTTTCACCCTTTATCGCAAAACCGACAAACGCATAGGGAGGTTCCGATGGCCGGAACGGCGAAGACGACGCAACCTTACGGCACGTGGCCTAGCCAGGTAACCGCAGGGCTGATCAGCAATCGCTCGCGCCTGAACGAAGTGCGCTGGGCATCAGACGGGCAAACAATGGTCTGGCACGAGGGACGCTCCAGCAGCAACGTACTGGTCGCCGCGGACTGCTCCTGGCCGGTAAAGCGCGACCTGACCGACGAGCAGTCGCCTCGCGGTGGTGTGGGTTACGGCGGTGGTGCATTTGATGCCGCCAAAAACCAGCCTGTTATTGTGTTCGCCAACGGCGATGGGCGGCTCTACCGCCGCGAGCTTTCCCCCGGCCGGCCCAAGGCCATCACGCCCGTGATCGGGCCATCTGGCGCGGTTGCTTCTCCGGCCATCTCACCAGACGGTCAGTGGGTGGCCTACATCCACTCGGACGGCAGCACCGATGTGATGGCGGTCACTCCGATGGAGGGCGCCACATGGCCTGTGCAGCTTGCGCGCGGCGCAGATTTCTACATGCAGCCCGTTTGGCATCCCGCCGGAACGCACCTTGCCTGGGTCGAATGGGATCACCCCAACATGCCCTGGGATGGCGCGCGCATCATGCTGGCGAAATTCGAGTCGAACCCGCCGCGCCTGATCGATCCGCAAACAGTGGGCGGAGGGCAATACGTCCCCGCGCAGCAGCCGGAGTTTTCACCTGATGGCCACTGGCTGAGCTTCGTGGAAGAAAATGGCGAATGGTCCGACCTGATCCTCCTCGATTTGCACTCCGGCGAGCGCCGGGTACTGGTTCGCGGTGAGGGTTTCGACATCAACCCGCCCGCCTGGGTGCAGGGTGTGCGCAGCTACGGCTGGAACGTTACCGGCGAGCGCATCTACCAGATTCGCCAGCAAGGCAGCGTCAGCAGCCTTTGGGTGGTGGATGTAGCCAGCGGCGATGCCCGCAAAATCGACACAGCCCCCTATACGTGGCTTTCGCAGCTTGCCGTTTCAGGTCAGGACGACCGGCTGGCATTCCTCGCATCCGCTCCCGGTCACCCAGATGTGGTGGTGATGTGGGATGGGCACATGCTCCACCGGGTAGCATTCAGCACATCTGCCACATTCAACCCCACCGACCTGCCAGCAGCGCGTGAGATCGCCTGGGTAAACGCCGACGGCTCTACCGCCTACGGGCTGTACTTCGCCCCCTCCAATCCGCGCTACTCGGGCGTGGGGCTTCCCCCTGCGATTGTTCAGATCCACGGCGGCCCGACTTCGTACGTCGCCATGCGCTTCAACGCAGAAGCAGCCTACTTCACCTCGCGCGGGTATGCCTATGTGGCGGTGAACTACCGCGGTAGCACCGGCTACGGGCGAAGCTACCGCCACGCCATGCGCGGGCGCTGGGGTGACGTAGATGTAGAAGACGCCGCAGGATGCGCGCGCGCCCTGGCCGAGCAGCAGCTTGCCGATTCGCGCCGGCTGGTGATTACCGGAGGCAGCGCCGGGGGATACACCGTGCTCAATACGCTCATTCGCCATCCAGGTTTGTTCAAAGCTGGCGTCTGCCAATATGGCGTGACCAACCTGTTCGCGCTCAACATGGATACGCACAAGTTCGAAGCCCACTACAACGATACCATGGTCGGCCCGCTGCCCGAGGCCACGGAACGCTATCATGCCTGGTCGCCGGTGTTCCACGCAGCGAAGATACAGGATGCGCTGTACATCTTCCAGGGCAAAGATGACGTCGTGGTGCCCCCGTCGCAGGCTGAAGAGATCGTGGCGGCACTGCGTTCGAACGGCGTGCCGCACAAGTACAAAGTGTACGAGGGCGAAGGCCACGGCTTCCGCAAAGCAGAAACCATCGCGGATTATCTCAAAGAGACCGAACGCTTCCTGGTGCAGAACGTGATCTTCGCGCCGTAAAAAACTGTTCGGCATTGGGGCTGTCTCAAAAGTACATTGAGACAGCCCCTTCCGATTTTAAAGGGGATGTGATTCAATAGGGGCATGGCCAAGAAAAAACTACCGCCCGTGTTCAAAGAATATACGATGGGGCAGATG
>JAEYTI010000116.1 GCA_023434145.1 Chloroflexota bacterium | reverse complement strand
CATCTGCCCCATCGTATATTCTTTGAACACGGGCGGTAGTTTTTTCTTGGCCATGCCCCTATTGAATCACATCCCCTTTAAAATCGGAAGGGGCTGTCTCAATGTACTTTTGAGACAGCCCCAATGCGCAGTGATAAAAAAATCAGCCCGTTTCACCTTTATGATTGGTGAAACGGGCTGATGGTTTAGAAATTTCCGCTTAGGAAATAACGTACAGTGCGGTGGCGGTGAGAACGAACAGGACCAGTGCAATACCTGCGATCATGCGTACTTTGCTCATTAGGGTTTCCTCCATTGGCTTGTTATCTTTCTGGCGCCGATGTTCCTATCGACAGGAGTGAGTATACCCTTGCTTATCAGATAATGTTAGTGATATTTATCACATTATCCATTAAGCAGTTTGTCATCCCGCTTTCGGTTCGATTTCGTCAAGGATACGCATCATTCGCTCGTGGTAGGTGCGGTTGCGAGTAGGTGACTCTGGCTCCAGTCGCGCGCCCACCTCCCAGAAGTGGCGTTTGCTCCGACCCATCTCCTTCCCCTTCGCGGTGTGCATATCCAGCGCATAATCCGGGATCTCCGGGCGTGTTCCGCCCTGAACTTCGTGGATCATCCAGTTGACCATCTCGTCCGTCGAACGGTCCTTCTGGCAGGCACACAGGTAGCGCACCGCGTGGATGGCGAACAGCAGACGGTCGCCCTCGCCGCGTCCGGTGGTATTGTGCATCTGGTAGAGTGTGTGCACCTGCAACGCCGCCTGCGGATCGCCCAGGCCCACGTCTTCTACCGAGATCACCAGCAGACGCTTCCACAGGTAGGCTTCCAGCTCCGCGCTGGTAAGGTACATCTCGTAGGCCAGCAGGCAGGCATTTTCTACATGCCCGCGGCGGATCTCTTTCTGCAGCGCCGAAATCACCTGATCCGCAGCAAATCCGTGCAGTGTGGTTACCTGCACCCAGGGGTCAAACGATGGTTGGGCCATTGAATCACCTCTCGAACCAATACGCCAGTTCCATAGGATAGCTTTCCGCGTGGCCAGAAAGCTGAAAAGCGCCCTCGCCTCGCAGCCCCTCGAACCCGCCCGTACCCGATCCGGCGACGACGAAGTAGCGCGAGCGAACCCCGCTGCCCTCATCCTCACCAACGTGCTGAAGAACGAAACTGCCCTCTCGCCCGCCCATTGCTCCAGTGAAAATCTCAATGCCGACGAAGGACGCGCCGTTGGGGGTGTAACACATCAGGTACTTCACCACGCTTTCGCCTACCATATCCCCCTGGTAGGATTGTTCCACGTGCGCCTGAGTGAGCTTACGATCCGTTCCCGTCTCTTGATACGGTTTTTCATCCCAGCTTTTAATCGAAAAAGAAGCCGCGGCTTTGGTTTTAGCATTCATTTTTTCGCTCATGATCCCTCCAGGTTATTGATCGGAAGATTCTTTACTGCTACCAATATTATTTTTGTGCTTGTGGTATGCGACTATGTCACGCACTACAAACACAAAAATAATATTGATGATGGATTTCACGGCAGTGCGTTCGCCACGAAGTCGATCTCCAGACGGACCTGGTCTTCTACCCCAGTGACGGAAGGCACTTCGGGGATCGAAATGCCGAAGTCCTTGTACAGCACCATCCCCAGCGCTTGCCCGGTGATCTGCGTATCGCTGACGGCCTGCACCTGCACGTCGAAGGTCACCGGGCGCGTCACGCCGATGATGGTCAGATCGCCGGTGATCTGGAAGGTCAGCGTGTCGCCCGCGGCAGCAGAGGATGGCATGCCGGTGATCTGCGCCGGTGTAAAGGTGATAAATTCGTGCTCGTTGGTCAGCAAAATGCGGTTCTTGATCGCCCGGTTGCGGAACTCGCTGTCCGTAGTCAGCGTGCGCGCGTTGACCTGGATCACACCCACGGTGGTGCTGGCGGGCGAAGCAGGGTCCACCGCGAGCTGCCCGGAAACCTGATTGGTCACGCCAATCACGGTTTTCGGCTGCCCATTCAGCACCTCGTTGATCAAAAAGCGTGCTTCGGACTGCACGGGATCGATTTGGAAAGTGCGCGGACCGGTCCCGGTGACCGGGGCAACTACCTCTGCCACAACTGTGGCCGTCGCGGCTGGCACAGCAGAGGTGGACGCGCTTGTCGTGGTCGCATCCGGGATCTGGATCGTTGGCACGGTCGTTGCCGTGTTTTGCGCCAACGGAACCGCGGCGATGGGTGCGGATGCCTCATCGGTTGGCTTCAAAAAAGCATACGTCACGGCTGCTGCGGCAATCAGGATCAGAACTGCTCCAATGATCACGATATTCTTCAACATGAGATAGTCTCCTCCACATAATATCGGTAATGTTTAGAAGAATTATAGGGATTTGCCCGCGCAATTCAAGAAACTTTTTGTTTGCGTAGATGAGTATCTTCTCATGTTCGTTCAGCCACTTAAATGATAAAGGCCCCCATTTGGGGGCCTTCTACCAATAAGCGATACCTGTAAATTTACCTGTAAGATCTACCAGTAAGAATTACCGATAAGGAATACCCGGGCGGCGCAACGGATAAAACGATGTGCCCAGTGAGTTTGGCAAACCTAGAAGATGCGAAGGCTGGTCAGCAGGCTGTTGATAAAGCCCTTCGATTCGCGAGTGGGTTTCCCCTCTGCGCGCATTTCGGCGACCATCAGCATCTGGCGTTTTTCGTTTTGGCGTGCACGAGTCGAAATTTCGCGTGCGCTCTTGGGCTGGGGATAGCGAGAAGAATTGTAGTCCATGGTGTCCCTCCTTTAAGAAACAATAAAGCAAGTCGTTGTGTTCGTTACCTGGCTTTAAAAAAAGCCGCCGGCAGTTTTTCTAAACTCTGCGCTGTAAATCGCAGCTGGTACGCTCACAAGGTGAGCTCCGCACGATCTCCAACGCCTACGAGGTTAGCTGCCGGGCTCGAACAGAAGACTTGCTCTACGATGTTTGGCTTGCCAAACACCGATTCGCCCCTAAGAAGGGTTCCCCCGATCAGACGGATATACTCCGTCGATTCGGCGTTTCATATTCGTATTTCGTTTACTATTATAGTCGGATATCAAGAAATAGCAAGTGAAGAGACGGATAACGAGCGAAAATTCACCCATATGGGTAGGTCGCTATCCCCCTTTTGGCGTGGAAGATCTTTATAGAATCCTCCTTTTCTTTAGAACATTGTGATGCAAAATAGTATAAAATACCAGATATGAAGATCTACTCAGAGGGGTATGATTTTTGGTTGTTTGTTCGCGGTACTCGGCACCGCGAACAAACAACCAAAAACTCCACCGGCTGAGCAGCTTCAAAAGTGATCACGTGGAATGGCAGGATCGGGGTGGTACATTCCACGGATCAACACGGATAGGGGGCATTACCGGTATTCGCCGCGGCAGCAACATTCAGTCGCTCCCCCCTTTTACATTCATGTGAAAGGAACCGATAATCGATGCCTCTGAAGACCAATGGTGATGGACCAGTTGGTGAGATGTTTGTCCCTCCGGACGTAGATGCCGCCCGAGCGTTCTTCCGACAGAAGTCGCGGGCGATGGTTGATAAGCAAATGAGCGTCTCCCAGGCCGTGGAGCAGTTCATTCACGATGGCGACTATATCGCCGCGGGCGGCTTTGGCAGCGTGCGCCTGCCCACCGCTGTGCTGCACGAGATTGTGCGACGCAGGCGCAAGAACCTGGGCTTTGCCGGGCACTGCTCCACCCACGATTTCCAGATCCTTGCCGCCGGGCGCACCATTGACCGCTGCGATATCTCTTACATCGTCGGGTTAGAGCTGCGCGGCCTCTCGCCCAACGGGCGGCGGCAGATGGAAGCCGGGCTGATCCGCTCCACCGAGTGGAGCAACGCCGGGCTGGGCTGGCGCTACAAAGCCGCAGCCATGGGCCTGCCCTACCTGCCCACCCGCACCATGCTCGGCTCGGATACTGCCCTGCGCAGCTCGGCAAAGGAAATCACCTGCCCCTTTACCGGATTGAAGCTGCTGGCAATCCCGGCATTGTTCCCAGACGTGGCCATCATCCACGTCCACCAGGCGGATATCTATGGCAACGCGCAAATCGATGGTATCACCATCGTAGATGAAGACCTGGCGCGCGCGGCCAAGCGGTTGATCATCACCGCCGAGCGGATCGTAGATACCGAGGTGTTCCGCCAGAACCCGTCGCGTACCACCATCCCCTACTGGCTGACCGACGCTGTCTGCCACGTTCCTTATGGCAGCTACCCCGGCGAGATGCCCTACGAGTACACCTCCGACGAACAGCAGATGGCCGAATGGCTGGAAGCCGAGCGCAGCGACGAGACGCTGGAGACGTTTGTGCAGAAGCATATCCACGGCACGCCCGATTTTGACGCCTACCTGGCGCTGAGCGGTGGGCTGGAGCGCATGCCAGAGCTGCAAAAGCAGGAGCCGCTGAAGAGGACTCAGGCCGCATGAGCGAAAATAACCCGCGCTACACGCTGATGGAGCTGATGATCTGCGCTGCCGCGAACCTGCTGGAGGACGGCAAAACGGCAGTAATCGGCACCGGGGCGCCGCTGGCAGCCGCCATGCTGGCGCAGAAGACCCACGCCCCCAACCTGATCGTGCTGTTTGAGGCGGGTGGCATGGCCCCCATCCTGGAGCGGCTGCCCATCTCGGTTGCCGGATCGCCCACGCAGACGCGGGCGATCAAGCACAGCACCATGGATGACATTATGGAGACCTGCCAGCGTGGCATGGTCGATTACACCTTCCTGGGCGGCGCGCAGATTGACCGCTACGGCAACCTCAACTCTACCATGATCGGCGAAGACTACGCGCAGCCCAAGGTGCGCCTGCCGGGCAGCGGTGGGGCGAATGATCTCGCCTCGCTGTGCTGGCAGACGGTCTCCATTGTGCCGCACAGCGCGCGAAAATTCGTCGAACAAGTCGATTTCATCACCACGCCCGGCTATCTCAGCGGCCCCGGCGCGCGTGAAGAAGCTGGGCTGCCACCGGACAGCGGCCCCTACCGCGTGATCAGCAACCTGGCGGTGATGGGCTTTCACCCACAAAGCAAGTGCATGCAAGTCATCAGCCTGCACCCGGGTGTGTCTCGCAAGGATATCACCAACAACACTAGCTTTGATATGCTGTTCGCCGACGATGTGCAGATCACCGCTGAGCCAACCGATGAAGAGCTGCGCATCCTGCGCGAGCAGGTTGACCCGCAGGGACGCATCACCGGGAAGACGGTAAAGGAGTGATCGGAGTACGCATGCAGGAGCAGCCGTTTAACCAAACGGGGTACAACGAACACCTGAAAGCCCACAAGCTGATGGCTTCGCGCTGCAAGGAGTGCGCAAAAGCCTTTCTTCCACCGCGCGAAACGTGCCCCGAGTGCGGTAAGACGAACATGGAGTGGATGGAGCTGGCTGGAACAGGTACGTTGAGCGCCTTCACCCACGTCTACGTGGGCCAGCCGGAGCTTCAGCAAGAGGGGGTCAACCATGACCGGCCGTATACGACGGGCATCGTGCACCTTGAAGAAGGTATCTCCATCAGCGCGCCGATCCTCGGCGACCCGGCTGGTGACCATCAACATTTTTCCATCGGCTTGCCGGTGCAAGCCGTGTTCATCGAGCGCGGCCCAGAAGGCGCAAAGCAGGTATTCCTGGCCTTCGAAACGACCTGATTCTCGATCCAGGGAATCAGATTGCAAACGAATGGATTCAACAGAAGGGGAAGACACGAATGGATTTCCGACTGACTGAAGAGCAAGAGCTGCTGATCCAGAGTCTGGAGGAACTGCTGGCGCGTGAAGCGCCCGAGAGCCTCAACGCAGAGATAGACGAGAAGCACGAGTTCCCGCGCGAATCGTGGCAGGCGCTGGCGGATCAGGGCATCCTGTCGCTGGGTATCCCCGAGGAGTACGGCGGCACCCCCGCCGATATCCTCACCCAAACAATCGTGTGCGAGACGATGGGCAAGCATGCCTTCTCGCTCGGCATTATCTACTCGCTGGGCATCATCACCATCCGCGATATCGTGCAGTTCGCCTCGGAAGCGATCAAAGAGAAGGTGCTGACCGGCTTTGTGGAGGGCGATGCCCCCGTGGCGTTGGGCATCACCGAGCCACAGGCCGGATCGGATGCGGCGGCGCTGAAAACCACCGCCACCTTTGACGGCGACGAAGTGGTGTTCAATGGGCAGAAGATGTACTGCACGCTGGCAGGGGACAGCAAGTGGATTCTGCTGATGACCCGCGATCCAAAGATCGAAAATCCCTATGAAGGCATCTCCATGTGGCTGCTGCCCACCGATACCCCTGGCGTGCGCATGAGCGCAATCAGCAAGCTGGGCTGGTGGAGCATCCCTTCTTACGAAGTCTTCATTGAGAACGCCCGAGTGCCAAAGAGCAATCTGGTCGGCGAGATGAACAAGGGCTGGCCCCAGCTCATGGCCAACTTCGAAATCGAGCGTCTGGCGTTGTGCGCCGCTTCACTTGGGGCAGCCGAAGCCGCGTATGAAGACGCGGTGGCATATGCCAACCAGCGCCACCAGTTCGGCAAGCCCATCGGCAGCTTCCAGGCGGTGCAGCACATGATCACCGATATGGCGGTTCATATTGAGAACATGCGCAACTACGTCTACAAAATCGCCTGGATGATGGACTGCAACATGCCCGTACGGCACGAACACGCCATGATGAAACTGTATGTGGCGCGCGCCTCGTTCGAGGTGATCGATATGGCCATGCAGGTGCTCGGCGGGCTTGGTTACACGATGGATCACCGCGTACAGCGGCTCTGGCGTGATATCCGCCTGATGCGTATTGGCGGCGGCACCGACGAGATCATGTACAACATCGCCGGACCGCAGCTTCTCAAGAAGGCGCGCCGGTAATCTATTTTGGGTCTCGTATTGTTGTTTTGGAGGGGACTACGGGGGCAGCGA
>JAEYTI010000103.1 GCA_023434145.1 Chloroflexota bacterium | reverse complement strand
CGGTATACGTGTATCTGGTAACCTACGTCAACGGCATATTCCGCATCTCGTATGCCGGGCTAGGGCCGACCGAAATGCGCTTAATGGCCATCATTGCGAACACAATGGTCTTTTTCCTGCCCGGGCTCACAGTTACCGTGCCGGCGATGGCCTTCCTCTCGGCCACTCCGCTCGGTGTTCCGGTGACCTTAACGCTCTACGACATACTGATGATTGCCGTGATCCTGCTGGCGATCGGGGTGTTCTCTGTCAATTCCATACAGACAGCCATGGAGTTATCACACGCCGACCGGGTGGCTCTGCGCGACAAGCGCCTGAAAGAACGCGCCAACCGCATCGCCCGCCGCCAGGCATTGCGCGACGAGCGCGCAATGCGCAAGTCTGCGGCCCGCGCGGCAAAGGGCAGCAAGTACCAGATCCCATCGACGGGAAGGAAAACTGTAGCGAAGGATTAATCTTCCCGTCTCAAACACGGTTATATCCTTTGGTTTGATTTAATGTGCTTTTTCTTGCCACAAAAAAAGCGCCGTGTTACACTTTTCCTATGCGCGCATCTATTCTCGTGGCGACACCCCATCCTGCCTTTGGCGACCTGCTGCGCAGCAGCCTGCACGACAGCCGCCAGTATCAGGTAAAGTTGGCGCGAACAGGAAAAGAGGTACGCGATGCCATCCAAGAGGACGATTTTACCCTGGCAATCCTCGATTCTTCGCTGGCCGACGAGCCCTTTGTGCCGTTGTGCCACGATTTGACCGAGCAGCAGGAAGATATCCAGCTCGTCGTCATCCCGCCAGATAACAATCCCAACCATCCCTCACTCAATGGGCTAATGCCGCACGGCTACCTCCATCGCCCATTCTATCTGCCCGACCTGCTGGAAACGGTCGCCAGACTGCTGGAACAGCGCGAAGAGACGCAGTCGCTCCCGGTTGCTCCACGCGCTGACCTGCCGCACTGGTTGGAAGATCCCGCTGTGGTGCGCAGCTACCTGGAGTATGAAATCCGATCTACCCTGGTTCAGGCTGCCATTGTTGGCGCTTCTGGCAGCGAGCAGGGAGCGGAAGCACTGCGCGCCTACGCAGGGCACATGGACGAGACTGCCGCGCAGGAGTTCGCCGCCGTCGTGTTCCGCTATTGGAACCGTGGCGAAAAGACCGACTTGATGCGCTTCGTGCGTTTGAGCGCGAGCAAGCGCGATTACCTCGTTTATGCCACGCCGATCACCGGGGATCTGGTGCTGATCCTCGCCTACGAAAACAGCGTGCCCCTTTCACAGATCCGCCCGCAGACCAAGGCGCTGGCAACCTCGCTGGCGCTGGTGCCGCCAAAGGACGAGAGCGCTGGGGTGAAGCGCAAGCCAGCCGAACCCGAACAAGCGCCGCAGCCGGCCCCCGCGGAAGAAGTGGTCGACGATGCCCCGTTCTTCGGGCGCATCGAAAGCCGTTTTTCGCAAGGGGGTCAAGAGCCCGCAGGGCAGGTACAGGTCGCCGAGAGCGAGCTGGAGGGCGTTGAGTTTATCAACCTTTCCGCATTGCTTGGCGTTGTCCCTTCGCCAGACCCAGAAACCCCGACAGTGGAGACACGCTTCAACAACAGTGGCTGGATGATCGGCATCGACTCGCCCTTATCCACTGCCGGGCAAGGCGTGCGCGAGAACGGCAGTAAGCACAGCGACCTGCCGACGGCGATCGAACTACCTGCCCCCCTTGGTGAAGCAGCGCCTGACGAAAATCCACCCGCCAGTGAAGCGCAGCCACCGCAACCCCAGGAAGACGGCCACATGGCCGAGACACGCCGAATAGAACAAGTGCCAGAAGACACCGCCAGAACAGACACGGCGAGTACGGCTGGCGTGCAATTTGGCTGGCAAGGCACCGAAGTGCCCACTCAGCCCCGCCCCAACCCGGCGGATATTGATCGGTCGGTGGAAGATACCAGGCCGATCCCCTCCGCTGTGGAGGACCACGCGGAACCACCCGCTGCTCCGGGTATGTTCGACGTTCGGGTGCCAGGAAAGACTGCGCCGTTCACGCCCCCCTCCGAGATGGAGATTGCGCCGGAAGAAGAAGATGGCGCGATTGAGCAGACACGCCCAAGCCTGCTCACTACCTATACGAATCTGAACCAGCTCGAACCGGTTTCGCCGGGCGTGAGCGTGCTCAATTACACCTGCGTGCTCGTGCCGCGGCTGCCGCAGCACTACCTCACCGGCTCGCTTGCAGATCTGCTAGCGGGATGGGTGCAGCAGCTTTGCCTGGCGTTTGGCTGGCGGCTAGAAGGTCTTTCGATCCGCCCAGAATATTTGCAGTGGACGGTGCAGGTTGCGCCATCGGTTTCACCCGGAAACTTGGTTAAAATCATGCGCCAGCGCACATCGATGCACATCTTCAACAGCTTCGCGCACATCCGCGAGCAGAACCCCTCCGGTGATTTCTGGGCCGTTGGCTATCTGATTGTCTCGGGCACGCAGCCGCCCTCGCCGCAGCTTCTGCGCGATTACATCCTGCAAACGCGCAAGCGCCAGGGAATCTCCCGCTAACGAATGGTGTAGTCGTGACGCACGACTACATCACTCGCTTATGAAGATCCGCGCCCCTTGATCAGCGCGCTCCAGGTGCCGTGCTGGACGATTTTGTCATCCTGGTTGAGCAGATCCACTTCCAGGGTGATCATCCCACCGCCCAACCGCGCGACGGGCTTTGTTTCCTTCACCGTCAGTCGCACGTGAATCGTGTCACCGATGAAGATGGGCTGGCTGAATTTCCAGTCGCCAATCTCGCGGAATGCCAGCATGGTGCCTTCCAAAAAGCCCAGGCGTACCGTAAGACCCACGGCGATGGAAAGGCCAAGCAGCCCATGCGCAACGCGCTGCCCAAGCAGGTGCGCTTTGGCATACTCCACATCGGTATGAATGGGGTTGAAGTCGCCGGAAATTCCGGCGAAGTTGACCACGTCTGCCTCAGTCACCGTCCGCGCTGCGCTGGTGAAGGTCTGTCCCGGTGCGAAATCCTCAAAGTACAGCCCGCGCGGGCCGCGCAGTTCGATCATTTTTCTTCCCTCTGGGTGAAATTGGCTGTGTTTTATTTTTCGGGTAGCTGCCGCTGCGTGCGGGGCACGCAGCGGCAGCTACCCGAAAAATAAAACACAGCCCG
>JAEYTI010000068.1 GCA_023434145.1 Chloroflexota bacterium | reverse complement strand
GAACACATTCGCGGGCAAATGGGTGCGCCTTCGCACTCGGTCGCGGGACAGTTGAACCTGAAAGAATTGGGGGGGCTGCTCCAGCTTTCGCCGCTGCTGCTTTCCAACAACACCGGACCGGTGCATATCGCGGCCGCGGTGGGCACGCCCGTGGTGGATCTCTATGCGCTGACCAATCCTCAGCACACACCGTGGGGCTTGCCCAACCGGGTGCTGTACCACGATGTGCCGTGCAAGTTCTGCTATAAGAGCGTCTGCCCTGAGGGGCACCATCACTGCCTGCGGCTGGTTACCCCCGAGCAGGTGGCACAAGCCGTACGAGAACTTTTACAAGAAACAAGCTCAACTCGTTGAGCCAGTGGTTTAACCCACAAACCTGATTGCTGTTCCATTTTCAAATCCTTGTCGTCCGCGCTGCTGATGATTTGAAGATAGAAACTCAAAACCCGACCAACAGGAGGATAGAAAATGTCGGACTTTGTGCAAAATCTAAGCAACCTGTTTCAATCCGCGGATCGCATCGATGCACTCGCCAAACCCGTACAGGAGACGGTGATCAAGCTCTTCAAATCCGGGGGGCCGGTAGGAACCCGCATCGCGGACTTTCTGCACGGCATCTGGCTGGGCCACCCCCTGCACCCGGTAATGACGGATATTCCCGTTGGCGCATGGACGGCGGCGGTGCTGCTCGATACCATGGAAGCAAGCAGCGGATCGCGTGGGATGGGCAAGGCAGCCGACGCGGCGGTGGCGCTGGGGATTGCGGGGGCAGTTGGCTCCGCGGCAACCGGGATCGCCGACTGGATGCACCTGCGGGGCGAATCGCGCCGCACGGGCTTTACCCATGCGCTGCTCAATACGATGGCGCTGAGCCTCTTCATCGGCTCGTTGGTGGCGCGTGGCAACCGCAGCCGCGGTTTGGGCCGTATGCTGGCGCTGACCGGCTACACGATCGCAGGAGCATCCGCTTACCTGGGCGGTGATTTGGTTTTCCGGCAAAAAATCGGCGTGAACCACGCGCCCAAACAGATCGATGCGCCGGAATACACGGCTGTACTGCCGGTCGAGCAGCTCCCAGAAAACCAGCTCACCCGCGCCATGCTGGACGATACACCGCTGGTGCTGCTGCGGCGCGGCATGCAAGTGTACGCCCTCGCAGAGTCCTGCGCGCACCTGGGCGGCCCGCTGGCAGAAGGCGATTTGGACAGCACGGCAGATGGCCGCCCGACCGTCGTTTGCCCGTGGCACGGATCGGTCTTTGACATGACCAGCGGGGACGTGCTTCACGGACCTTCGGCCTACCCGCAGCCCTGCCTGATGGCGCGCATCAACAACGGGCAGGTGGAAGTGGCCCACCGTATGCCAGAGTCAGCAGGGTAAGGCTCAGGAGGGATCTATGGAATCGTCCATCTACCAGCGCCAGCAAGGCATGGTGAAAATTGGGCAGGTCGAGCGCGTCATTTCCGCCATCAGCGGCGGGTCGCTGCTAGGTTTTTCGTTCCTTGCGCCGGAAAAGGCTCGTATCCCGATGTGGATCTTGGGCGGCTCGCTGCTGCTGCGCGGCGTGAGCGGCTATTCACTGCTGTACCGTATCGCCAACATCAACCGCTCCCGCGACCGGCTGGAAAGCGGCATCCGCGTGGAACGCGCCGTGACCATCAACCGCCCGGTGGAAGAGGTATACAACTTCTGGCGCAATCTGGAAAACCTGCCCATCTTTATGAAGAATCTGAAGTCGGTGACCGAACGCAGCGGGCAATCACACTGGGTGGCGGAGGCGCCTCTGGGCGGCGCGGTGGAATGGGATGCGCTGATCGAAGAAGAATTGCCTAATCAGAAGATCGCCTGGCGATCGATCCCCGGCTCGCAGATCGAGAACGCCGGGGTGGTGATGTTCCAGCCTGCGCCGGGCAACCGCGGCACAGAAGTACGCGTTCATATGGAGTACAAAGCGCCTGTTGGGTCGCTTGGCGCGCTTCTGGCAAAAGTTCTGGGCAAAGAGCCCGACTTGCAGATTCGCGAGGACCTGCGCCGCTTGAAAATGTACCTGGAAACCGGGCAGATTATCACCGTTGAAGGGCAGAGTTCTGGGCGCGGAGGACGCGATGCTGACAGCAATCCCACTGGTAAGGAGGAGCCATGAAGGCGCTTGTCTGGAATGGAAAGCTCGACGTGCGGGTCGAAACCGTCCCCGACCCGAAAATCCTCAACGACCGGGACGCGATCATCCGGATCACCACCTCTGCTATCTGCGGCTCGGACCTGCACCTGTACGATAATGTCATCCCAACCATGCGCCCCGGCGATATTCTGGGGCACGAGTTTATGGGCGAAGTTGTGGAAGTTGGGCGCGGCATTGGCAATTTGAAGATCGGGGACCGGGTAGCCGTTCCGTTCGCCATCGCCTGCGGTGGGTGCTTCTTCTGCCAGAACCAACTCTGGTCGCTGTGCGATAACTCGAACCCCAATGCGTGGATGGTCGAGCAGTTGTACGGGTTCGGCGGGGCAGGCTTGTTTGGCTATTCGCATCTGTACGGCGGGTTCGCAGGCGGGCAGGCGGAGTACGTGCGCGTGCCGTTCGCGGACGTTGGCCCGCTGGTGCTGCCCGAAGGTATCGAGGATGAAAAGGCACTATTCCTGACCGATATCCTCCCTACCGCTTATATGGCAGCAGAGAACGGCGATATCAAAGCCGGCGATGTCGTGGCAGTGTGGGGCTGCGGCCCGGTGGGACTGCTGACAATCATGTGCGCGTTTGTGCTAGGAGCGGAGCGGGTTATTGCCATCGACAGCGTCGACTATCGCCTGGAGATGGCCCGAAAGCAGGGCGCGGAAACGTTAGACTTTATGACAACAGACACCATCGAGGCGCTGAAGGAAATGACCGCCGGGCGCGGGCCAGACGTGTGCATCGACGCTGTGGGCCTTGAGGCGCACGGCATCAGTGTGGACGCGTTCATGGATCGGGCAAAATACCTGCTGCGCCTCACGACCGATCACGCGCACGCGCTGCGCCAGGCGATCCAGGCATGCCGCAAGGGCGGCACGGTCTCGGTGCCGGGGGTGTACGGCGGTTTCATCGACAAGTTCCCCTTTGGCGCGGCGTTTGGCAAAGGCTTACAGCTGCGCATGGGCCAGACACACGTGCACAGCTATATGCGCCCGCTGCTAGAGCGCATCCAGCGCGGCGAAATCGACCCAACGTTCATCATCACCCACCGCCTGCCGCTCGATATGGCCCCCACCGGTTATGAGATCTTCAAGTACAACCGCGAGAACGTGGTGAAGGTGGTGTTAAAGCCGTAGAAACTGTCCTCTGGACAAAAAAATCTTCTGCGCCCTAGCCCGCTCTATCTCGCACACCACGCAGGGCGCAGCTATACGGGCCAACCCGACTTTCAGGCCATTAC
>JAEYTI010000066.1 GCA_023434145.1 Chloroflexota bacterium | reverse complement strand
TGTTGGTTCCCCGCCCCGGGCCGGCCACCGAGCCCCCCCCGGTCGCTTCATACCATCTGCTTTTTCTGTTAGCCCCGCTGCTGTTCGGCCCGCTTTTTGAGCCACGGTCGCAGCCCGTGCAGGCGTTCGGTGCCTTCGCGCAGGCGTTTGATGTTGGGTCGCAGCGCCCAGATCAGCATGATCTCAGCGAAAATGCCATACAACACATAGACCCACGGAAGCTCGCCTTGGATTGCTTTCAAGAGGAAGAGCAGGGTAGCGAAAAACGCAAGACTCATTGTCGTCAAAGAGGCATATCCAACGACAAAGTACACAATCATCGCCAATGGCAGGATGATCCAAAAGGAAGGCAGCCAAAGCCCCACGGCCCCGCCAAAGCACGGGGCGCCGCCGGCCCCGCCCCGCAGCACCAGCTTGCCGGTCTTTTCATGCGTTTCCAGCAGGTAGATCGAATAGTTATGACCCAAAATCGCCGCGAGCGGCGCGGCGACTTCGATCCATGTTCGGTATGGAAAATCCGCGGGCAGCAGCCAGCGGGCAATAAGAACCGCAGCTACGCCTTTCAACATATCCAACAATGCCGTTAAGAACCCTGCCAAAACACCGGCGGCACGCCAGGCGTTTGTGCCGCCTGTGCGGCCCGATTCAATACCGCGGATATCGCGTCCCGTTGCGACCTTCACAACTACCCAACCAAACGGGATCGAACCCAACAAGTAACCGATCACCACAACTGCCACTGCAATGAAAAACTCCATAGTCACCTCATCTAGGGATGATATTTTAACACGTTCGAGGAGGACTGGTTACGGTTTGCCCACCTGAACAGGGATGAGCGATGCCGACCTGTTGGCTTGGGCCTCATCGCCATCGATCCGGAAAGCGCGAACTCGCCATCCATCCCCACCCGGCGACCAGATTAGAACGGCAACGCCAGGATAGTAGAACTCCGCCAGATCTGTTTGCGAAGGCGCATCAGGCCCGGTAGGATGCGAGTGAAAAATGCCCACCAACTCCATGTTCTGTGATTCGATGTATTGGAATGCTTCAAGCTGCTTCAGCGGATCCATGCGAAAACGCACCGGGGAGTGCAGCACATTCTCCACCGGGATCACAAGCTGGGCGATTCGCTCCGAGCCATGCACTTGCCCGCCCAGAAGTCCGCAGGCCTCGTTTGGCAGGCAGGCGAGTATGTGCGCCAGCATAGCTTCATACTGCGCCTGGTCCACCACAAAATGTTCGAGGGATTCGCCCAAACTACCCCCGCAGCCCAATCGCTAGCCCCCACAGGGCAACCAGCATCAATACCGGCTCGATCCACAGCGTTTGCCAGGGCCGGCCTTCTTCCACCGATCCGGCAACGCTCGCCAGGGCATAGGCAAGCCCCAGCAGCACCAACCCATAGCGCAGCGGCGAAAGCGGCCAGTAATGCAGCGCGGCGGCGGCTTGCGCCACCGCCATGGCAATGGCCAGCGACCAAGCAATACACCACCGCCCGCCCAGGCGCAGATACAACGAGCGGAGCGTGACGAGGAAAATGGCCATGAACAGGGCAGGCAGCAGCAGATACAGGCGCATCTCTGCCCCTGCTAGCGCAATAACCAGAATGAGAAACAGCGCGTATGAAACTGCTGTAAGCCCTACCGTCGCGACGGCATGGCGCGAATCCGCCGGATCTACCACAATGTACTCGGAAACCAACACCAGCACCAGCAGCACCCCGCCAAAGCCCAGCACAGCCCACCACTGCAAGCTGACTGCCAGGCTGCTGAGCGGCACGTCGATTACCCAGGCCGTGAGCGCCGGGATCAGCCAATGCTGGAACGTGCGCTGCTTACCCAGGTGCGGGTGATCGCGCAGCAGCCAGTCGGTTCCTGCCGCTGCCAGCCCCGCGCCAATGAGCGCGATGATGGTGGAGAAATTTACCCGGAAGACAAACACCACCCCAAGCAGCCGCAGAACCAGATCGCGCTCGGGGATATTGACAAACGGCAGCAGCGCGTACGCCAGCAGAATACTGGCAGCCAGCACGCTGAGGCGGTCTGTATTGGGTAAATGCTGGTGTTCCTCCTGCATGGGCGCGTTCATAGGGTGCGATGATTCTAACGGGCATTCCGGTTCGAGTCAATCTCGCGAAGAACGCTTGCAGATTCGTAATGCTGCTTCTCTACCCCTGTGGCGGACCCAGCACATCATCGGCGAGATGGCGGAGGCCGCGGTCGCCCATGTCGCGGGCGCGCATCAGGCGCGCAACAATGGGCGGCGTCATATGCTGGCGCAGTAGATCGCCAATGCGCCGGCGGGTTGACTCTCCGGCCCAGGGATACAAGTCGATCAAGGTCTGGTAATGTCCGCGCTCGGCGGCCCATCCCGCGAACCAGTGTTGGAACGAATCGTTGCTAGACCGGGCGATCGACACGAGCGGGCGCATGACCGGCTCGCCACCAGTCTGGAACAGCGAAGCGGCAGCAGCCCTGCGCACAGCCAGGTTGGAATCGTTGCGCACCAGGTGAAACAGTTCCGCCAGGATGTTCCCGCGCTCCGCGCTGGTCAGCCAGCGCGAACGCGTGGGAAGTGCTGTACCGGTCACCGGCACGGTTGCCTCCAGAACCCCTAATGCCCACGCCGCCGCGGAACGCACCGCAACGCTGCGATCGTGCAGCGCTTCAATCAACGGAGCAATAGCAAGGGAGGTATGTAACTGGCCCAACTGGCGGGCAGCATCCGCGCGCGCCTGCTCCATTTCCGGCGTTTCCGTTCGTCCAGAGGGGCGCAGTCGTCGTTCCAGCATGCGCACGTCTGGGCGGCCCTCACGGGTAAAGATGGGGGCCCGCGGTCGCGGCGCGAGGCGAGATGCCGGGGGTACAACGTTAGCCGAGGGGGGCACAGCAGCGCCATCGATACCGGCGTACTGCGGCACAGGCCGATAGACGGCCAGCAGCACCCGCACCAGGAACCACATTAGCGCAAACCCCACCGGCAGCGCCAGCAGAACCACGCCCAGGCGGATCAAAGAGCGCTGCACCCGGCTGGCGCGCAAATCTGTTTCCACCTGCGCCATCAAGCTGGCTTCATCGCGTAATCCCAGTTCCTGGTAAAGCATCTGCGGATTACCGCTGATCACCGAATCATGCAGCACCTCCACAAAACGCTCGCGCCCATACTGTTCTTCCAGGTACAGAAAGGTATCGCGGTAGTGGACGTAATCATCTGGCGAATAGCTGATCACCGGCACGCGGCTGCCATCTTCGGCAGTAGCAATGAACGAGCTCGGCTCGCCGCTGCCGCTAAAATGGATCGCCAGACCCTCTGAGTACCACTTTGGCTGGCTTGCGGTGCGCTCCCACCCATACGCGGCGGTGATGGTGGAATTGATATATGCGTGAACCAGCTCGTGCGACACCGTCCGCGATCGCAGCCCGCGCAAGTACTCAGTGAAACCATCATCACTGCCGCCCCGTTCCGCCGCATCATCGATGACAATGATATAACGGTTATAGAGCGTAACCGCCCGCACCTGGTCCGTCTGGAAGAGGTGCGCCAGCAGCGGCGGCATTGCCTCCACAGAGGGGTACAGCCATACATACAGCATGCCCGGCGGCGGCGGAATCCCTATTTCATCGCGCAGTGCCAAAACTGCCGGATCTTGAATATCGGAGAAATGCGTGCGGTATCCCCTGCCCTCTAAGGGTACATCCGGCGACACCACCTGGCTTCCGGCAATCCACAAAAAGTAGCCGGTGAGATCGTATAGATCCTCGTATGCTTGAGCGGCAGGCAAACCGCCGGTAGCAATGCAGTCATACAGCGGACGGTACATCCCTACCCGCACGGCGATCTCTGCATCGCTGTTGAGAACCGGGTTAATCAAGCGGTCGGCCCAGTCTGGCTCCGCCAACACACGGTCCAGCGCCAGCGCGCATTGATCCTGGGCAGGCAAAGCCGCCGGAAGTGCGACTTCAGCATCCACATTTAGCACATGCGCAGGCACAATCCCCCCACCCAGGGCGGTGACGATCAGCAAAATCAGCAGGGGAAGTCTCATAATCTCCTTGAGCTTTGAACAACTGCGCTGCGCCACGTCTCAGTCCCCCCAAAATCGCAGCAGCACAAAACGCTTCCCGGATAGGTTCTGCTTGAATCATAAAATATTTGATTTTGGTTGTCAACTATTCAAAACGCACCCATTGCGCTCCCGGATGCTTCACAGTTTGTTAGCGGGTTGGGGCTGTCTGAAAAGTAAATTCAGACAGCCCCCTTGATTCAAAAAAGTTGGTTTTGAAAAAGGAAAAAAAATGGCGATCAGGCGCTCGCCATTTTTGCGAAATTATGGGCGATGCAGAGCA
>JAEYTI010000043.1 GCA_023434145.1 Chloroflexota bacterium | reverse complement strand
AACACCATCTGCCCCATCGTATATTCTTTGAACACGGG
The DNA here is from genome assembly GCA_023434145.1 of Chloroflexota bacterium. Lineage (GTDB taxonomy): Bacteria > Chloroflexota > Anaerolineae > Anaerolineales > Anaerolineaceae > DSYU01. The sequence continues at coordinate 6,546 of JAEYTI010000043.1, read as the reverse complement.
CGGTAGTTTTTTCTTGGCCATGCCCCTATTGAATCACATCCCCTTTAAAATCGGAAGGGGCTGTCTCAATGTACTTTTGAGACAGCCCCCCAAGCAATACTTTTCGGATAGATATTAAGGGCAATTACCCCTTTCGCCGCTTCTGGATCTGATTGGTAATCAGCACAATAATGGTCGTACCCACCACGGTGAAGCCCAACACCACCCACGCGGTGGGATCGTTGTTCAACAAGCCTTCGATCAAACGAAAAATGCCGCGCATACGATTCCTCCTTGGGAGGAACATTCGACCACAAATTTGGTTTCGTACGGGAAAGATGTGAGGGAAGAATATGAACGCAACCTCCTGGATTGACCGCGACGCCTACCCATTCCAATCACACTACTTTGACGCAGACGGCGGGCGCATGCACTACGTAGACGAGGGCCAGGGCCGACCGCTGGTGATGGTGCACGGCACGCCCACCTGGTCGTTCCTCTACCGCAAGCTGATCAAAGACCTCTCTGGTGAATACCGTATCATCGTCCCCGACCACATCGGTTTTGGCTTATCCGACAAGCCGCCTGTCTGGCCGTACCGCCCGCAGGACCATGCCCGCAACCTGAAAGCCCTGATCAGCCACCTGGGACTGCTCGATATTACCCTGGTGGTGCACGATTTTGGCGGCCCGATTGGCCTCTCTTACGCCATCCACCACCCCGATAATGTTCGCGCGCTGGTGCTGTTCAATACCTTCCTGTGGTCGCTGCGCGGCGACCCAGCCTTTGAGCGCTCCAACCGCATGTTCAACAACCGCTTTGGCAAGTGGCTGTACCGCAAGCAGAACTTCTCGGCGCGGATGATCATGCGCATGGCGTGGGGCAAGCACCGCCCCATTACCCCACAGATCCACCGCCACTATACGCAGCCATTCGCCAACCCCGATGCGCGAATGGGCACAGTCGGCTTTCTGGAGAGCCTGCTGGGCGAGAGCGAATGGTACGAACAGATCTGGTCGCGCCGTGAGAACATCGCCGGTAAGCCTGCGCTGCTGCTGTGGGGCCTGCGCGATATCGCCTTCAAAGAAAAAGAACTGGCGCGCTGGAAGGGTCTGTTCGCCAACGAGAAGGTCGTTCGCTACCCGAACGTGGGCCACTTCGTCCCTGACGAGGCAGGCGAGGAGGCAGCAGCGGAGATCCGCGCCTTTTTAAAGTCCACCGAAGAGGCAGCGCTATGACCGAAGGCCGTTTCATGGTGGCCGTCGGCGCGGTGATCGAACACGCGCCTACCGGTCGTATCCTGCTGCTCCAGCGCTCGCATAAAGCCGACTTCATGCCCGGCGTCTGGGAGATCCCATCCGGGCGAATGAAGCAGTTTGAGGAGCTGGAAGACGCCCTGGCCCGCGAAATCTACGAGGAAACGGGACTGCGCGGCGTGGAAATCGTCAAGCCGCTCACCGTCGAGCACTTCTTCCGAGGCGAGCGCGTGGCAGAGAAAGAAATCGTGCTCATCATGTACTGGGCGCGCGTGCAGGATGAGGTGGTCACCATCTCCGGTGAGAGCGAGGACTACCGATGGGCAACGCCGGAGGAGGCTGCAGGCATCGTTCAGTTTGATAACATCGAGGCGTTTATCCAGTTATATATGAAGGAGCGAAACTGCCGCTGAAACGGGAGCACCTTACCTGGATCTTGCAGCCAATTTAGAAATTCCACGTAGAAGCCGTCGCCTGATTTGGTGACCGCTTTTATAGTCAGGGACAGCGCGCCGCAGCAAAACCTTCAATTTTGATCGTTGTATTTATTCTTTATACTTGTATAATAAGTAGTGATTTCCAATAATACTATACACATCCGGTAAAAAAGCTCCACAGGAGCACTTCACCAAACCTTCACCGCTTATACAGGGGGACATGTATGAACACTTCGTTGGCTCGAAGAGTCGTTCTTATCTTTATGGTTGCCATGGTTGCCGGGTACTTCACCCTGTCGCCGGTATCTGGTTCGCGCACACAAGGGCTACTGCCTGGGGATAAACAGCCTACCCCGCAGGCCTTCGACAGCCAAAAAACGCTCCCGCCACTCGCGCCGCGGATCAAAACTAAAGCCCACAAACCCTTCCAGGGCATCCAATCGACCTCACCGAGATCCGTAGACGGCAGCGCCTCGTTCAAAGGAGCAGACAATCTGCGCATCCAACCCGCGAAGGCAGCTGCACAAAAAGCCCAGCCGGCAGACTTGCAAAACCAAACGGAAATCGAACCGCAGTCGACGGATCTGCCAAACCTGTTTCCCTACCAACCTCCAGATTGGGACGGTCCGGTTGTCCTCTCAACCTATACTGGGAACACGTTCAATTCCCGTCTGGTAGAGGGGCAGAATGTGTATGTCGATTGGTCCATTGCAAACGGTGGCCTGGGAGACAGCCCGGATAATTTTGTCACCTGCCTGTATCTGGATTACGTAGCTTTCTACTGCACATACGGTGTTACTGTGCCGAGCGGGTATTACTGGCCAAATGTTGATCTATTCACCGACATTCTTCCGGAGGAGGGTTGGCACGCAATCTCCATCATCGTTGATACTGAAAATGATGTGATCGAAGACAACGAGGGTGACAACATCTGGAGTGCTGAATTCTACTGGGAGCCTGATCTTTCCGGCCAGAACCCCAACCTGCTGCCTTACAATGTCGGCGGTCTTTGGTCTGGGCCGGTGGTACTCTCCAGCCAGCCGGATCAGACAACTTCTGGCGGTCTGGTCGCTGGGCAGCCGTTCTTCCTCAATATGGCCGCGGTCAATGAAGGCCCAGGCAGTGTTTTCGAAGGGCAACCTCTCGCGATTGAGATCCTGATCGACAATATCCCGGTGTACATGACCGAGTGGGAATGGGGGCTTCCCTCAGGATACTATTACTACCAAAATAACTACCTGGTGGAAACCACATTCTCGGAAGGATGGCACTGGGTGGATATGTACGTTGATTTCAGCAACGCTATCTCCGAAGGAAACGAGACGGATAATAACTGGTCGGGGTTGATATATTGGGAGGCGCCGGCGAAAGCGAATCTGATCCCCTATACCCAAGTAGGTTGGGATGCGCCAGTGAAGCTTACATCAACGTTTTATGAAAACGGGGACACCCGTCTGTTTGCAGACACTAACACATACTTCTACTTTTCCTATGCAAATATTGGCAATGCGGAAGCAAAACAGTTCTACGTTAACATCCTTCTGGACGACGTGTTCATAAGTTACTACCTGGATGACCTTCAACCGGGTGAGCAAAGCGGCACAGTCGTCCGAGTTGTGGACGAAGAATTCATAACCCCGGGCTGGCACACCGTAAAGCTGTGGTTAGATGATTTAGCGGCCGTAGATGAGTACAACGAGGCAGATAACATTTGGGAAGCCGATTTTTATTGGGAGACTAGCAGCAAACCGAATCTCTACCCCGCGCAGCTTGAGGATTGGGACGACGCCATCGTGATTTCCTCTTTGCCCGGTACGAACCAATACGATGCCCTAACCGCCGGGCAGCCGGTCTATCTCGACTGGTCGATCATCAACGGCGGGTGGGGCGATGTGGTGGAGGGCTCTGCCTTCCAAACAAGAGTTCTGATTGATGGAAATTTAATGGATTACTGGGAATGGCCTAATGTACTGCCGGTTGGATGGTATCTCTTTCTAGAGGATTATCCAGTCACCCTGAGTGAGGGCTGGCATTATATTGAACTTTTTACAGACGCAGAGAATACAGTACAAGAAGGGAACGAGGCTGATAATGGCACGGGTATATGGGTTTACCTTGAACCAGCAAACAGCAAACCAGAAGTACGCGTAGAGCCCGCATCGATCACCCTGGAGGTGGCGACCGGTACCGCCGCCCAACCGACTACCCTAAGGCGCGACATGGCAAGGGTAAAGCCGATGGATCCCGCGGAGCACGGCACTGGTGCGGAAATCACTCCACCAACCCGCTACATCCTGCCAGATGTTCCGCTGCCGAACCGGATGCTTACCAGCCTTCCCCCCGCGGTAGATCATTCCAGCAAGCTGCCGCCTGTCGGCAGCCAGGGCGGAGCGGGAAGCTGCGTTGGCTGGGCTACGAGCTACTACTATAAATCCTTCCAGGAAGGGCTGGACCAGGGCTGGGCACTGAACACCAGCAACCACCAATTCAGTCCAAATTTTGTCTGGGATCAAATACAGATCAGCGGAACTTGCGGCGGAACCTTCCTGGGTGATGCCTACCAGCTCTTGCAAGAGAAAGGTGACGTACCGCTCAGCGTTATGCCCTACACAGAAGACTGTCACAGTTCTATCACGCAGCAGCATCTCGATGTGGCAGCGAATTACCGCGCGGAGAATTACGGCCAGTTCTTCAACTACGGAAGCCGCCCCACAGACGCGATTATCGAACAGATGAAAGCATGGCTGGCAAGCGGAGATATGATCCAAATTGCGATCCCGGTAACGCCGGAGTTCGACAGTCCTTCTGGACCGTACTGTATGGTGGAGGTCCCCAACCAGGGACCATCTCGCGGCGGACACGCGATTGCCATCGTCGGGTATGATGACAATATCGGCGGTATCGGCAAAAAGGGCTTTAAGATCGTAAATTCCTGGGGAACAGATTGGGGCTGTGGCGGCTTTGCTTACTTGAGCTATGATTGGATTAAGAGCAACGCAAAGGAAGCCTGGTGGATGAACGATATCCGCACCGGAGCCAGCACCTTTCGAGACTTCACTATCTTCAATGATGGAGACGGCGCGCTAACCGTGAGTGATATCTATAAACAGGGCAACAGTTCATGGCTCCAGATTGTTCTGCCTCAGTCGCTTCCAATGGTTATCGAGCCGGGAGAAGCCCGCACGGTACAGGTATCCTTCAATACTACCGGGTTAACCAATGGGTGGTTTGAGGAAAACATTACCATCATCTCCGATGACACGGACGAGCCACAGAACAATGTGGAAATCAACCTGAACAACGGTGTGATGGACACGCCTGCGCCAGCATCGGCAAAAAACCCGCAGCCCAACAACGGGGCCATAAATCAACCCGGAGAGAGCTTGAACCTCGCTTGGGGAATGGAGAAAGAAGACCCCTCCATTCTGTATGATGTGCGACTGGATACCGTCAACCCTCCTATGACCGTTGTTTGCAACGACCAGTCCAATAAGGCATGTGTGGTGAGGTCGCTCCGGCCCAACACCACCTACTACTGGCGGGTAGTTTCCCAGAACAATCAGGACGCGACACTTAGCCCGGTCTGGTCGTTTACCACACGAGGGGAAACCAAAAAATTCCAATTCTATCTGCCAGTGCTGTTTCGACCCTGATCTCGAGTATTAAAAAAAAGGGACAGGAGGAATGAAAACCTCCTGTCCCCTGATCTTAATCTCTGGCAAAGTGTGGTCGTTTCATCCTACGCTGTGCCCTTCTGTGAAGACAGGCTGCCTGGGGGGGTGCTGAAACCGGGCCAGCAGGCGGGCTGCCTCGTCTTTCTGCGCTGTGTCTACTGCCACCTTTACCAGCACCTCGCCCTTGTCGATGCTCTGCCGGTACTGGTAGCGGTCATCCTCTGCCACCGATCCGCCGATCACCATGCCGAGGAAGGCTCCCCCAAGCGCAGCCAGCAGCACCGTGGCGAAAAAAACCATCAGCCACATCGTCACAGCCGCGCTGGCGGTAGCCGGGTGCGCCGTTTGCACCGCGCCAAACCCTGCAAGCACACCGATCAGCGTGCCCCAAAACGCGCCGCCGAACGCTCCAGAGAGTATGGTCTCCCGAACGGTTGTCCCTTGTCCCCGGTACTGCATCTCGTCCATGTTCAGCGTGGTTACCTCGGAGCTTTTCACGTCCACCCCGGTCTGCTGGAGCGATTGAACTGCTGCGCTGGCATCCTCCTCCGATTCGAACAGGCGCACCAGCAGCGTGCTGCCTTCTGCGCCGAGCATGTGGTGGATCTGCGCGGCGGCTTGCTGCACGGCTTCGTGCTGCCGCTCAACGATCTGCCGGGTCTCGGCGGGAAGATTTGCGCGCAGAGCCTGCTCGTACGCCCGCAGCGCGTATTTCTCGCCAAGTGCCGCCTCGCGCAGCACCGTGCGCTCGCGCTTGTCTGGCTCAATGGTCATGGCAGAGAAAATCGCTACCCTCCCCCGGTGGATGGTGCCCAAAATACTGTGCCCGGGGTTGATACTGCCGCCGAGCCGCCGCAGTTCTGCCTCAATTTCTTCTCGAGAGTTTGCCCGCTGCCGGGCGCGCGTTTTCATGAATAACTTCACGCCCTTTTCCGCTGCGTTGGTGGATGCCGTCGCATACCCGCGCTCGCCAGCCTCCGCGATACGGTACAGGCGGCTGAGAACCTTGATTACCTGATCGTCTGCCATCGGCGAAACCTCCTCTACTCGTTAAGTACCCCGCTATAGGTTAATAGTACGATATATTTGATATTTTGGATCAATGATTTCTCAAATGGGCGTGTTCCGTTTCTTGGTTACTTCCCAGTTTGTTGGTGGGTTTGGGGGGGGGGGAAAAATTAACCAGCCGCAAACCCCCCA
>JAEYTI010000341.1 GCA_023434145.1 Chloroflexota bacterium | reverse complement strand
AGTATTACTTACAGCTGCTGCTCATCATCATTATCCTGTTGTGGCAGATAGACAGTAGAATCCAACAGTTTCGGTGGCCGCGGGTACTGCTGTGGGGTACTGCGGTGCTGGCTGTGATATTGACCGCGATCTTTGGGTTTCTCGGTGGTTTCGATAACCCGCCCCGGGTTTTTGAAGTTTACAATCCCGCAGTGGAGGCTCAAATCGCCTCCGCCTGGGATGCGGTGTATACCTCTCCAGGGATGGTTGGCAAGGTTCTTCGCTATTTGGTGATCCTGCTCTTGTAAGCGGAAGCTCAACTCGCCCGCATATGCGGCGCCTCTTCTTCCGCAGTTCTTAAAGTCGCCAACTGTCCAGATGGGGTGAGATGGATAAAATATCCCTGCGGCAGTCGAAACGCACAGGGATCTCCAATGGGTAAGAAGTTTGCCCCCAATGCATACCCATACCAAAAAGGTGCGAGTGCTACAGCCCCAGGCGTTCGAACTGCTCGGGCGGCGAGTCGCTTTCGCGCATCACGCGCACCAGGTATTTGATCATCTGCTGCTCCAGGGCGGGATCTGTCACCGGCTGTTCCTGCCGGGGGTCGTGTTCCAGGTCGAACAACAGCGTGCCATATGCATGGTACCTGTAACCGGATTCCCCAGTGGATGGCAACCGCAGTACCTTCGCGCCCTTGGTAAAGGGCAAAGGCATCGCAAGTTCCGCCTGTGCCAGCCGGTCCACCCCAATCATCGCTCGGCCCGAACCATGTTCGGTGGGCATGAGCGTGTATTCGAACAGCGGCTTGTTCTCAGCCCCGGCCGGGGCGCGCATGTAGACGGCTTTGCCATCCGTCACATTGACTGACGCGCCAAACATTCCGAAAAGCGCTGCCTCGCGCACCGGTGCGTCGTCGATCACCGTCTGTGCCAGCGGCCGGCCCTGCATGGCCGGCGGCAGCGGCTGTCCGAAGAACTCCAGCAGCGTGGCGGGTAAATCGATTGTCTGCACCAGCGCCTCACGCCGCTCGTTTTGCACACCACTGCGCGGATCCCAGATAAACAGCGGGGTGCGCGCCACTTCATTATAGAAGGGCTGCACCATCTTAGCCCACCAACCGTGCTCGCCCAGTAAAAACCCGTGATCGGTGTTGACGATCAGCATGGTGTCTTTCCACAGATCCAACTCGTCCATCAGGTCGAGCACGCGGCCCAGGTATTCGTCACACATGCTGAGCAGAGCGGCGTATTCGCTCACCAGATGCCGCGCCTGTTCCTCCGTTAAATTGCCGCGTCCGTAGGGCGGCCAGTCGAGGATGGGGCCTTTGTAGTCGTGCGGGTAGAGATCTTTATACCGCTGGGGCGCGTAGTATGGCTCATGCGGATCGAATGTCTCAAGCTGCAAGAACCAGTTATCAGCCTTTGCGTTGCGTCGGATGAATTCCATCCCCAGGCGCATCGTTTGTGCTTGGGGGAAATCCTCTTCCGCACATATGTACGACCGGTTGACCCAATCCTGCCGCCCCCAAAGCCCATCGTGATCGTTCAGGTTTTCGGGGATGGGGAAATCGCCCGCCACACCTTTCCACGGGTCGCCTTCCTGGCCGCGTGCCAGTTCCCATGAGGCAAAGCGAGTGTGATAGGTCGCCCCGCCGTCCTCAAAGTAGTGGTAGTGGTCGGTGATGAGGTGGGTGTAGGTACCAGCGTCTTTGAGGATCTCCGGCATCGAGTCGTCAAACGGCTCGATGGGCCCCCAACTGGCGTGCAAAAAGTTATAGCGCCCGGTATGCAGCTCGCGGCGGGCGGGCATGCAGGGCAGGCTGCCGGCATAGCAGTTGTCGAACACAGCGGTTCGTGTTGCCAGACGCTGAAAGTTCGGCGCGTGAACCCACTCGCAGCCGTATGACGGCAGCATATGCCGGTTGAGCGAGTCGAACATTAGCATGATGGCTTTCATGCGACTCTATCGCTGTGAGAGGGTCAGGTTCAGGGTCTTTGCCAGCCGGTTTAGCATCTGATTTACCGTGTCGTCGACGGTGGCCGTGGGATTTTTGATCAGGGTCTCCCATACCGAGAAGAGCGCTGCCACCAGCCTGTCCTCCACCAGCCCCCACAGCGGCAGGTTCGGGAAGGTGCGTCCCGTCAGCAGGGATTGGCTTGCCGTGCGGATATACTCATCCTGCTGATATTTTGGATCGAAGAAGGCGCTGGCGCGGGCAGGCAGCATCCAGCTGACTTCGCTGTACCGCCTGGCCTGTTCTTCCGCAGTGAGCATGCGGATCAATTGCAGCGCGCTGCGCTCCTGGCGGGTGTGCTTCCACATAATCAGATTGCTGCCGCCCACGAACGCCGGTCCCGGCAGCTGCGCGATCCCCCAATACTGGGGATTAAAGGCGGGCGCTTCGCCCCCACGCGGGTGCAGCCAGATGTTGCCAATGGCTACCGGCGTGCGCCCCTGACGGAAGCAGCCGTTGACGCTCTGCGCTTCGAGCATCTGAATACCATCGGGCGAAATCAACCGCGCCAGCCGGAAGAAGCTTTTGATGCCTTCCAGGGCGGGGCGTTCCACGAACTGCACGCCGGTACCATCTTCGCTGAGGAAATCACCCCCGGCCTGCCAGACCCACGTCGAAGAAATGTGCAGGATAAGCTGGCGAGCGCTGGGTGGGGGTAGGGCGATGGGCAGTACGTGTCCGGCGCGGCGCAGGCGCGAAACGGTCTCATACAGGCTGTCGAGCGTTGAGAAGGCCGTTTTCTCATCGATCCCGGCGGCTTGCAGGGCATCCTTCCGGTAGCTGATCACCGGTGACTCGACCAGCCAGGGGATGCTCCATACTTCGGAGCTGCCCGCGATATGCGTGCTCTTCCAGGCGGCGGGGACGAAAGCATTGGCGCCGCCAATTTGGTCAATTTCGGCCTGGCTGAACGGTTGCAGCGCATTCATGGCAATCAGGTCGCTGATCCAGGTGGTGCCAACTTCGCTTACGTCTGGGCCGTGGTGATACAGCGCGGTTTTCACCAGTTCTGACCGTCCGCGCCCCCAATCCATGATCTGGGTGCGTACCTGAAGAAGCTGGTTGACCTGCAAAGAATCGAAAAATTCCCCGAGCTGCCGGTCGGGTCCTTCTCCACGCCCCATGTAAGAAAATTCGATTTCGTCCATCTAGGCATTTATTATACCCGCTTTCCCGTGGCATGGGTTATGTTTTGCGCAGGTATTCGGTAAGCCGCGCGGCAAGATCAGCATATTCAATTGCCGAATCGGCAGTGAAAGAGAAATCGGAGGCGTGCGCGGCGGCATTGCGCAGGTTACGGAGCTGGTGATAGATGCCGGGGGTATTTTCTTCGAGCAGCCCGGCCTGCTCCAGTGCTTGCCCCAGCACCAGCGGCGATTTTTGCTCCGCGCTTTTCAGATTCAGTCCGTTGCGCCGCGCCGATTCGATAGCTGCCTTTTCGAGCTGCAGCCACGATTCGAGTACTACTGCACGCGGTGAAATCTGCGCCAGCTCGATCCAGTGATCGCGCAGTTGTTCTTCCGCGTTAAACACGCCGCGCATAGCGGGCAGCTCGCGGCGCGCTTCCACGGCCAGCGCATGTATCTGGCGGCTGAAATCTAGCTCAACCCCCTGGAAACGCAGGCGCTGGATCATTGGAAACAGGCTGAGCAGGGGCCGGCGTAAGATCATGAAGATCACGATGGCAGTGATGGGCCAGGCCAGCGAGCCGATCACTGCGGCAATAAAAGTTAGCGTGTCCATTCATGCACCCCAACTGGCATCAGATTCCCCCCAACCGGGAGGCGCGCCCGGTTGATTTAAGCCCTGGAAAGGGGCTGTTTCCGTTTGTTGGTGGGTTGGGGCAGGTGAACTTCGTTCACC
>JAEYTI010000339.1 GCA_023434145.1 Chloroflexota bacterium | reverse complement strand
GGGGAACATCGTTCCCCTGCCTCAACCCACCAACAAACTGGGAAGTACCCAAGAAACTGAAACGCACCCGCTTATTGGGAACTGCGTGGTGTAGGGGGAAAACTATGCCAATAAGGAATAAAGTTGGACTCCAGTTGTAATAATAGAACAAAATTCCTTCTCGATCTGGTATAATCCATAGTTGCGCCTTTGCTATTCTGGTGCTTTTGACTCGACTGACAGGCGCGTTTTTCGCAATAAATTTCGGATGAATTCGTCCGCGTAAAGGTTTTGCTATGTCACAGAACGTAATTCGTGTCGTTGGCGCACGCCAGCATAATCTCAAAAATATCACCGTCGAGATCCCGCGCGATAAGCTGGTGGTCATCACCGGGCTGTCGGGGTCAGGCAAGTCGTCGCTCGCTTTTGATACGATCTTCGCGGAAGGGCAGCGGCGTTATGTCGAGTCGCTCTCGGCCTATGCCCGCCAGTTCCTAGGGCAGATGGACAAACCCGACGTGGATACCATCGAAGGGCTTTCTCCGGCGGTCTCGATCGACCAGAAATCGACCTCGCGCAACCCGCGCTCCACAGTGGGCACAGTAACCGAGGTCTACGATTACTTCCGCTTGCTGTTCGCACGCGTGGGTATCCCGCACTGCCCGATCTGCGGGCGGGAGGTGTCGAAGCAGTCTGCGCAGGAGATTGTCGATCACCTGATGGATCTACCAGATGGCACCCGCCTGCTCATTCTCGCTCCGGTGGTCCGGGGCCGCAAGGGCACGTACCAGGCCGTGTTCGAAGAGATTCGCAAGGCCGGTTTCGCGCGCGTGCGCGTCGATGGCGCGGTGCAAAGCCTGGATGACGATATCACGCTCGACCGCTACAAGATCCACACGATCGAGGCAGTGGTCGACCGCATCGTCATCCGCAAGGGTGATGCCGAGGAAGACCTCACGTCCTTCCGCTCGCGCCTGACCGACTCGGTGGAAACGGCGTTGAAAGTGGGAGAAGGCTACCTGACTGCGCAAAACATCACCGTGGAACCCCCGCATGACTTGCTTTTCTCCGAGCACCTGGCCTGCCCCGAGCACGGTGTAAGCCTGGCGGAAGTGGAGCCGCGCACCTTTTCATTTAATACTCCGCACGGCGCCTGCCCCGAATGCCAGGGTCTCGGCTCGCGGCTGGAGATCAACCCCGACCTGTTGATCCCGGACTCCGACCGCTCGCTGAGCGAAGGCGCGATTGCCGCGCTGGAGTGGAGTGGCCCGCGCTATCGTGACCAAGGCCAGTACTATTGGGGACTGATCGAAGCCGTGGCGCACAAGTACCACATTGCCCTCGATGCTCCTGTCAGTTCGATCCCCGAGGAGAAGCTGAAGCGTATCCTTTACGGCACGAAGGGCGAAGAGGTGACCGTGCACGTCGAAGGGCGCAATGGGCGGAATACTTCCTACAACACCGGTTTTGAGGGCGTTATCCCCAACCTGGAACGCCGCTATCGCGAGACGAACTCCGAGTACATTCGTAACAAGATCACCGAGTTCATGAGTGACCGGCCCTGCCCAACCTGCAAGGGCACTCGCTTGCGCCCCGAGGCCCTGGCAGTGACTGTAGATGAGCGGAATATCATGGAAGTGACCAACTGGCCCGTGCTGGATACGCTGCGCTGGGTCGAGCGCCTGGCGGGGAACGAATCGCCGTTCACCAGCCGCCAGACAGCCATCGCCGAGCGCATTCTCAAAGAGATCACTTCTCGGCTGGGTTTCCTCGTCGACGTGGGTCTGGATTACCTGACTCTGCGCCGCCCGGCGGGCTCGCTTTCCGGCGGCGAGGCGCAGCGCATTCGGTTGGCAACGCAGATTGGCTCGCGCCTGATGGGCGTGCTATACGTGCTGGATGAGCCGTCGATCGGCCTGCACCCGCGCGATAACACACGCCTGCTCACCACACTGAAGGGCCTGCGCGACCTGGGTAACTCGGTGCTGGTGGTCGAGCACGACGAAGAGACCATTTCTACCGCCGATTGGGTCATCGATCTGGGCCCGGGAGCTGGCGTCAATGGCGGGCACGTGATCGCCGAAGGTACGGTGAAAGACATTCTCGCCAACCCCGATTCCCTCACCGGCCAATACATCTCGCGCCGCAAGAAGGTTGCTATCCCCGAGAACCGGCGTACCGGCAACGGCAAGCACCTCACGGTGGTAGGCGCAAAGGCCAACAACCTCAAAAATATCGACGTCGAGATCCCGCTGGGCAAGCTGGTGTGCATCACCGGCGTATCGGGCTCGGGCAAGTCCACGCTGATGGTTGATATCCTCTACAGCGCGCTGGCGCGCGACCTCAACCGGGCGCATACCCAGCCGGGAGAGTACGCGCGCATCGAGGGTCTGGAGTACCTGGACAAAATCATCAACATCGACCAGTCGCCGATTGGCCGCAGCCCGCGCTCCAACCCCGGCACCTACACCGGCATGTTCGACGAGATCCGTAATCTATTTGCCGAAATGCCCGAGAGTAAGATGCGCGGCTATAAAGCCGGGCGCTTCTCGTTCAACGTGCACGGCGGGCGCTGTGAAGCCTGCCAGGGCCAGGGCCAGCTGCGTATCGAGATGCAGTTCATGCCAGACGTGTATGTGCCGTGCGACGTGTGCCATGGCGCGCGCTTCAATCGCGAGACGCTGCAAGTGCGCTTCAAGGGCATGAATATCGCTGAGGTACTGGATACTACCGTGGATACCGGCGTGGAACTGTTTGCTGCCATCCCGGCAATCCAGAACAAGCTGCGCCTGCTGCAAGAGGTGGGCCTTGGGTATATTCATATTGGACAACCAGGCACCACCCTCTCGGGCGGTGAGGCGCAGCGCGTAAAGCTGGCAAAAGAACTCTCGCGCCGCGCCACCGGCCGGACGCTGTACGTGCTGGACGAGCCCTCCACCGGCCTGCATGCTGCCGACGTGCACAAGCTGATCGAAGTGCTGCAGCGGCTGGTCAACGCCGGTAATTCGGTGCTGATCATCGAACACAATATGGATATCATCAAAGTAGCCGACTACCTGATCGACCTGGGGCCTGAAGGCGGCGACCGGGGCGGGTGGCTGGTGGCAGCCGGTACCCCGGAAGAGGTCTGCCGGGTGCCCGAATCATTCACCGGCCAGTTCCTGCAAAAATACCTGGATGACGAGAAGAATTACGAGCGTACCATCGTTCCTGATCTCGCTAAATAAGAAATGTGCATATTTATTTGTACAAAACCGGTCGAAAGGCCGGTTTTTTTGTTTCTTGACAAACAAACAAATACTCCCCGAATTCGAGAATCTCTAGTACAATGCTTTTAAGCGCGTTTTCCAAACCCAAAAATTAAGACTAGAGCATTGCATCGCAAGGAAATCTCGTATAGGACACCCTTATGTACCGAAAAGACTCGCCCCAAAGCGTGATTGATTCATATCGCCGGCGTCAGCAGATGGCCCCGTACTTTCTGGCGGGCTTAGCCATCCTGCTCGTGGTCGTCGGCATTATCATCCTGGTGGTATGGCTCACCGGGAATGGCGATCGGGTTTCGCCAGCTTCGCTGTTTGCTTCAGCGACGCCAACTTCCACCGACACCCCCACAATGACTCCTACCGTACCCACTTCTACCCCCACTGTGACCCCGACTGCCACCGATACTCCTGAGCCCACAGCCACTGCGACTGTCTCGGGACCGGTAGAGTATGTGGTGCAGGAGGGCGATAACTGCTGGGATATCGCCGTTGCCAATGAAGTGGATTTCAACGCCTTTATGGCGATCAACAACTTTGGCGCCACCTGCCCGATCGCAGCCGGGGATAAGATTCTGCTCCCTGCAAGGGACGCTGAAATGCCCACACCCGAACCGGTTTGCAAGCCCGATATGACCGGCAAGGTTAATTACACCGTCCAGCTTGGTGACACGCTGGCCATCATCGCCAGCCAGTGTAACAGCACGATAGACGCGATTACCCGTGAGAATAGGCTAACCTCTGATGCCATTCAATACGGACAGCAACTGGTGATCCCGGTAAACATCGTCACCCCAACACCCACGCGCGCGCCTAGCGCAACGCCCACCCAGGGCGCTGCCGGTGCTGCTACCGCAGCACCAACCGCAACTCCGTAATTCTCAGTTGCCTCTACTTCGCCTCAGGGGGTCTGGATGACACCAGATCTCCTGAGGCGATTGTTATCCTTGGAACGGTGATTTGAGCCAGAATAGCGCACTTTCTCCACAAGAGCCCTCGCAGGAAATTGTTCGTCATTGGCTCCCTGCCGCAGTGCGGTCATTTGCCCGCTTGCTGCCTGCGCTGGTGGTGATCTTCCTGCTGCTGGCTGCACTCACGAATTATGCAGGCCAAATTACGGGTGGGCAGCCAGGCTGGGTTACAGCGACGCTTAATGCGCTGAGCAGTTTCTCCGCTGTATTCCTGGGAATCTTTATTGAGGCCGCGCCATTCTTGCTCCTGGGCACGCTTGGGTCGGGAGTAGTTGAGGTGTTTTTGGACCGCGATGACCTGGCTCAGGTGCTCCCCCGCCGCCCGCTGCCGGGGGCACTTGCGGGCAGCTTGATGGGACTGTTCTTCCCGGTTTGCGAGTGCGGGGTAGTGCCCTTCGCTCGCCGCCTGATGAACAAAGGCGTGCCCATTCCGGTCGGGATCGCAGCGCTTCTGGCGGCGCCGGTGCTCAATCCGATCGTGATTGCCAGCACACTGGCTGCCTTTGGCCCAGGCCCGATCTTTTGGGGGCGCATGGCGCTGACCTTACTGATCGCTACGCTGGCTGGGTGGTTCTTTGCGCTGCGTTCCAGCCCGCCCGCGATTCTGCGTGAGTCGTCCGCCCCAGGGCTGGTGGTGCATGCTCCAAAGGCTGAAAAAACGCCGCTGAAAGACCGTTTTCGGCGGATGGGCCTGGTGGCTGCCGATGAATTTGTGGAAATGGGCCGCTATCTGGTGATCGGCGCGCTTCTGGCGGCGCTGATGCAGACCTTTGTGCGCCAATCCGCACTGCTGGAGGTAGGGCAGGGACCTGTGCTTTCCGTGCTTGTGATGATGGCGATGGCGGTGCTGCTCTCGGTATGTTCCACGGTGGATGCCTTCATCGCACTGGCCTTTTCGGGCACATTTTCCACCGGGGCGGTGCTGGCCTTCCTTGTCTTCGGCCCCATGATCGATATAAAGTCGGTGCTGCTGTTTGCGCGGGTATTCAAACCGCGCGCAGTCGCGATGCTGGTGCTGATCCCGCTGCTGCTGACCCTGATCTTCACGGTGGCGCTCAACCTGCTGAGGATGGAATGAACCTGCGCGCGTTCCGCACCTATCAGGCGCTTCTGTTGGGTGCGCTGGGCATTTTTCTCTTCTCAAAAGTGATGGATGGGCGCGTGCTGCTCTATATCAACAGCCGTTTCGTGCTGCTGGTGCTGTTTGGTGCGCTGGCGTTGATCTTCCTGGCCCAGCTGGTGCTGCGCGAGCGCCCCGGGCCAGATGTTGAGGAGGAAGAGAGCCCTGATCCCCACGTGCATGTGCACGGATCCCGGCAGTCCTGGGGACTGTTTCTGCTGGCGCTGCCGCTGTTGATTGGCCTGCTGGTGCCGGAGCGTCCGTTAGGCGCAGAGGCCCTGCGTACGCGTGGTGTGAGCGTGCGCGCCCCGGGAGGCTCAGGGAGGCTCGGCCTGCCCCCGGAACAGCGATCGATCCTCGATTGGCTGCGTGAAGCAGAAAACGACCCGCGTGCGACGTTCCACACCGGGCAGCCCGCCGACGTGACCGGCTTCGTCTTCCATGATCCGCGCTTGGGGATTGATCAGTTTATGATTGGGCGGTTCACCATTGCCTGCTGTGTAGCGGATGCTTCCGCGCTGGGCATGGCGGTACAATGGACGGAAACTGAGGGCTTGCATGCCAATACCTGGGTTCGTGTACGGGGTATGATGAGCTTCACCGCATTAGATGGTCGCACCGTGCCGATGATCCTGGCTGAATCGGTCGAGGAAATTCCCGAACCAGCGCAGCCGTACCTGTTCCCATGATGTCGCAAATTTGCCGGTTCGTCCTGGTGCTGCTTTCTCTGGCGCTGTTCTCGTCTGCCTGCGGTTCTGCCAACACGCCACTACCCAAGGATCGCGATGCAATGGCGTTGTATCTTTCCCCCAGCCATGCGCCTGAACTATGGGGCGCTCCGGTGTATGGCGTGAGCGGCACGCCAGATGGTGTTC
>JAEYTI010000306.1 GCA_023434145.1 Chloroflexota bacterium | reverse complement strand
TTTGTTTTTTTTTGTGGTGCCACAAACCGCCCCCCACCACAAACACAAACAATAATATTGGGATAGAAACTTAGCAACGTTGTTGCGAAGTACGAGCAGCTATTTACAACGAATCAGGGGAGGCTATACCCAAATATCTGAGGTGCTATCACCACCAGGGTAGCGCATCTCATGCGCGCGCGCCGGGCCAGACGGTTCCTTACCAAAATCCACGAAGAAATTCGAGTCAATGGATAAACCGCCATGCCCCGTGTCACAGTCGATTTTGATCAAGTAAGAGCCCTGCCTGGCGATATCCGGGTAGAACTGGTTATCCCAACTGCTCAAGAGTGAGCTGGTCACGTAAAGGCGTTTTCCATCCAGGCTAAGCTGAAGCATATTCGGCCCGCCCACGAGTCGCCTGTCGCCAATCGTAGTCACCTTGCCTAATACTCCCCCACACCATACCTGCCCTTTTAAACGCGGGCGGGCAGGATCGGTTATGTCATACTGGCGGACGTCGCCGTGCAGCCAGTTGGCAAGGTAGAGATAGCGATCGTCCATCGATATCACCAGGTCTGTGATCAACGACGGAACCGGGAATGGCCAACCTTCGAGCTCGATCGACGGTATATCGATCACCTTTTGAGTCTCCCAGCGCCCATCGGTACGATGCAAATGGAACATGTTACTGCTCAATGCCGCGCCGATATAAGCATCGGACCGGTTCGGGTCATGCATGAAACGCACCTCTAACGGGACAAGCCCCTCTTCTCCCAGGTCGATTCTCTGATCAAGCCGCTGTTCCTTCCAATTCCACAGATTAATCCGCTGGCTGTAGAGACCGGCTGCAACATCGTCCAGACTGAAGCCTGGGTAGTATGTTTTTGGAGCGGCTAACCCGCTGCTGACCATCACATCGTAGCGCGGCTGATACCAAAAATCGTAATTGAAGTCCATGCCATCGTTCGCCCAACGACCGGCGATATCAAAGTTCTCGTCCAGCAGGAGGAAACCACCGGGTGCGTTGCCTTCCCCGTCGCCTAGCATTGAGATCATCACAGTACCATCGGCAAGACAATGAACCGTATGCGGGGCAGAAAGATTGGTTTTTTGCTTCACTTCCTCGGGTTCAATCACCTTGCACACTTTTGGGGCGCGCGCATCTTGGGTATCGACGATATGGATCCGGCTGGAACGGAAACCGGGAACGATCAGAAAACGCCGCGATTTTGAGTGATCCAGGTGGCAAGAGCTGCATGCATTCCAGCCAAAGTGGTGCAGCTCGTCGCCGGTATTCGGCATCGGCGTGCGGTAGATCACCTGCGAAAAGGTGGCGGATGCAGGATCAACGTCGACCGTAGCGAGGTAATCCGGTGCGTCAATACCGGTCCCTGTGTAGAGCGCATTGACATACAGAATTTTTTCTCGTTCGGCCTTCATTGCTTCTTTCGGAGAAGCATAACCAGGCCCGCAGTGCTCATGATGCCCGGTATGCACAGCATTAGAGCCAGATTCGTGGGAAACCATATATCACCTCCAGAACATAACCGGCAGTTCTCTTTAGCACCTATCTGATCATTTTTTGCATGTTGTTTGGGCGACGTTTCGCCCAAACAACATGCATAAATAAATTCTCAGGCAGGTTCTTACTGTTTCCAGTTATATCCAAACGGTGAACGGTTGTCGTGAGACTACGGCCTTATTTTATGGATCATTTTTCTTCTTCGAACCCGAGAAAATATGGGACTTGTGTCCCATGCCAGCCTGCCTCGCCAGGACAATTGCTTGCGCCCGATTCTTAACCATCAGTTTGTCAAAAATATGCGAGATATGGTTTCGTACGGTCTTCTGACTGACAACCAAATATTCGGAAATTTGGAGGTTATCCAGGCCTTCGGCAATCATCTCCAGAACTTCGTGCTCGCGGTTCGTTAGCTCTGGAAAAACCAACGCGGAAGGCAGCGGCGGTTCAGCGTATTCCTCCCCCACACCCAAAAAAGAATGCAGCTCTGACAAGAAGCGGATCCACGAGGGCTCCTGCTCAAGCAGGATGTGGTTTTTACTTTCCAGGGGTACGAAGCGAGCGCCAGGGATCAATGCTGCCAGCAACCGGCCTTCCTCCATGGGAATGCTCGCATCTTCTCGAGGGTGCAAAACAAGGGCCGGCACGGTTACTTTTGGGGCCAAATGCTGCACATCAATTTCGTAAAAGGCTCGTTCCATTTTAGAAGCGTTCTCCGGGGTGGCTGATATATGTGCGAGCTCATTTAATGACAACATTTGCTCCGGATCAGCCTCAGGCATTAACATCGTGCTAAAAAGTTGGCGGAAGGCAGGATTTTCACGCCCCCATCCAACGCGGATCATGTTGATGAGCGCTTCAGCTTCCATCCGTCCATGTTCATCCAGGTTGCGATAGAATCGTCCTCGCGCATAACCTCCGAACAGCACCAGCCTGGAAACCCGCTCAGGGTGCTTGACCGCGAAGGCAACGCAAACCGCTGCTCCCTGAGAGATACCCAGCAGCGGAAAACGTTCAAGATTTAAAGTATCTACCACCGCTTCAAGATCACGGACCCAATCTTCCATTGAATAGGATTCGACATCCCAATCGGAAAGACCCGAACCGCGAGCATCGTAGCGGACCAGCTGGTGATTTTCTGATAAACCGCGCCACCAGTGCCGCCAGACAGGGCTGTTCCAATCGTGCTCGAGGTGGGTCAGATAATTGGCTGCTTTGACCAGAGGGGGACCTTTCCCCGTCTTCGCGTATGCGATCCGCACGCCATCAGAAGCGGTGCAAAAGCGAATGTGTTGTTCCATTCGTACTCCAAGCAAGCGGAATGAAGGTATTCCGATTACTATGAGTATTATCCTACACATTTCACCGAAACTGTTGTAAACGCGGGAATGAAAGGCAATCTGGTTCTCAAGAGCCGGTAATCTTCGTTGTGAACAAGTCATGCAAAAAGGTTATGAAGTACCGGCTATTACTGCCACGCCAGCCCTCCGATTACAGGGATGTTCATGGTACACTGGCAGTAAGAATCATGAAAAGGTAGTCTCCAAATAATGGAAAACATCACACGAACTGTCACCGCTCAAGCCTTTTCCAACATCGCATTCATCAAATACTGGGGCAACCGTGACCAGACTCTTCGGCTGCCCGTCAACGGTTCGATCTCGATGAACCTGGGCGGGCTCTATGCCCGCACCTCGGTCACCTTTGACCCCTCGCTGTGTTGTGATGATGCGCTGCGGCTGAACGGGCAGGTAGAATCTGCGGCGGCGTTGCGGCGGGTGAGCGCGTTCCTCGATCACGTGCGGGCGATGGCGGGGATGCACGTCTTTGCCCGCGTGGTGAGCGAGAACAACTTCCCCATCGGCACGGGGATTGCTTCTTCGGCGGCGGCGTTTGCCGCGCTGGCGCTGGCGGCATCTAAGGCCATTGGGCTGGAGCTTTCGGAGCAGGGTCTTTCGCGCCTGGCACGGTTGGGTTCGGGTTCGGCGTGCCGGTCGGTGCCGGGCGGGTTCGTAGAGTGGCAGGTTGGCGAGGGCGAAGCCGATTCCGTGGCTTATTCGATCGCGCTGCCCGAGCATTGGGATTTGGCCGACTGCGTGGCGGTGCTGAAAACGGGCCACAAGCCGGTGGGGTCCACCGAGGGCCATTCGCTGGCGCCCACCAGCCCGCTGCAAGAGGCCCGCACCGCCGATACGCCACGCCGGCTGAAGATCTGCCGCGAGGCAATTTTGAAGCGCGATTTTGCCGCCCTGGCGGAGATCATCGAGCAGGACAGCAACCTCATGCACGCGGTGATGATGACCTCGCAGCCGCCGTTGTTTTATTGGGAACCCGGCTCGCTGGAGCTAATGCGGCTGGTGAAGGCGTGGCGCGCAGCGGGCATTCCGGCGGCTTACACACTGGATGCCGGGCCAAACGTCCACGTGATCTGCGAGACGAGCGCGCTGGCAGAGGTTCGCCGCCGCCTGGAGGAACTGCCCTTCGTGCGCCAGATCCTTGTGGCACACCCGGGCGGTCCGGTCTGCATCACCACCCCATAGCTTGCATCCGCTTTCTCCGCTACAAAAATAGTACAAAACCTGCGGCTCTCTCTAATCTTGATTATAATAACGTCAATTCGGGTGCAAGGATGTTTTTTGTTGGTATTGGGCAGCATCGCACAAACAACACAATACATCCTTTAATTCCGTTATCGAACTGACGTTATAATAGGAAGGCGCGGGCGCAGGCATGAAAAATGCAGCCTGGTCTTTTCAGCGCTGATCGATATCATAAGGCGCGTTCCGCAGCTGAGAGCGCGTTTCTCCCCACAGCGTTGGGGTTTAGAAGGATGGAAAACTTCATGGATGGAGTTCTAAACGGACTGGTGAGACTCGGCGAGTTTATCGTCGCTTTCGGTTTGCTGGTGTTTATACATGAGATGGGCCATTATCTGCTGGCAAAGCTGTTCAATATCGAGGTAGAAGAGTTTGGATTCGGCTTTCCGCCACGCATGATCAGTTTGTTCCGGTTCCGTGAAACAGAATTCACGCTCAACTGGATTCCCTTTGGCGCGTTCGTGCGCCCTAAAGGCGAGAACGATCCAAATGTACCCGGCGGCCTTGCCTCCGCAAACCCCTGGGCGCGCCTGGCGGTACTGGCAGGCGGCTCGACGATGAACTTGATCGTCGGCATTATGCTGTTTGCGCTTGTTTTTAACCAGGCGGGCGTGGCCAACCCGAGCGTCGTTTTGATCGACGATGTGGCTGCAAATACCCCTGCCGCCCAAGCCGGTATCCAGCGAAACGACCAGATCGTACAGGCCAATGGCATCGTCGTAGACAGCATGGATCGGCTGCGCCAGATCGTCGACCAGAATCTCGACAAGGAGATTGCCATTACGTTGAAACGCGGCGACGAGACCATCGAGACCAGCGCTACGCCGCGCTCAAATCCGCCACAAGGACAGGGTGCCCTGGGTATCGTGATGGCCAACCCCATCCGGCAGGTGAGCTGGCTTGAGGCAATCCCCGAGGCGGTGAGCACCACCATCAACCAGGGAAGACAGTTGATCACCCTGCCTGTCATGCTAATCCGCGGGCAATTATCCCCAGAAGAAGGCCGGCTGGTAGGACCTAAGGGCATTTACGACATCTACCAGGAGGCCCGCTCACTCGACCAGGAAACAGCCGGTTCGGCAGCCGCCCAACAGCAGCCACCCTGGCTTTATAGACTGCGCCTTTTGGCGGTGCTTTCCATCGCACTGGGCTACACCAACCTGCTGCCGATCCCCGCGCTGGACGGCGGGCGCATCCTGTTCGTCCTACCGGAAATTTTACTGCGCCGCCGCGTTCCTGCGCAGTATGAAAACATGATCCACCTGATTGGGTTCGCTGCGCTGATCCTGCTGATGATCTACATCACCACCCAGGACATCATCAACCCCATCTTCAAGTAAAACTGGAGCCGTATGTACGAGCAGCCGCAGAAGAAAAACATTTCCAGTAACCAGGTATTCACTGCCCTCCTGAATGAGGAGGAAATATTCCCGCCGGTCTACCTCCGTTTTTTCTCCGATATCGAAAAAGCGGATCTCGAAGCGCTGCGCTCGATCTGGCCGCAGGTCAAAGTCGATCGGCGGGTGTCGCTGATGGAAGATATGGAGGAGATTTCCGACGCGGATACGCTGGTTTCTTTTGAAAATGTCGCCCGCATGGCACTGGAAGACACCGATCCGCGCGTGCGCGCCACTGCTATACGCATGCTGTGGGAGTTCGATGATCCACGCATGTCCCAAACCTTCCGAAAGATGCTCCGCGAGGATTCCGAGGGAATCGTACGCGCAGCCGCCGCTTCCGCGCTCGGACGGTATATATACCTTGGTGAGATCGAAGAAATCGCGCAGGATTTGCTGCATGAAATCGAAGAAGACCTGCTGCGCGCGCACGCCGGCCAGGATGAAGAGCTGGTGCGACGGCGCGCTCTGGAGGCACTGGGCTTCTCGGGCCGGCAGGAAGTGCAGGAGTTGATCCGCCGCGCCTACGACACCGATGATAACGACTGGCTCATCACCGCGTTGTTCGCCATGGGCCGTTCGGCCGATCAAACCTGGGAGCCTGACGTGCGCCGCATGCTGCGCCACCCGGTCAGCGAGGTGCAGTTTGAAGCGGTGCGCGCAGCCGGGGAACTGGGGATTGCATCGGCGCGGCAGCCGCTGCTGGATATGCTGGAAGAAGGCATCAACGATGAAGATGTGTACAACGCGGCAATCTGGTCGCTCTCGCAGATCGGCGGCGAAGACGTGCGTGAAACGCTGGAAGCCCTGGCCGAAGAAAGCGAAGATGACGAAGAGATGGAACTGCTCGAAAACGCACTAGACAACCTGGAATTTACCGAAAGCTTCGAGCTTTTTGATATGCTCGACATCGGGGAAGATGGCGAGATGCGCGAAGTGTCGCCGGATGAGCTGGTCGGTTACGGTGATGACGATGACCTTAGCCTGGAAGACGACGCCGAAGAGGGGAACAGCGATCCGTCTGCGCCTCCTCCTGCCAAACCGGATAAAAACCGCCCGCGCCACAAGCGGAAGTCATAAATGAAAATGCATTGGCTGGCCGCAGTTCTGCTGGTCATCCGGCTGGGTTCCGCAGGGGTGACTCAGGCCGCAGCACAGGCGCCGGTCCAATTTCACGACCCCGCATCCAGCTACGTGTTCGGCGAGGCGATTACCTTTACCGTGCAAGTGGAATCGGAAACGCCTGTGCGCGACGTTGTCGCCT
The DNA here is from genome assembly GCA_023434145.1 of Chloroflexota bacterium. Taxonomy (GTDB): domain Bacteria; phylum Chloroflexota; class Anaerolineae; order Anaerolineales; family Anaerolineaceae; genus DSYU01. The sequence continues at coordinate 2,768 of JAEYTI010000306.1, read as the reverse complement.
TCATTACTCCCGAGGGGCGCACAACCGTGTTCCAAACGATGCAGGTCGGAGAAGCAGGCACTGCCTCGCTGACTATAGACGTGCGCCAGCTTCCCCTTCCGCCCTTCTCGCGGGTCAGCTACTACTTCGAGGCGGTAATGCCCGGCGGCGAGCGGCACAAAAGCGAAACGCTCACATTCCAGTATGAAGATGATCGCTTTACGTGGCAGGTGCTGGAAGGCGATCCGTTCACCGTGCACTGGTACGCCGATGAGCCCACGCTGGGACAGGAAATCCGCAATATCGCCGACCGAGGCCTGGCACGAGCCAAGACCCTGATCGACGCGGATCTTCCAAGCACGGTACAGGTGTACGCATACAGTTCAGCCGCCGATCTGCAAAAGGCCCTGCACACCTCGGGGCAGGTTCTAATCGCCGGTCATGCCACACCAGATCTCAGCCTCATCCTCATCTCAGTCCCTGCCGGCCCTGAACGCCAGTTGGAGTTGGAGCGGCAGATCCCGCACGAGATCATGCACATTTTGCAGTATCAGGTGATGGAAGGCAGCACCGAAGGGCAGCCGGTGTGGCTGCTGGAGGGAATGGCCTCGCTGGCGGAACTGTACCCCAACCCCGAGTACCAGCGCACCCTTGAATCTACTGCAAAAGCACAAGAATTGATCCCTATCCAAGCATTGTGCGGTCCGTTCCCGCGCGAGGCGCTGGCCTTCTTCCGCTCCTATGCGCAGTCCGAGTCGTTTGTTCGCTATCTGCACCAGAATTATGGCACATCGGGCCTGGGCAGCCTGGTCGAGCAGTATAAAAACGGGCTGGGTTGTGAAGAAGGGGTAACGGCGGCGCTGGGTATGTCGCTCTCGCAACTCGAATACCGCTGGAAACAAGAAGCGTTGGGCATCAACACTGGCGGGTTGGTGATGCGCAATTTATCGCCCTACCTGTTGGTTGGCCTGCTAATCCTCGTCCCCGCGGCACTGGCCTTCCTGCCATACCGCGCATCGAAGCGGGAGAAAAGCGCATGACGGACAACGAAAAGGACGCCGGGCTTGCACGCCTCCACGCCATGATCGATGGCACCGTGCAGGGCGTCGGTTTCCGTGCTTACGTGCTGGATCACGCGCAGGCCATCGGCATAACCGGCTGGGTGCGAAACACGTACGATGGCTTGGTGGAAGTGACCGCCGAGGGTAGCCGCGACCAGCTAGAGCGACTGCTGGATAAATTACGCCTTGGTCCGCGCAGCGCCTTTGTAACCGAAGTAAAAAAAGATTGGAAGCCTTACACTGGTGAGTTCACCCGCTTTACAGTGACCCGCACCGTTTAGGCTCATCCTATGTGAAAGCTACTCGTACTCCGTATCAATATAGATGCAAAACGCGGCTGGCAGTGCCAGCCGCGTTTTGCATCATTCATTACAGGGCTATGTTACCGACGCCCACCGCGCATCATGCCGCCAGGGGTGCCGGTTCCGTCCATGCAGGTTCCAGGTCCCATGCGTCCGCCACGGCGTCCGCCGCCCATCATGCCGCCGCGCTGCTTCATCCAGTCGGCCTGCTCCTGGGTGAGGGTGCCGTCCGCAACCATTGCATCCAGAGCAGCATTCCGGGCAACCGTCATCATCTGCTGCGCCTGCTCCACGGTAAAGCCTTTCTCTTCAGCGATCTGCCAGAAGGTCTTGCCTTCCGCGTGCGCGGCGTTCAGTTCATCCACGGTGACGCCCAACTGCTCGGCCAACTCGGCCTGCATGTATTCGTGCATTGGCCCGTAGCCGGTGCGGTCTGCCACACCGCGCCCCATGCGGCCACCGCCCCAGGCGGGCGCGGGTGTAGCCGGATCGGGGCTTTGCGCCATCACCACACCGGTGATGCCAAAGGCAGCTACCAGACCGACAACCACTGCAAGGATCAAAAATCGTTTCATCACAACCTCCAAAGTTTTCGTTATAGGTAGTTCGGAACTTCTGGTTTTATCATATCGTGAGATTGTGAAGAACCTGTGAAGAAGATTCGCAGGGATGATGTGGAATTGCATTGCCCGCGTGTGTTTCCGGCTCCTTTACTCGACGCAGATGCTGTCCTTTAGCCGCTCAAACGTTGCCTCACCAAACCCCGATACCTCCATCAGATCCTCGATGGCTTTAAAACCATCGTGCTGCTCGCGGTAAGCGATAATCGCCGCGGCCTTCACCTCGCCTATACCCGGCAGCGTCATCAACTGCTCAGCGGTGGCGGTGTTCAGGTTCACCGGGCCTTGCATTGCGATATCCAGGCCAGAGGCGCTGCGATCCGCCGCAGGGACGTTCACAGGGGCCGATGCTACCTCCCCCACTGCCGGAATATGCAGCCGTTCGCCGTCCTTCACCTTCGCGGTAAGGTTCACCGCGTCCGGCTGGGCACCGGGCGCCAGCCCGCCCGCAGCATGAATGGCATCTTGCACGCGGCTGCCCGGCGACAGCGACACCACGCCAGGATGCGCCACCGCGCCAGTAACGTGCACCAGCAGCGGCGCGGGCGTAGGCGGTGGGAGCAGGCTCACAGCCTCGGTGCGCGGCGGGCCTGCCAGAATCATCAACACTGCCGCGGCGGCTGCGCCAAGCAGAAATACCGAGAGAAGCTTGAGTGCGATCTTCATTGTGGGCGCGCTTCTTTCTTCGAAAGGGATGTTGAATGCGTGATACCAAGATTCTACACGCAAAATCAAAACGCTGCACGGATTTTCGTCTTCGCATCGAACCGGAGCAAAAAGACGCGCCGCACGATGTTGTCGTGCGG
>JAEYTI010000277.1 GCA_023434145.1 Chloroflexota bacterium | reverse complement strand
CTTTCCCGGTGCCCAAACGCACCAACAAACTGAAACAAACCTGTGCTTAGACGCTCGTGGGGTCTGTCTTGTGCCAGGCCATGCAGCGGAACGCTTTCTTTATTCGGTAGCCGAGATTTTGAGCGATGCCAGCGGAACCTGCGTTTTGTACCGTGCAGTTCCAGTAGGACCGCATGCCCATTGATTCGATCTGCTGGATGAGACGGGCCGTCACCATCGTCCCATAGCCTTTCCCACGATGTTTCTCCTGTGTGAATACACCCGGTTCAAAACAGCCCAGGGCAGGCGGCCCCACGGATGCTTCGCTGAGTATTTCAACCCCTTGCATCAAGACGTAGCCGAAACATGCTTTCTCCCAGGCATCAAGCCCGCCGAAAAAGGCAACATCACCTGGGCCCCACTCAGTGCGCATTACCAGATCCCGATCAAGCCGGTATATCTCGCAGTCTGTGGGAACCTGTCGCAGGAATTTATCAAGCCCCTCACCAACCGGGCGATCATAAAACTCGAGCACACACGCATCATAATAGGGCTCAGGAGGGAAGAGAGCCAGCCGCGGATCATCATACGGCATGCCGATCAGCACATCTCCTTCCTGGCGGAGCTCGGCTAGGGCAACGGCAAAAGCCGCCGCATCTACATTTCCGCCAAGGAACAGGTCATTGTCGTAAGCTTCCTGAACCATAGCCCACCGGGGATCGGAGAGGCTATCAACAAAGATTTTCCCTTTCGGAGCCGAACCATCAAGGACGGCAAAACAGCGGACTGCCTGCATCTCATCGGTCCGAAAAAGCGCTCGAACTGCGGGTGTAACTTGCGCGGGTGTGATTCGCATCATCATGAAACTCCTCGAATCCCCAACTGGAAATCGTCTTATGCTAAATGGAAATGATTGTGATTGCTCTAATCGAGTAGTTCCATGCAGTTAAGCTCGTCAAACGCTAAAATCGATCGTTCCGCATGAAACCACCACACATGTGCCGGAACTTTCCAATACCACTGTTCAATCGGAATCAGTATGTTCCAGGCAGCGAATAGACGATAGTCCTCCCATAACATATCCCAACTGTAATTTGAAACGCCGCCAGATTGGAGGCAATCATAATATTGATGAAGAAGGGGTTTTTCGATCAGTGCACGGTGTTCAGGAAAACTATGTAGCGCAATCAGATAAGCAAGATCGCGGACACCAAATTCCACATCCCAGGTTGCCCAATCGACCAGTCGGGTTGTCTGGGTCATTTTCTCTTGTGGAAATAGAAAGTTATAAGGGTGCGCATCTTGATGGACGATGGTTAGATGCTGCTTATTTTGACGCCGCTGTTCAATACGGTTGAGAAGCCGTGGTAAAGCCCACGCATAGAGTTTTTTCCGTCTTGGTAAGAGGCGGTCTCCCAGGAAATCGAAGTAAGACTTCAATTGCTCCTCCCAAATTGGAAACCATGTCTCAAAAGTAATTTCAGTAAAGCGCGGTTTTACTTCAACGCCAAGACAAGGGTTGTTCCACCACGGTGCGTGCAAAGCAGCAAGACATTTTATAATCTGCGAATATTGTTCAGGGGTTGGTGGGAATGGCCATGGAATCTCCGTATGTGAAGGAGTGAGGTCTTCCAGAAGGATATGAAAGCGGGCCGGATTCGGAGCATAGGCAGCATCATAGCAGGGGATTGCTACGGAACAACAATCTTGTGAAATATGATTGTAGAAGTAAACCTCACCTTCCCAATCGTCATTTTCTGGCTCATTGCTGTTCCCTGTTTTTAGGAATAGCTTCCTTGGAGCATTTGGAGAAGCATCTTTTGAGTATTCTACGGTTATCTGACCGACAAAGGCAGTGATGCTTTCTCTTTGTGTTCCAGAAAGCGCCATAACATGCCCTTGTTTAAGATCCCCTTTTGATCGTAGTAGCTCGGTAAGCCATTCAGGAGATATTTGATTTACATGGGTGAAGATGTCATTGCTTTCCATGCGAAACATGATCCTTCTGTTATGGTTTAAGAAAAAGGTACCTGCATAGAAAGGAGAATCAAGGGATTCTCTTCCCTATGCAGGTACCTCGAGGACTGGAATGGAATTCCTGCAACAGCAAATGCTATTGTTTTTTCTATGGCCAGTTAAAAAATATTATACAGAGCGATTATTCGACTGTCAATTTCTGCCTTCGTTCTCTTTACATCGTCAATCGTTTCTTTAGCAAATCCTGGGCAGCATTTCCCCCGCCAGCACATCTAAAATGCGCGTGCCGCCGATGAGGGTCTTCATCAGCACACGGCGGGCGGGGGCGGCCTGCACCAAACCAATCCGCGCGGCGGATTTGCCGTAGGGATGCGCGCGCATGGCATCGAGCGCGGCCTGGGCTTGCGCCTCGGGCACGATCACGATCACCTTGCCCTCATTCGCAACGTACAGCGGGTCGAAACCAAGCATCTCGCAGGCGGCCTGTACAGGGGGCAGAACGGGTACAGCCTTCTCATTGATCACGATGGCTGCATCAGACTGTAGCGCGATCTCGTTCAGCGTGGTCGCCAGACCGCCGCGGGTGGGGTCGCGCAGCACGTGTACATCAGGGGCGGCAGCGAGAACGTCGGCAATCAGGCCGTTGAGCGGAGCAATATCCGACTGCACGCCTGTTTCGAAGCCCAGATCACCGCGCGCGCCCAGTACAGCAATGCCGTGGTCGCCCATGGTGCCGGAGATCAGCACCACATCGCCCGGCTGGGCCAGGGCCCCGCCGATGCTACGCCCAGCAGGAGTCCAGCCGACGCCGGTGGTGGTGATATACAGTCCATCCACCTTGCCCTTCTCGGCTACTTTGGTGTCACCGGCCACGAACTGCACGCCAGCCTCCGCGGCAGCGGCGGCCATAGAGGCGACCACGCGCTCTAACGTTTCCACGGGCAGGCCTTCTTCGAGGATGAAACCGGCGGTGAGGTAGAGGGGCAGCGCGCCTGCCATGCTCACATCGTTGATGGTGCCGCACACGGCCAGCGAGCCAATGTCACCGCCGGGGAAGAACAGCGGCGTGACGATGTGTGAGTCAGTGGAAACGGAGAGCGTGCCGTTGAGCATGGCTTCGGCGGGCAGCTTCAGCCCGGCAAAGTCGTTGCCTGCAGCCAGCGCTTCGCTCTGCAAGTGCGGGTAGAACACCCGACGGATCAGCTCGTTGGTCATCTTGCCGCCGCTGCCATGGCCCATCACAATCTGCTCGGCGTGGTGGAGCGGCACCGGGCAGACTGGGCCTTCAAAGGTGGTGGGGGATTTTGCGTTCTCAGGCATGTTCAATCAGCCTCCCATACCGGTAAAAGGCCGCGCACGCACCCTCGGAAGAAACCATCGGCGCGCCCAGCGGATTTTCAGGCATGCACTGGTTGCCAAAAGCGGGGCAGTCGGTGGGCTTCTTCATCCCGCGCAGGATCTGCCCGGCAATGCAAAGTTCGGATTCTTTTGTCTGGATATGGGTCACGTCGAAGCGCTGCTCGGCGTCGAAATCGCAAAACTCGGGGCGCAGGCCCCATCCGCTCATCGGAATGGTGCCGATACCGCGCCAGTTGCGGTCGACGGGCATGAACACGCGCTGGATGATCTTCTGGGCGGCGACATTGCCTTCAAAGGTTACGGCACGCGGGTAAGCGTTTTTTACTTCCACTTCGCCCGCCTCCAGCATTTGCAGGGTCATCAGAATGCCCTGTACCAGATCGAGCGGCTCGAAGCCGGTCACGGCCATGGGCACGCCGTACTGCTGCGCGATGGGCGGGTAATCTTTGTAGCCCATGATAGCGCAAACATGGCCCGCGGCCAGGAAGCCCTGCACGCGGTTGTAGGGCGAGCTGAGAATGGCGTGCATGGCGGGCGGAACCAGCACCTGAGATACCAGCACGGAGAAGTTCTTCAAACCCAGCGCCTGTGCCTGGATTACTGCCATAGCGTTGGCCGGTGCAGTGGTCTCGAAGCCGATAGCGAAGAACACCACCTGCTTGTCGGGGTTCTCCTGCGCGATCTTAACCGCATCCAGCGGGGAGTAGACGACCTTCACATGCCCGCCGCGCGCGCGGATGCTGAACAGGTCGACCTGCGATCCCGGCACGCGCAGCATATCGCCAAAGGAGGTGAAGATCACGTCTGGGCGGCTGGCGATTTCCAGGGCGCGGTCGATCTGCTCCAGCGGAGTAACGCACACCGGGCAGCCAGGGCCGTGCACCAGCTCCACTTCGGGCGGCAGAAGCTGGTCGATGCCGTAGCGCATGATCGAGTGCGTCTGCCCGCCGCAGATTTCCATCAGCACCCAGGGGCGGGTGACGGTGCGCCGGATCTCATCCAGCACGCCCTTCACCAGTACCTGGTCGCGGAATTCGTTTACGAACTGCATGGTTACGCCTCTTCCTGTTCTTCGCCCAGCTCGTCGCCGAGCATGGCCATTTCGCGCAGCATGGCGAGCGTTTCGTTGGCATCTTCTTCGGAGAGCAGGCTCAGCGCAAACCCGGCATGGATGATGGTGTAGTCGCCGACTTTGGCATCGGGCAGGGTTTCGATGCAGGCTTCACGGATCGCGCCACCAAAATCGATCTTGCACATGTGCAGACCGCCTCTTTCAAATAGTTCAATAATTTTTCCTGGAACACCCAAGCACATAAGAAACTCCTGAAGTGATTCATCTTATACCTTTTTGATTGATCGGTTCACCGGCCAATCAAAAAGGTATAAGTTCATGGATACCTGGTATGCGCGGCGACAAGCACTTGCCCGAGTGCAATGCAGCCATCGTTGGCGGGTACTTGATGATGAATGAGTACGCGGAAATTGTCCTGCTCCAGCAGGGCAGCGGACCGCTCCAGCAGGAGCCGGTTCTGCCACACTCCGCCGGAAAGCGCTGCGGTGGTGATGCTCATCTCCTGCCGGATGGTTCGGCAGAGATCGAGCGCAAGCCGGGCAACGCTGTTGTGGAAACGCGCAGCAAGCACGGGGACGCCCGCCCCGGCCCGCCAATCGGCCAGCAGAGCCTCCCACAGCGGCGCAGGGTCGATAATGCCATCACTGACTGTAAAGGTGTAGAAACCGCTCTCCTGCGGGTCTGCGAGGGCTTCCAGCTCGATGGCTGCCTGGCCTTCGTACGTGGCTGTTTGCCGCACACCGATCAGCGCGGAGGCGGCGTCGAACAGGCGACCCATACTGGAGGTATCGGGCGCGTTGATGCGGCGATCCAACTGCGCCAGCAGAACCGAGCGGTCCTGCGCGCAGATTTCTTCAGCGGGGGGCAGGTCGGCTTCCCATGCGATTCCAGCGCGCCAGAGGTGGGACAGGGCCATCCGTGCCGGTTTACGCACGGCTGCATCGCCACCGGGCAGGGGAATGTAGGCAAGGTGGGCGCGGCGTGTAAAGCCGGTGTAGCTGCCGACCAGTACTTCACCGCCCCAAATGGCGCCATCCGTGCCATAACCGGTGCCGTCAAAGCTCAGGCCAATGACCGGCTCGGTGGTGGTCCAGCCGTTATCGGCGAGGCAGGCCGCCAGGTGCGCGTGATGGTGCTGCACCATCACCAGCGGCAGCCCTTCGACCTCTGCCCGATGCTGCGCGTAGCGGGTGGCGAGGTAGTTGGGGTGCATGTCGCAGGCGATGACCTGTGGTTGCACGCGGAACAGGCGCTCGAAGTGCCGGATACCCTCTTCAAACGACTGGAGCGTCTCGTAGTTTTCCATATCGCCAATGTGGTGGCTGAGGAAAGCATAACGGTCGCGTGCCAGGCAGAAGGTGTTTTTTAGTTCTGCGCCGGTAGCAAGCATTAGCGGAACGTCGGCGGGCAGGGGCAGCGAGTCAGGCGCGTAGCCCCGGGCGCGGCGGATGAGGTAGGGCCTTCCCTGGGCCACCCGCACCACTGAGTCGTCCACGCGCATGTGGATGGGCCGGTCGTGCAGCAAGAAGCCGTCCGCGAGGGTGGCGAGGCGATCGGAAGCGTCATCGTCGCGGTAGGCGATCGGCTCTTCGCTAAAGTTGCCGCTGGTCATCACCAGGACCTCGGGGAAATCGACGGGCAAGCCGCTAATAGACTCTAGCAGCAGCAGGTGCAGGGGCGTGTAGGGCAGCATAAAGCCGAGCGTCTGCTGGCCGGGGGCGCATTCATCCACGATGGTAGAAGAGGGCAGCCGTTCCAGCAGGGTCACCGGGGCCTGTCGTGATTTGAGCAGCGCGGCTTCTTCGTCGCTCATCGCGCAGTGCTTGCGGATGGTGTCCAGGTCGAAGGCCATCAGTGCAAAGGGTTTATCCGAGCGCTTCTTCCGGTCGCGCAGCTTTTGCACAGCAGCGGCGTTTGTCGCGTCACAGGCCAGGTGGTAGCCGCCCAGCCCCTTTACGGCGATAATCCTGCCCTCTTGTAGCCACTTCCGCGCCATCTGGATGGCGTTCTCGCGCTCGGCTAGTTTAACCCTACCTGTCTCAAACCATATTTGCGGTCCGCAAACCGGGCAGGCCACCGGCTGGGCGTGGAAGCGCCGGTCGCGCGGGTTGTGGTACTCTGTCTCGCAGTCCGGGCAGAGCGGGAAGCTCGCCATGGTAGTCTTCGGCCGGTCGTAGGGGATATCGCGGATGATGCTGAAGCGCGGGCCGCAGTTGGTGCAGTTGATGAACGGGTAGCGGTAGCGCCGGTCGGCGGGGTCGAACATCTCGCGGCTGCAGTCGTCGCAGATGGCGACGTCGGGCGAGATGGGGATGTACGCGCCTTCCTGCGGCTGGCTCTCGGTGATGGAAAAGCCGGTGAATCCATTGGCGGGCACGGGTTCGGCGGTCAGCTCGTCGATGCGGGCCAGCGGCGGCGGGTTTTCACGCACCTCACGCACAAACTGCTCTAGCGCCTCAGGAGCCCCGTTGACGAGGATCTCTACCCCGGCGGAGGTGTTCTTCACCCAGCCGGTCAGGCGCAGGCTTTCGGCAAGGTTGAAGATAAACGGGCGGAAACCGACCCCTTGGACGATGCCCCGGACCCAGATCTTCAACCCGCTCAACTCGCTCATAATCCGCTACTTCTTGGCCGCCGCGATGGGCTCGCGCGCGAGTTGGCCGCGGAGGAACGCTGCCCAGTCTTCGATGCCCTCACCCGTGACACAGGATACCGGGAAGGTGCGCAGGCCGGGGTTGAGCATTTCGACGCCCTGGCGGAAATATTCCATATTGAAGCGGACGTATGGCAGCAGGTCGATCTTTTGGATGATCAGCACGTCGACGCCGCGGTAGATAGCCGGGTATTTATACGGCTTGTCGTCGCCCTCGGGGATCGAGGCGACCAGCACGTTCAGGTGCGTGCCGAGCGTGAATGCTGCCGGGCAGATCAGGTTGCCAACGTTCTCTACGATCAGCAGGTCGATCTCAGCCAGGGGGAGCTGCTGGAGCCCGCCTTTGAGCATCATCGCATCCAGGTGGCAGTCGCCGCCGGTGTTGATCTGCACAGCGGGCATACCCACCGCGGTGATTTTGTCTGCATCGATGGTTACCGGGGCCGTGTCGCCCTCTACGACGCCGGTGCGATACGCAGGGACGAGTGCCTCAATGGTTTTTAGAATAAAGCTGGTTTTGCCCGCGCCTGGTGACGCCATAATATTGATCGAGAACACCTTGTTGTCGTCCATCATGGCGCGGTTCATCGCCGCAACCTGATCGTTCGCGTTCAGGATCTTCTCAACAATCGTCACGCGCGTAGAGGCGCTGGAGGAATTTGCTGTCATGGCTATCCCTTATTTCTCAATTTCAATACTATCCAGTAAAAACTGGTCGCCGGAGACTACCTTTACGTTGAGACTCTGGCAGTTGGGGCAGGGGGTCAGGTCGCTGCTGAGGGTGTATTCCACGCCGCAGTCATTGCAGGAAAGCTGGGCGGGCACGCGCTCAAAGTGCAGCTTCGAGTCGGCGCACAGCGTATTTTCTGTGACCATATCCCAGTAAAACTGCACAGAGTCGTCGATGATGCTGGAAAGCTTGCCGATCACCAGATACAGGTCGGTGACGCGCTTGGCCTGGTTCTGCTCGGCATATTCCAGGGCAATTCTCAAGATGTTCTCTGTTACCGCAAGTTCGTGCATAATTTCACTTATTATAATACTGTTCTGGTCTAAAATGTCTGTTTCATTTGGCCTGAAATCAACATGACACCTGTCACCGATTTCCGGCGACAGGTGTTCCCATTGTACCAGTTAAAAAGCTTGTGCTGCGCGCACCCGAGTCCGGAGGGTGGTTTCAGTTTGTTGTTGGGTTGGGGCATGGGGACTTCGTTCCACTGCCCCAACCCAATAACAAACTTTGAAGTATCCTAAACGGGGATCGTGTGCGAGATCATATCGAGCATGCACAAGCGAGTGGTGAGCAGCCGGTTGGCTACCACGTTCGCAAGCCGCCGCATAATCACATAACCCAACTCGTGGTCTTCGTCACACAACTGCTGAAGCAGTTTGCTGTTAAAGCTGACCAGGGTTGAGGGCCGGCTGGCATAGGCGCTGGCAGTGCGCTGGCGCACGACCGGTGTTAGGCTCGACCAGCCGAGCACGTCTAGCATCTCAGCCGTGAATACCGTCACCTGCCCGCGTGTGGGAACTTCCACCTGTAAGTTTACCTGCCCTTCCAGCAAGATATAGAGCATATCCTCACGGTCGCCTTCGCGGAATAGAATATCACCCGCTTCAAGCTGGTGCAGCGAGGTGATACTGGACAGGCGGTCGATCTGATCCTGGCTCAGGTCGACAAACCAGGGGATGCGGTGCAGCATTTTGGAATACTCATCTTGCGGATACATGGCTACCCTGTAATCGTAATCTCTTTAGTGCTCTGTCAACTGTCATTTTCATATTTGTTTGCGGCGCATAGCGCCGCAAACAAATATGAAAATCAGCTTTGACAGACTACTAGGTATCTATCCGAGAATTGCTTTGTGCTTGGTGCTTGCGCGATGTCGTCGCGCAAGCACCAAACATACTTTTCGGATAGGTTCTAAGGAATTTCGCCTGTGAAGACGACCTTTCTAGCCCATAGCAATAGGCTAGAGCTTCCCTATGTTTTAACACTTCTCTCGCCAGGGAATAAGTGCTGTGTGTCACCGCTGCGGTTTGTTGATTGTCACAGAAGAAGGTGATTACATCCCTCCTATTCTTCAAAGATGTCATAAGCGCTTAATACAAACCATGTGATTTTTGTATGACAAAGCGTACCGAATAGTCACCCGAACCTCCTTCTTTCGCCAGAAAAAGCAGAGATTTGCTTCCGATTCCGACAACACCGGAAAAGGCCTTAAAATCAAAGCAGCCACCCAACACGGTGGCTGCTTTGATTTTTCCTGAGTTGAACTGCGTTATCCTGCGACTTTAACCTGCACGTCGCGCTTGATGCGCTTCGCGCGCGGATGCATGGGGCAGACGCCCGATGGACATACGCGCAGGCGGATATGCGCCTCTACTTCTGCGCGGAAGTGGGTGAGGATGTCTTTAATGGGTGTTCCGGCAGTCTGGCCGAGGCCGCAGTTGGAAAGCTGCGCCAGATTGTCGCTCATCAACAGCAGCTCGTTGAGATCTTTCAGCTCGCCGCGGCCCTCGGTGATGCTGGTGAGGAGCTGTAGGACGCGGTTGGTGCCAATGCGGCAGGGGTTGCATTTGCCACAGCTTTCGTTCTTGAAGAAGGTCATCAGCGAGCGGGCCAGGTCGACCACGCAGGTATCTTCGTCGCAGATCAGCAGCGCGCCTGAGCCCAGCGAAACGCCCGCGCGGGTAAACGAGTCGAAGTCCATGGGCGTATCTTGCAAGCTGGCGGGGATGATCGAGCCGCTGGAGCCGCCCGTCTGCGCCAGCTTGAAGGACTTGCCATTCTTCATCCCGCGCGTGTAGATGGCGATCACTTCGCGAAGCGTGATGCCCATGGGCACTTCGATCAGGCCGGTGTTGTTGATGTTGCCCAGGATGGTGTAGACCTTGGTCCCTGGCGAAGAGGGCGTGCCAAAGCTGCGGTACCACTCCGCGCCGTGGCGGAGAATAGGCGTGACGTTGGCGAGTGTTTCCACGTTGTTGACCAGGGTGGGCATGTTCCACAGGCCGTTGGTAGTGGGGTAGGGCGGGCGGGCACGCGGTTCGCCGCGTTTGCCTTCGATCGATTCGATCAGCGCGGTCTCTTCGCCGCAGATGTATGCACCGGCCCCGGCGTGGATGTGCACGTCGAAGCTGAATTCTGAGCCGAGGATATTCTTGCCCAGCAGCCCAACCTCACGCGCCTGTTCGATGGCCGCCTGCAAGCGTTTCTGCGCCAGCATGTACTCGCCGCGCACATAGATGTAACCTTCGTCCGCGCCCACGGCGTAGGCCGCGATCGCCATGGCTTCGATGATGTTGTGCGGGTCGCCTTCCAGCACCAGCCGGTCTTTGAAGGTGCCCGGCTCGCTCTCATCGGCGTTGCAGATGACGTACTTCTTCGCGCCAGGGGCTTTGGCCACAAAAGACCATTTGAGCCCGGTGGGGAAGCCCGCGCCGCCGCGGCCTTTCAGCCCGGATTTCTTGATCTCATCGATTACCTGCGCCGGGGTCATCTCGCCCAGCGCTTTGCCTAGCGCGGCATAGCCATCGTGAACGATATAGTCTTCCAGGCTGTCGGGGTCAATGATGCCGGCGCGTTCCAGCACAATGCGCTGTTCGGCGGGCAAGGTGCCTTTGCGGGCCGAGAGCCAGGCGATGCGCCCGCTCAGCTCGCGCGCGGGGGCTTGCAGGCCTGCTGCGATGCGCCCTTTGTACAGGTGCTCTTCCACCAGGAAGTGCACGTCCTGCGGGCGAATCGGGCCATAAATAACCGCTTCGGGGTAAACAATCACCAGCGGGGTAGCGTCGTGGCGGCCGATGTCGCCGACCATCGAAACGCTGATTTCATCCTGCATGCCGAAGGCGCAAATCTCCTCATTTAGCCGCTGGTAGACTTCTTGCGCGCCCTGCTGCATGCTGGCGGGGTCGCTGGATACCAGAACCATCGATCGATATGTTTTCATGGGGATCTCCTAATAGATCCTTTGTTGAGGGTTATTGTGTGGGGGCAGCTCCGTTGCCCCCACACAATAACCCTCAACAAAGTTCCTCAGCTACTCGTAACGGTTCAGGATCTCGACCACCTGGGCCGGAGTGACGTTGCCGTACATATCGTCGTCGATGACGATCACCGGCCCAACACCGCACACCCCCAGACAGCTTACCGTCACCAGCGTCCACTTGCCGTCTTCGCTGGTCTGGCCTGGCTCCAGGTCGAGCGCGTCTTGCAGCGCTTCCCACACCTGCCGCCCGCCGACCACGTGACACGGGGCGCTCTCACAGAACTGCACCACATGCTGGCCCATTTTCTCGGTCGAAAGCATACGGTAGAAGGTCGCCACCGAAAACAACTGGCTCTTCGGAACGTGCATCAACCGGCTGATCTCTTCTAATGCTTCAGCCGGTAAGAACCCTACTGTTCGATTTACGTCGGATAAAATGGGGATAAGTTCGTCCCGAGTCGCGCCATGGCGCTGGACGGCAGCTCGAACCGCCTCGAGCGTGCCATTTTTTACTGCTTCGTTGTTCGTCATGCTCCTCCTCCGGGTCGGATACGTCGAGTGAACCAAGAATCTATCTTTTTTTGTTTGTTGGGTGCGTGCGGCTGCGCGCGCTCAACAAACAAAGTGGATAGCCTCTAAGAGAATCCAGTCCGCCGGGTACCGGTAAAATGCGGATTTCAGAGCTACGAATAAGTTGTGTCTACTTTGCGTGCCGTGTGGCCGGTCATCAGCCACACGGCACGCGGAAAGTAATTTGGAAGGGTGCGGCTAGTTGATTTCGATGGCGTTGAAGTTGCAGACCTGCATGCAGATACCGCAGCGCACGCACAGGTCAGCGTCGATGAAGTGCGGTTTGCGCCGTTCGC
>JAEYTI010000304.1 GCA_023434145.1 Chloroflexota bacterium | reverse complement strand
CCCCCCCCCCCCCCCCCCCCCCACCCCCCCACAAACTGGGAAGTACCCAAGAAACTGAAACGCACCCAAATCCCTGCGCCGGGTTGCATAAGCAGCATTTTTTTCGTACCATTGTGGACATAGTTTCACCACTTTGAAAATGGTGCGAAACAGCGGCTAGCGCAAAACCAGGAGGGATTTATGCCGGGAACGATCTACTACCAGTGGCAGAACGATTTTCTACTGCGAACAATCTATCCGCTGCGCGAAACCAAGCTGCGCGATTTTCTGCTGTTCTTCTACGAAATCGACATCTGGCAGCAATATAAAGGAAAGTCCCCGGCAGATATCCCGAAGGATGTGAATGAACACTGCATGGCACGGCGGAAGAAGGTAACAGACGCCTACGATCGCTGCCAGAAGCTGGAAGCATATCTTCTCACCGAGGACGTGACGGCTGTATACAAACAGCGATTCCCCATGCCAGACACTGAGATTCTTGGCCAGATCAACGAGCTGCACAGGCTGTTCAAACGCTATTATCCAACCTACAAGAACCCGGTCAAAGAGAAATATTTTGTCTCTGAGCGGGTTCGGCAGTTTGAAGAGATACGGAAGAAGATCGACCTCCGTATTAAAGATAGAAAACGTGTCTTGCGCAATATGGGCCCTACCTGGGGCAAGAAAGCCGCAACCGAGGCAGAGGTGGAACGTCTTTCCACCGTTTCCATCCACATGGTCGAGCAGGAACTGCAATCTCTTTATGACTTCCTATCATCACTGGAGCGGCTGGCAGCACTGCGGGTGGATTTGAACAAGCGAAAGGGGGGCCTGGAAAAGCAGCGCAGCGATGCCATCGCCCGGTTAAAAGCCCTGCAAACCGAGCAGGATATGCTGGAGCCACGACTGGGTAAGGCACAGCGGTCGCTGGTACGTTTGAAGGCCACGCCCACTTTTGAGCAGATAAAGGTCCTCCTGTTGGATTTAACGGCAGCGGGCAGATACCAACAGCGATTCCCTGGTGCCGATGCAGCCGTGATCAAACGAGTGGATGAAACGCACAAAGCGTTTGCCCAATACTTCCCTGGCTACACCAGCGTGGCGCACCAGAAAAGCTTCGTGGCGCAGCGCTTGCAGGAATTGGAAAGTCTCTACAAAACCAAAGATCAAGAACTCGCCAGCAAGCGCCGGGCGCTAGGCTGGACGGATCCCACTGCCCCCGCGTATACAACCACCCGAGCAGTGATCGACGTTCTGCAAAACCAAACCCTGCTCATGCTGGAAGAAGAAATTGGCAAACTGCTGGATATGCAGTTTGCCCTGGAAAAGCGCGAAAATCCCACCGCCGAACGCAACGCCGCGATCGCGCAGGTTGAAAAAGAGCGTGCCGACCTTGATATAAAGCTGAAGAAAAACACAGTGGAAGAATCAACCCTGCGCGAAACGCTCAAGCAGGCGGAGATCTCGCTCAATCGATCCGAGAAGGAGCAAATTTTGGCTTCTCTGGAGCCGTGCCAGGTAACCGTGCAGGAGATCGTACGCGGCAAGGTCGAAGACTTCCACGCCCAATTGGATGCCATGACCCCGGGCCAGCTTCTCGAAGCTGTGGTGGAGAAGTTCGTGGCGGACCCTGAGCGTTACCCACTATGGCTCCAATACATGGTCATCCACTTCTCGGGCATGCGCTATCAGAGCGCGCATGGCTCGTGGGCCGATCCGCGCGATCTACTGGCCTCGCTGCGAAGCAAAGCCGTGGAACAAGAACTCAAGCGTGCTAGCCCCGAAGCAATCGATGCGCTGTGCGAACAGAAGTACCTGTGCTATAAGGCTGCCCTCTCCGGCGAGCAAGCACCAAATACCGCTGGTGACAGCAGTCCACTCCCCGCCCTCGCGCTGGCAAAAGAACCTGCCTGGCGATCCAGGGCTGAGTTCCACATGAAAACACTCGATCCGGCAAAGGGCTATTACCGGCGCAAGGCCCTGCTCGACCTGCGGCTAACCGAGGAAGACTATGAGATTGCACGGCTTACGAATCAACAGATAACCGAAGAGTTAGAGACACTCAAAGACCAGCTCCCCGAGTGGATGTGGAAGGAGATTGTGCGTGCCACCGAGCTGCGGCTGAAAGAAGTAGCGGATGTAAACTGGGAGCAAGCGTCTACCGAGGAATCGCAGGAGCGCTACGCCAAGGGCATGTCCATGTACCGCGAGATCCTGGATAAGTGGAAGCGCGAACACATCACCGGCTGGCGCGAGGAGCACGACCGCGCCAACCGGCTGGTGGTAACGCGCGCGGTTTGTAATGAAGTCGCCGAGCACATACAGCATTTGCGCGGGCACTCGCCGCCCGGCGGGCTCACTGCCAAACCGGAGTGGTATATCCGCCAATACAAAGATCCCAAACGGGCTAATCGACCAGATAAGCCTTTCTTCGTGAAAACCCGTTCGGCCAAAGATTTGCGCCCAGGGGCAAGCATCTTCTGGCTGCGCTGGGTGAACAAAGAGCCGAACATGTGGCAGATCGCCCGCCCGCTCAGCATGCCGGACGGCGAGGAAATGGTTCCGCTGCTAAGCGATAAAAACGCCAGTGTCACCTCCACCGGCTCCTCCTTCATTCGCCGGGCGAACTGGCAGGAGAAGGATGCGCAGGGCAAAACAGTGGACCGGAGTGAAACGAGCTGGCTACGCTGGATGCACGAAGCCACGGTTGTCGAGGTAACTGAGACTGCAGATGGCCCCACCGTGCTCACTTTTGAGACGGCGCTGCCAAACGAGGATCGCCGCCAGTCAACTATTGGCGTTTTCAAGCACACTGCCGCCTGGCTGAATTACAACGTCACGGCCAGCGCCATAACGGGCACGCTTACCGGCTATGTACCTGAGGGGGCTGTACCATACGCTGATCTGAAGGAAATGCTAGACTGGAACAAAATCCTGCTGCGAAACGCCTACACACCCGCTCAGATCGCCGCCTTCTGGCAGAAGGTGGAAAAGCCAGTCGCCTTTGCACTGCCGGAATACGAAGAAATGATGCCGGTAGAAGTCGCCCCAGCCCTGCTGCCGTGCGGCGACTACCGCGAGTGGATTATCTGCTACGAGCGAGACAAGGACGGCAACCTGTGTGTATACCAGCCAGAAGTTGCGCTGCGGCGTGGCATGGCGCTGAGTATCTCGATGGAAAAGGCCGTGGAATGGAACAACGAGACCTACTGCAAAGTGACTGCCTGCGACCCTGAACCGCGCGCGGAAGGCCTGTACCTGCCCGCCGCTGGCGTAATCGACGCGCCGGAGGGAAAATCACGCAGGCCAGTTGAAGCCAAACGCCACCTGACCTTCTACCGCCTTACAGGCGTGGATGAGAGCGGCGTGCCGGTCTTCGAACCAGTCGGCCTTACCGCCGAAAGCGGCACAACCTTCCAAATATCTACTGTTCACCGGCTGCGGGAGAGCGACCCGGGCAGAGGACGGATGATCGGCGGCAAGAACCGCCAGTACGTGCTGGTAGTCGAGTCACCGCGCATCGACAGGGCTGAAGGGCTGTTCGTTCGCAAGTCAGACGTGCGCCGGGTGACCAAACAGCGCTACATCGACTCGTTCTTTAAGGTATAGTTTTTTCGTAACTACTCAGCCGGAGGTGAGCTGTGGTGTTCTGTTGGTTATTTTTGGTGCTACGCGCCAAAAATAACCAACAAAACACCACAAAATCCCACCAGCCTAAGTGGACGAGAATTAAAAAGACTTTTTTCGGAGGATTTGCCCAAGCTGAGCGGTAGAGACTTCCATCGCGCCGAGGGCAACCGCCAGCGCGCGGCTGGAGGCCATTAGATCGTAGTGTGGATGGCGTGGGTGATTCTGAAAGCGGCGTGGGTGAATCGCCAGCCGCATGGCGAACTCGTGCAGATCATCCAGGTTACCATCGGTGATCATGTGACACCAAAGACCGGGCAGCCCCCGCCCCATCAAATCGTGATAATCGCGCAGCTCGTCTACATAGATTGCCACTTCAGCCTCCAAGTATTCGTCGGGCATGATTAAACCACACTTTCTTTAAGGAAGCGAATGGAGTACACAGACCAGGAAGTCTCCCACCGCCCCGGCTGCGGCTGGATGGTCGCCGGAATACTGACTGCGATGCTGGTATCCGCTTACATCATCGCCGGGCTGACCGAGCCGAACTTCTTTGCTAACCCGGTCTCACAGAGCTTTTCCTGGGCCGCACAAATGTGGGCCCAGCTTGGTGATGCAAGCCGAGCCTATGCCGTCGCGGACCGTGCCGCCCGCATGGATCCGGATAACCTCACCTACCTGCGGCAGAACTGCCGGTATGGGGCAATCGCGGGGCAGCCAGAAGCGGTGATGGGCATCTGCGAGCGCATGGCCCAGGCAAACCCCAACAGCCTCTGGGCACGTGACAGCCGGGGCATTGCCCGCATGCTGGCAGGTGATTACCCCGGCGCGATCGAAGACTTTGCATTTGTGGTGGAAACAATGCACGCGGCCGGCTTCAGCGGCGGCAACGTGGCCCAGCGCGAACGATTTATCGAAGCGATGCGTGACGGCCAAAACCCGGTGACCGAGGAGGATTTGGAGTCGCTCCTCAGGCAGTAGTTTCTACAAAAACACCCCCGTGCGGGGGTGTTTTTGTAGAACTAAACCAGCTTCTCTCTCAGCTTGGCGCTGGTGAAATCCATCAACGCTACCACAATCACAATCGCGGCAACCACTGTGCCCGCTTTATGATATTGCAGCGAGCCGAAGAAGGTGGAAAGCGTGAGGCCAATGCCGCCGCCGCCCGCGAAGCCAATAATCGTCGCCATACGGATGTTGATATCCCACTGGTAGATGAGATAGGAGACAAACGGCGGCACGATCTGCGGCAGGATGGCAAAGTTAATCACCTGGAGCTTGTTCGCGCCGCCGGCAGTGACCGCTTCGATCGGGCCGCTCTCAATATTCTCGATTGCCTCGGAAAACAGCTTGCCGAGCAGCGCGTAGGTGGTAACTGCCAGCGCCAGCATGCCTGCGAACGGCCCAATGCCCACCCAGAAAATGAAGATCGCCACGTACAGCAGCGCCTCGATGGAGCGTAGAATGTTAAAGGTTGCGCGAGTCAGGTAGTAGAGGCCGACCAGGGCAGGGTTGCGCCCGGTGAGATTCTTCGCCGCCAGGAAGCTGAACGGCAGGGCGAGCAGGGCGCCAAAGGTCGTAGCCAGCATCGCCTGGAAGATGGTCACCAGCATTTGCTGAATCACGACTCGCAGCACCGCTGGGCTCAGATCGATCTCCAAGAAGTCGCCGACCAGCCGTAGGAAAGTCGGGGCGGGTTGGAATAGATCACGCAGATCGATCTCGGTCACATTCCAGAAGTAGATGAAGAAAGCAAGCCCAAGCAGGATATACGCAATGGTGCGCAGCCGGAAAAGCACAGGGCTCAGTTTCGTCTCAATCGGACGGTCTTCCAAGATGCGCTCACGCCAGCGGGCACTGATCATATCGACAATAATAATGACCACCGCCACTGCCCACAGCGCCGTGGCGTACTGCTGATATCCACCCGCGCGGATCGTTTCCACTACAAAGAACCCGATACCGCCGCCCGCCACAAAACCGACTACCGTGGCCGAGCGCATGTTGATATCCCACCGCAGCAGGGTATACGCCAGGAAGGAGGGGATAATTTGCGGCACGACGGAATAGCGGACGGTCTGGAACAGGTTTGCGCCGGTTGCCGTCAACGCCTCCACCGGGCCGGGATCGATATGCTCGATTTCTTCGGAATACAGCTTGCCGAGGGCGGCCATCGAGTGGATGGTCAGCGCGATTACGCCAGCGAACGACCCCAACCCCACCCACACGATTACGATCAGGCCCCACACAACCGTATCCACCGCGCGGACAATGTTGAGCAAGGTGCGCATCACATAATAGATAACAATGCCGCCTGGAACTTTCGACATAACATTGTGAGCGGCCAAAAAACTCAGCGGCAGGGCCAGCATGGTAGAAAAAATGGTTGCCAACAGGCCGATGGCGATGGTCTCGATCATCTTCCCCGCCACGAAGCCGGTTCGCCGCTCTCCGGATTCGGCCAGGCCCAGGTTCACCATCCAGCGCGGCACGCGTGATTCTTGTACACGGCCAAAAATATCCAGCACGTTCTCACTGACACGAACAGCAGTTGTCGGCTGCCCGGTGAGGCGCGCGCCCCAGTGATCAAACAGGCAGCCCCACGAGCAGATCACTTCCCGCCCGTCTACCACCGTCACGGCGATATCGGGGTTAGCGAGATCGTTTAACACGAGCCGAGCATCGCTAAAGCGAGTGACCAGGCGCTCCAGGCGCACGCCTGCCACTTGCCAGGCAATTACGTAGAGGATAATCGCTGCGAACAGAATTGCCGGGAGCAGCCCGCCAGGTGTCCGTGCCGTTGGGCCGTCTACCTGGGCGCGCGCATCCAGCACATTCCATGCCCAGAACAGGATAAAGGGCAGCCACAGCCAGCTTGTTACCCAACTACCCAGGGTGATCTCGCCAATGCTATGCTCGCGTAATGCCCATGGAACAAGGAAGGCCAGGATGGCAGTGATGGCAAAAATGACAACGCCGCGCCAGCGTTTGCCCGTCACAAGCTGGCCCAGGCCTGGGACGATCAGGGAAAGGACAGTGGCAAGGTTGGCGCGATTATTTACAGGTGAACTTGTGCTTTCAGGAGCTACCATGTTGGGTTGCTTTCGGGGTGGTCGATGAGAAATGCGTTTGCCGGGCTAAACGATCGATACCCGTTCGGCTTCCTGCCCGTAAATCGCTTTGAACTGGGCATCGTCAATTTCATTGGGCAGGCCTTCAAAGACCAGCTTGCCATCCTTCAACGCGATGGCGCGGGTGGCATAGCGATGCACCAGATCCAGGAAGTGCAGGCTGCATAGAACGGTGAGGCCGCGCTCTTTGTTGAGCTGTTCCAGGTATTTGAGGATGGAGTGTGCCAGAACCGGGTCGAGCGATGCTACCGGCTCATCCGCCAGGATCAGGCGTGGGTCCTGCATGAGGGCGCGGGCAATGCCAACGCGCTGCTGCTGCCCGCCCGAAAGCGAGTCAGCACGGACATGCGCCTTATCCGCCAGGCCCACCTGCTCCAGGCTGGCGAGCGCGCGCTTGCGGTCCTCGGCTGAAAAGAGGTGAAACAGGCTCGACATGGTATTGACGTACCCCAACCGCCCCGAAAGCACGTTGGTGTAAACCGAGGATCGCTTTACCAGGTTAAACTGCTGAAAGACCATCCCGATCTGCCGCCGTATCTTGCGGATATCGGAGCCTGAAGCAGCGGTAATATCAACCCCGTCCCAAAAAATTTTGCCAGAGGTCGGTTCGATTAAGCGGTTGATGCAGCGCAGCAAAGTCGATTTGCCCGAACCGCTCAGACCAATTACGGCCAAAAATTCCCCTTCGGCCACTTCAAAACTCACATCGTACAGCGCTTGCGTCCCATTCGGGTAAATCTTGGTCAAGTTTTCAACACGCAGCATGAGTCAAATTACTCCAATTCTCAGAAATGTTCGTTCCCTCGTTCGAAAAAGTTCTTTTTGGAGTTGTTTACCGCACGATGTGCGGCAGACAACTCCAAAATATTTTTCTCATGGCGGGCGTACCCCGCGATTCACCCACTGGGCATACAGACGAGAAAGGCCCGTCCGGCAATCTACCGGACGGGCCTGTTTATGTCTTACTTCACCAGCTCAGCGGGATCAACGCCAGCCGCCTTGAGGACCTCGGCGAAGTCCTGGTAGAAGGCGGCATCGATCTCCTGGAAACCATTGATCGAGTACAAACCGCGCAGGACGGCGTTCCCACCCGGGTCATCTGCCATGGCAATCATACCCTGGGTAATGGCAGCCTGGATCTCAGGATCCAGCGACTTGATGTACTGCACGCCATCATTGGGGATGCGATCGGTTACCGCGAAGGCGCCAACTTTCTCGGCGATATCGGGGTACTTCTCGGCCAGGTTGGCGGCGGAGTCGGTCAGCACGTCAATAAAGGTCACGCCCGCGTCGCAATCACCGTTGTAAACGGCAATGGCCACGTTATTGTGCGAGCCAGCATTCTGGCTGGCGGCCAGGTCGACGTCAGGATCTACGCCGTTGGCGGCGAGGATGATGCGGGGGATGATGTAGCCGGAAGTCGAGTTCGGGTCGACGAAGCAGAAGGTCTTCCCCTTCAGATCGGCGATTTCCTCAATGCCCGAATCCCTGGCTGCGATGAACTGGCCCTTGTAGTAAGGCAGCAGCTCGCCCTTCTGGGCACTATCGGGATCGACGTCGTTGGTGTTGTACTTGCGCAGTACTGCCAGGGCGGGGACGATGTCGTACTTCTGCTGGGCGAGCAGTACCGAGAAGGTGTTGAGGAAGCCCACGTGGGCTTTCTCGGCGCCCATGGCTTCGATTGAGGCGGCAAAGGTGGTACCGACTTCAATCTCGAATTCCAGACCGGTCATCTGATTCAAGCAGTTGGCGATTTCTTCACCGGCCTTAGTGATGCGGCCTGTGTCACCAGATGGGACGAAGGCCAGGACGATGGGTTCATCGGGCGAGCCAAGCTCACCATCGGCAACCTGCGGCTGATTTTCCAGCGGCGTGCAGGCAGCGGGCGGAATGGTGGGCGTAGCCTCCACAGGGGCTTCCGTGGCGGCAGCCTCAGTTGGCGCTTCCGTGGCAGCAACCTCGGTTGGAGCTTCGGTGGGGGCGGGAGCTTCGGTGTTCGCCGGTACCTCGGTGGCAGCCTGCGCTTGGGTTGGCGCGGGGGCTTCTGTAGTGGCTGCCGGCTGGCAAGCCGACAGAAGCATGGTCATAATAACCAGCCCGAACAGAATCATACGTGCAGTCTTACCTCTCATTCAGACCTCCTCAGATATGTGTTTGGCAAAGATTAGGGTTTTTGGACCAAACGACAAGAAAATCATATACCGTTTTGCCCTTAACAGCAAGAACGATTTTTCGGGCTGTTTGGGAACTGCCGTGGTTTTATGGAAAGGGTGCGCTGCACCCTCTCCCTACAACCACGGCAAAACACAGAGACCGATTTTTCGGTAGTTCACTCCTGCCATTTGGGGTCCAGAAAGCGCTGAATTTCGATCCGGTAGCCGTTCGGGTCGCGGACAAACATCTGGTAGATGTCGTATTGGGTATTGTGGCGCGGTCGGATTTCCACCTGTACGCCCTGTACTTCCAGGCGATCGCAGGCAGCGTCCACGTCCTCCAGCACCAGGGTGAAGATCACTTCATCACTTCCGGTTGCGCCCTCTGTCTTGCAAAAGCCGATGTACGCACCACCGGTGATAGCAAAGATCCGGCAAGCGCCCTGATCAAGCGCGAGGCGCATCCCCAGCACATCGCTGTAAAAAGCGGTGGTAGCTTCGAGATCGCGCGTTTTCAAAAAGGTGATCGCTGACTGGATCGAATCTGCGAGCATGGAGCACATCCTGGCGACTACTCCGAGCCAATGGAGAACATCTGCTCCAGGTCGTGCTTCGAGAACACGCGGAAGGCGATCAGCGTCTCGGTGCTGGTGATGCCAGGCACGTTACGCAGCTTGTTTGTGACGATTTCCGCCAGCCGGTCGTTATCTGCCACACGGATCACGGCGACCAGATCGACCCGCCCGGCGACCGAATACACTTCGGTGATACCGTCCATATCTGCCAGCGCTTCCGCCGCCTGGTTTATGGAGCCTTTTTCACAGTCAATCAACACCAGTGCAGATACCATATCGTCTCCTTCTTACCTAAATGAACAAGGTTTGCGAAATTGCTCAAAGCAGCACGGTCGGGTCGGCGATGCGCTTGCGGATATCGCCGCGCATTCGCTCCATCCACTCGGGGCGGGTGGCGACCAACTGCTCGCGTGTTTTGCCGCCATCCAGCAGTTCTTCCACAGACAATTCGCGCCCAGAAAGGTACTGCACGGCATAACCCGCCTGCTGCAAGATCGGCAGAGCCCCCGCCAGATCCCAAATGTGCACGCGGCGCGCCAAAACACCGGCAGCTTTGCCCGCCGCGAGGAAAGCCAAGTGCCCGGCGGTGGAGCCAAATGACTGGATGCGCGGGTACAAGATCTCATTATCCTGGTGCGCCATGGAATGCACCGCCAAAAATGTGAGGCTACTGTCGTAGGCAAGCTCGGGCCGGGTGCGCAGATCGGTTCCATTCCAAAAAGCCCCACCCTGCCATCCCCAATACAGATCGCGGGAAACCGGCAGATAGATGGCCCCGGCGGCAGGCTTGCCGCGGTAGAGCAGCCCCAGCGATACGCCCCATACCGGCAGCTTGCGCATAAATGATTTTGTTCCGTCGATCGGGTCCAGCGCCCACAGCCAATCACTCTCTGGACCAACGCGCCCCGCTTCCTCCCCGATCACCTGATGATTGGGGAACATCGCGCGGATCAATTCCACCAAGTACTTCTCTACCATGGTGTCTACATTCGTCACCGGTGTTTCATCCGCTTTAATGCGCTCATCCAGGTCGTGCTGGTTCGCCAGCGCCATAATCCCCGCCTCGACCACCCAGCCCTTCATCTGTTCCACGATCTTCTCATTGATTTCAAAAGTCATTATTCTGCTCGCTCAACCATTTGCTAGAAACTGTTTCCGTACCTACCCGAAATT
>JAEYTI010000233.1 GCA_023434145.1 Chloroflexota bacterium | reverse complement strand
ACTCATTCAATCCCGTTATGGTATAAATAGTTCGCTCCGTTTTTGTGGTTTTGTGTTTTTGGCGAAATACAATCTACCACAGTCTCGGAGCTTTTTTGTCCCATTCCCAAAAACCTACCCTTTAAAGCCGGGGGATGGCCCTCTGGATGGGGCTTTCACAAAGCGCTCGATTTTGTGAAAGCCCTGAAAGAACCCTTCTGCTGTCTTCCGAGGCGAGCGGGGGAGTGGTATAATTCTGCCGTTGAAGGGAATATTAGTGCAGTTCGGGCACAATAATTCTTAATCATTCCTTCAACAGCATTAAGAACCATTTAATCAACTTGTGACAAAATGTGCATATCCCCGGGAATCTTGCTTACTCTCTTTCTCTCCGGGACTTGTGCCACCTCGTTATTGGATCTGACGCAACCCGTGGAGGTAACCTATGGATATCGCTGAGAATCGCACCGCCGAACTCGTCCGCACCCGACCCACCGCCAGCAAAATGAAGTTCTTCATTGGCGGATTGCTCATCTTCGCCGCCGTCGTTTACTTGATTGTCTCCTCGCTGCAAGCGTCGAGCCAGTACTTCCTGACCGTGGAGGAACTGCAAGAAAAAGGCGCCAGTATTGCTGGACGCGACGTGCGCATTTCGGGCGCGATCATTGGCGATTCGATCGAGTATGATCCCGCGACCCTTACCCTCAAGTTCACCATTGCCAACACTCCCGGCGATCAGAAGGAAGTGGACGCACAGGGCGGGCTCGCCGCGGTACTGCACGCCGCGGTAGAAGATCCGAACGCGGCGCGATTGCAGGTTGTGTATGAAGGCGTAAAGCCCGACCTGATGCGCCACGAGGCCCAGGCGATTATGACCGGCAAAGTGGGTGAGGACGGTATCTTCTACGCGGAAGAACTGCTGCTGAAATGCCCAACCAAATACGAGGAAGCCCTGCCCGAGCAGACTGGCGGATAACCTGATCTCTTCTCAAACGGTGTTGTATAGCGGGCGCGCCTGCCAAACAGCACCGTTTGAGCTAATAATTTAGCTGCCGGTACTTCGTGTCATTTTGCGTGGGAACGAAGTCCCCACGCAAAATGACACGGAAAGTATCAAAATAGGACATTATGATCGCAACGATTGGTTTTGGCGTTCTTGTTGTTACCTTCCTGATGTGCTTTTATGGCATCGGGGCGGCGTTGTATGGGGGCCTAAAAAACCGGCAGGATTGGGTCGAATCGGCTCGCCGTGCCATGCTGCTGACCTTCCCGCTGCTTTCGATCGCCTCACTGGCGCTGGTGATCCTGCTGCTCTCCGGGGCGTATGAAGTGGCCTTCGTCTATGGCGTGACCCAAAATGCCATGGAGCCGTACCTGCGGGCGACCGCGTGGTGGGGCGGGCAGGCTGGGTCGCTGCTGTTCTGGTCCTGGCTGCTGTCGGCCTTCACCTCCGCGGTGACCATTCGCAAATGGGACCGCGACCGCGAGTTTCTCCCCTGGGTGATTGTCGTATCGCTGGTTACCGTGGCGTTCTTTGTGGGCATGAACGTGCTGCTGGAGAACCCCTTTGAGCGTTACTGGTTCTACCAGGGCCAGGAGATCCAGGCCATGTTTGCGCCTGCCGGGGCTACATTGATCCAACCGCAGGATGGGCGTGGGTTGAATCCCTTGCTTCGCCATCCTGGCATGATCATTCACCCGCCCATGCTGTACCTGGGCTTCGTCTCCTTCGTGATCCCCTATGCTTTCGCCATCGCTGCGCTGGTCACCGGGCGCTCTGATGACCGCTGGATCCGCCTGACCCGCCGCTGGACGCTGATCGCTTGGCTGTTCCTTTCGCTTGGGCTGGTGCTCGGCGGGCGCTGGGCGTACGACGTGCTGGGTTGGGGCGGCTACTGGGGCTGGGACCCGGTGGAAATTGCCGCCTTTATGCCCTGGCTCACCGGCACAGCCTTCCTGCACTCGGTCATGATCCAGGAGAAGCGCGGGCTGTTCAAGCGCTGGAATATGGTGCTGGTGATCCTCACGTACTCGCTGGTGATCTTTGGCACGTTCCTTACCCGCTCGGGCGTGCTTTCTTCGGTGCATGCGTTCGCGCAGTCGGCCATTGGCCCGCTGTTCTTCGCCTACATTGCCATCACCCTGTTTATTACCCTGGGTCTGCTGCTGTGGCGTTGGAACGATCTGCATTCGGAAGGCGAAATGCACTCGCTGCTATCACGCGAATCGCTGTTCCTGATTAACAACCTGCTCTTTATGGGCATTCTGGCGGTGTGCTTCTGGGGCGTTATCTTCCCGCTCATCTCTGAGCTGTTCACCGGGCAAAAGGTGACGGTTGGCCCGCCGTTCTACGAACGCGCCACCGGCCCGCTGTTTGCCGGCCTGCTGCTGCTAATGGGGATCGCGCCGCTTTCGGCGTGGGGTCATTCCACGATCAAGTCGCTTGGGCGCGCGCTTTGGAAGCCCGCCATCTTCTCGTTTGTGGTGCTGGCGCTGGTGATTGGCCTGGGCGTGCGCAATCCCTGGGCGGTCCTCGGCTTCTGGCTGGTGGCTTTCACCGCCGCAATTACGCTCTACGATTACGGGCGCGCGGTGATGGCGCGTTCGAGACGTGCCGATGAGAACCTGGCCCTGGCCCTTTGGCGGCTGGCAGCACGTAACCGTCGGCGTTATGGCGGCTATATCATCCATCTGGGCGTGGTGCTGATGGCCCTGGGCGTAATCGGAATCGAAATGTTCCAAACCGAAACGCAGGGTACGATCAAGCCCAATGAATCGCTTACGCTGGCGGGCTACACCATGGAGTTCCGCGAGCTGGCGAACTTTGATACCCAGGATGGGCGCAACGTGGCCCGCGCGGTAGTTCAGATTTCAAAGGGCGACCAGGTGGTCGGTGAGCTGTATCCGCGGCGCGATTACTATTATGCGCAGCAGCAGCCAATGACCATCCCCGGCGTGCGCAGCACCATTGAAGACGACTTCTACGTGCTGCTCGTCGACTGGCAGCCCATTTCTACCAGCGGCGCAACCTTCAAGCTGTACCACAATCCGCTGGTCAATTGGCTGTGGTTTGGCGGCTTCATCTTCATCCTCGGCACAATGGTGGCAGCCTGGCCCGATAAGGAGCCCGAGGCGCGCCGCGAGCGCGTGCCGGTCCGCCGCAGAGCGGTTGGAGAAGCATAAATTTCTGAAATCAAAAACAGGAGCGGACCACAAATCCGCTCCTGTTTTTGATTTCGCTGCCCGTTTCGGGCAGCCTATTGGTGATAGATACCCGGCATGTAATAGATATGCTCTACCGTGCCCATTGAGAACAGCGTCGCCAGCGCAGCGCGGTGAATATCGAACGCGGTATCTGAATTGATATTCTCTACCAGATCGGTTGCTTTGTGGTAATGGGGGCTCATGTCGCTGAGGTAGCAACCGCCTTGCGTGTAGAATCCGTAGTAATTTTCGAGCACCTCGATGGCCCCGACCCCTTTCAGCCAGAAGTTACTGTGATCTGAAGAAGTTGTCCCAATGCCCGTATGGAAGTCATAATTTAAATCGAATTCATACGCATCGATGATCTCTACAAAGCACGCGCCAATCCGCTCGGAGGGCGCCACTGCCGCGGTCCCGTAGCTGGGATTACTGACGTGCAGCTCAAAGCAGCGGTCGTTGTCAGAATCATAGGCGAACATATCCAGGTTAATAACACCGACCACGTTGGAGAGATTATGATCTTGCACATACGCGCCGCTTCCTCGCAGGCCTTGCTCTTCGCCGGTGAACCAGATGAGGCGAACGGTGCGGTCGAGGGGCGCATCTTTGAGGATACGGGCGGCCTCCAGAAGAGAGGCAGAGCCAGAGCCGTTATCGTTCGCGCCGGGAGCGATTGTGCCAGCAGCTGGTTTCATAGTTGCCGGGCCGTTGGTGCTGTCATAATGGGCGGTCAGCATTACCACGTCATTGGGTAGCCGCCTGCCGGGGATCGTCACGATCAGGTTTTTCCACGTATACATCTGTGATGGAAAGCCAAACTGCACGGTGTACGGATCGATCTCAATCTGGCTTTCGGGGTACCACTTGCGCACCGTCTCTAGCAGATACTCGAAGCCATGTGACTGCGCGTAGTCTAGCTCGGCGCGGTTGAACAGAGCAAAGCTGTGGCGGTTGGTGATCGTGTACGTGTTTCCGTTCAAGGTCACCGGCTCATGCCCGGAAAGCTTCTCAATCCAGTCGACCCAGGCCGCCTGGGTGGTAAGCTCCAGCCGGTCCGCATGTTCTGGCCGGTACATACAGGTATAGGGCACTATTTTGCCACCTGTGGTTGTTACCTGGACGGCCGGGGCGGGCCGGGGAGAATCGTCGGGCTGCATAGCGGAAGCGGGGCCTGGGGCAAACAGCAGCACAGCTGCGACGAGCATGGTGATCAGCGTTTTTGTCATGGTACCTCTAATGGTTTTGCCATACCCACGATCGTAGCAATTGCAGCGCGAACAATCTCTACACCGGTTTCACCGTTCAGCGCGTCTACTGTATCTCGGGAAGTGTGATAGTTGGGGTTCATGTCGCCGTTAGAGCAGGCCTGGGGCTGCCCGGCATCGGCAAGATCATGGTCAAACATATTTTCCAGAATTTCAATCGCCCCGATATCGCGCTGCCAGAA
Organism: Chloroflexota bacterium; assembly: GCA_023434145.1. Taxonomy (GTDB): domain Bacteria; phylum Chloroflexota; class Anaerolineae; order Anaerolineales; family Anaerolineaceae; genus DSYU01. Next base: position 10,571 of record JAEYTI010000233.1, on the reverse strand, counting down.
ACTTCCGTGGTCTGAGCGATCGGTTGCCTGGCTTTCTAGATAATCGTAGTTTGGAAGGTCCAGATTGTAAGTGTCGATGGCGGCGGTAAAGCAGCGGCCCACCCTGTCTGACTCGGGCTTTGTGCCAACGTGCATCTCGAAGCAGCGGTCGTTGTCCGAGTCGTAGCCGAACATGTCCAGGTTCACCACGCCGACCACCGAGTTGGGGTTGTCGATCTCCTCAACGAAGGCGCGCGAGCCGAACAGGCCCATCTCTTCACCGGTAAACCAGATGATCTGCACGGTGCGTTCAAACTGCATATCTTGCAGCAGGCGGGCGGCTTCGAGCAGCGCCGCAGCGCCAGAGCCATTATCTGCCGCACCCGGCGCCCGCTCTTCTGGCAGTTCCGAGGTGCTGTCGAGGTGCGCCGAGAGGATCACCACCTCTTCGGGGGTGGTTTTGCCAGGGATGGTGATAATCAGGTTTTTCCAATGGAACTTTTGGTTATCGCTCGCGCGTGTAACCTCAAAATCCATCGCCCGCACCTGCTCCTCGGGGTACCACGCCAGTACCTGTTCGTGAACGAACTCGAAAGCGCGGGCGTTTGGGCTGCCATCGAACATCGAGATCGAGTAGCGCGTTTCGATCCTTGTTTCCTCGCCGTTAATGGTCATCGGCTCGGCGCCAGAAAGCTTTTCGATCCAATCCAGCCAGGTTTCGGCGGTGGTTTGATCGAGCAGGCTGCCAATGGCGGGGTCAAATTCACACAGCAGTGGTTCGCTGGAGGGCGTGGCAGTGGTAGTTGTCGTCGCTGCGAGTGGCGTGTGCGTGGCAGATGCGGGAGGTGGGGTGGCGCTGCTGCCCAATCTGGTAGGCTCAGGCGGCAGGGCCGTTGGATCTACCGGGGTGAACAGTCGGCAGGCAGAAAGGACAAAGATCGACGCGAAAATACCAAGGAGCACCTGGTACCGGTAATAGGTCTTCATTGATCTATTATGCCGAAAGATAGGGAATTCCACAAGAAGGAGGATGATCAATGCTGCGTCTTATCACCCAGCCGATACATTTGGAAAGACGAAACTTTTAAGCCTATTCTTAACTTATCTTGATAAACTTAGACGGTTTAAAGTGCCGCGAAAGTTTTTCCACCCGGTTTTACCATCTCTTCGTTGTACCCGAATAGGAAGCTATGATCAAGCGCAGCGCAATTTTCCTTCTACTTTTCATGATGCTTGTTGCTGTACGGCCTGCACAGGCGCAAGAAGTACCCCCCACTCCGTCGGATGACGAAGTTAACCGGGTTGCCAAACAGATGTACTGCCCGGTATGCGAGAACATTCCCCTGGATGTGTGCCCTACGACGGCCTGTTCCGAATGGCGCGAGCTGATCCGCCTGAAGATGTCGGAAGGCTATACCGATGAAGAAATTAAGCAATACTTTGTCGTACAGTATGGCGATCGCGTGCTGGCGGAGCCCCCGAGGCGTGGTTTAAACTGGCTTGTGTACGCGCTCCCGGTGTTGTTCTTCGCCGTTGGGCTGGTGATCCTTGGAAGCGTGCTTTCATCGATGCGCAGGAAGACGGCATCCCAGGCCGTTGAAGCACCTGTGACATCCGCCGAAGTTTCTGAGGACGATGCATATATTAAGCAGATAGAAGAAGAACTGAAGCGAAAAGAGTAACCCGGTTTGCGTACTCGCCGCAAGCGGGCGCGCCGAAATCTGAAGGAGTATATCGAATGGCTGATATTGCGGAACAGACTTCCTCCGAGCGGGCGCCGGCCCGCAGGCTGCCAGTCTGGGTGATCGTCCTGGCGTTTCTCATCCTCGCCATCTTTATGGCGCTGATCGGATGGGGGTTGCGCCGCACAATGCAGGGCGCAATCGTCGTTGGCGATCCAGTGCCTGCCTTCCAGATGACCACTTTTGACGGGCAGCAGATCACCAGCACCGACTATGTTGGCAAGGTGGTCGTTATCAACTTCTGGGCCTCGTGGTGCAAACCCTGCGAGCAAGAAGCGCGCGAGCTGGAGGAAGCCTATCAGCTGTATAAGCCGGCCAACGAGGTGGTGTTCCTCGGCCTTGCGTACGTGGACACCGAGCCAAAATCGTTGGAGTACCTGGATAAGTTCGGCATCACCTATCCGAACGGGCCCGATTTAGCGACCAAGGTTTCGCAGATGTTCCGTATTCGCGGCGTGCCCGAAACCTTTATCATCGACCGAGAGGGACGGCTGGCGTACTTCAAAGCTGGCCCATTTACATCGACGCAGGATATTCTGAACGCTGTTGACAGCGTTTTGAATCAATAAACCCTGGCGGAACAGGATTTTCCTGCCGCTGCCAGCCTTTTGGAGGCTTCATGGAATCGATTGGCGCGCTCTTGATCGTTTTGGCGCTGGTATTGTTGATCGCGGTTTTTCTTGCCGGTCCGTTTCTCAAAAAGTCGACCGCTGCTGACGCCGCCTCTCACCGGTCTTCGGCGGAGCAGGACAGCGTCGAGCATAAGCGCTCTTCGCTATTGGCCGAGCGCGATCGCATTCTCACCGCGCTGCAAGAGCTGGACTTTGATCATGCCATGGGCAAGGTGCCGGAGGAAGATTATCCCTCGCAGCGGAGCGCGTTGCTGATGCAGGGCACCCGCGTGCTGCGGCAGTTGGAGACTTTTGATCCAGCGGCTGCCGCTACGGGCACAGCGGCGGAGCGCATTGAAGCCGCGGTAGCCGAGCACCGCGCCGACGCTATGATTGGCGAAAAAAATCCGGTGAAAGTTGCCGGACGCGCTGCTGCTGCCGCTACTACTCCTGGCGTCAAAGACGACGTAGAAGAGATTATCGCTCGGCGCAAGCGCGAGCGCAAAGAGTCGGCTGCCGGTTTCTGCCCGCGCTGCGGGCGCCCGGTGTCAAAATCGGATAAATTCTGCTCCAAGTGCGGAACGACATTATAGGTTGGCCTGCCCGCAAGGGGTAGAAAACCCCGCGCGGAATTCCTGGGAAGGGATTGCTATGCTGTTTTCTCGCAAACTGCCGGTATGGATCATCGCAATTATCGCCTCGCTGTTGTTGGGTGGGTGCGGGCTTTCGTTGGCGGAAGATGTTACGCCGCCACCCAATTATCGCGCGCCAACGCAAGCGCCCGAGCAACCCGTTAGCGTAGATGTTTTTCCTGTTGTGCCGCCGGACCCGGCGAAAGGGAAGGCGATCTATGAAGAAAAATGCCAGGCCTGCCACGGCGCAACCGGCATGGGCGATGGCGAACAGGCAGATAAACTACCCAACCCCGCCGCGCCCATTGGCAGCGTTAGGCTGGCACGCCAGTCGGCACCAATTGACTGGTTTCATATCGTAACCACCGGCAACCTGGAGCGCTTTATGCCCGGGTTCACCGCCAGCCTGAACGATCGCCAGCGCTGGGACGTGGTGGCATACTCCTTCTCGCTCAGCATCACGCCCGAAGAACTGGAAGAGGGCAAGGGCTTGTATGAAGCGAACTGCGCCTCTTGCCACGGCGTAACAGGCAAAGGTGATGGAGAACAGGCTGCTTCACTGGATACAAAACCCGCTTCGTGGGATGATCAATCTCGGCTGGCGAAGCTTTCAGCAGATAATATCGTCGCGGTAGTCAGCGGTGAGCAGGCGGACCACCCCAGCTTTGCCGATACCCTGGATGAGGCGCAGCAGTACGCGGTAGCGGCGCATCTGCGCCAGCTCAGTTTTGCTGCTGGCGCTGAAGAAATCGCGGCAGCACAAACAACGGCGGGAACACCCGATGCGCGGGCTACCCAACCCGAAACCCCTGAAGCCGGCACACCTGACGAAGCTGTGACACCTGCTTCAGGAACGCCTGTGGAATCGGGCACGCCTGCCCCTGAAGACCTGGTTCTATCGACGATCAGTATCACCGGCAAGGTGACCAATGCCACCCCTGGCGGCGCCATCCCTGCAGGTTTAGAAGTGATGCTTACCGCATACGCGGGTATGGCTCCTGCTTTTGACCTGACTGCCCCAGTGGATGCGAACGGTGACTATATCTTCAACGATGTAGAGTTCAGCCCCGAATATGTTTATATCGTTCAGACGGACGTAAATGGGCTGACCTTCAATTCCGATATTCTGCATGGCGCGGATGTAAGCAGCCCCATTGCAGATCTTTCGCTGGAGGTCTACGATACCACGTCTGATACTACCGCCCTGCGCACTGACCGCTTGCATGTCTTCTTTGACTTCACAAACCCGGGCACCGTGCAGGTGGTGAACCTGTTCATCATCTCGAATACCGGGGATAAGGTTGTGATGCCCGCTCAGGAAGGCGAGCCGGTCGTGCGTTTCCCGCTGCCCGAGGGCGCAACCAACCTGGCCTTCCAGGAAGGGAAGATGGGCGAACGCTACGTGGAAACCGAGAACGGCTTTGGCGACCGGATGGGCATTGCCCCTGGAATGGGCCAGCATCAAGTACTATATGCGTACGAGCTGCCCTATGATCGCGGCCTGGAGATGGATCTCAACGTGACGCTGCCCGTCGATGCCGCAATTGTGATGGTTCCGCCGTCCGGCGTTCGACTGAAATCCCCGCAGCTTACCGATGCCGGCCAGCGGAGCGTGCAGGGCATGGCATTCCAGATGTACCAGGCGAGCACTGTGTTGAAAGCCGGTGATACACTTAAGTTGAACCTCAGTGGCAGAGTAGGATCTGGCACGGCAGAAATTGGCGAGGATTCGACAACGTATGTGTTGATCGGCGGAGGTATATTTGGCATTGCGCTGGCTGCCACAGGCTTCTGGCTCTACCGTCGCCGCAAGGATGCGGATGTTGTGGAGGAAGATGAACTTCTGCCGGGTGATGTGGTTGAAGAAGAGACCAGCGAATCGCTGCTGGAGGCAATCGTTGCACTCGATGATCAGCATGCTTCTGGCGGCCTGCCCGAGGAAGCCTACCAGGAACGGCGCGCGGATCTGAAAGCGCGGCTGGCAGAAGCAATGCGCAGAGAGAAAGGGGAATAGTCTCGCTGCGAAAGCACAGTGGGGCAAACATCCATGCCGATAATCGTGGCGAAAAATCTCATCAAACGCTTTGGGCCAAAGGTCATTCTGCGCGGCTTGAACTTCCAGGTAGAGCAGGGGGAGTTCGTGGCGCTGCTAGGGCCGAATGGGGCGGGGAAGACTACCTTTCTGCGCATCCTGTCTTCCCTCTCGCGCCAGACGCTGGGTGACGTGATGGTGGCAGGCTATCACCTGCCAGATCATGCGGCGGCTGTGCGGCGGCGGTTGGGGGTCGTCTCACACATGCCCCTGCTGTACGGCGACCTGACCGCCGAGGAGAATCTCCGCTTCTACGGGCGCATGTATGCCGTCCCTGAGCTCGATCAGCGCATCAGCGCGGTGCTGGATCTGGTTGGATTGGCGCCGCGCCGCAAAGACCTGGTGCGTACGTTCTCGCGCGGCATGCAGCAGCGGCTGGCCATTGGTCGCGCTGTGCTGCACGATCCCGAAGTGCTGCTGCTGGATGAACCACATACGGGATTAGACCAGGATGCCTGCGCCATGCTCGATGATGTGCTGCGGCAAGTTGCGGCGCGAGGGCGCACCGTGGTGATGACCTCGCACGACCTGGCCCGCGCGCAGGATCTTGCCTCGCGCTTTGACGTACTGACGCGCGGCTCAATCCGCGGCTCGGCGTTGACGGCGAATCTACCGCAGGATGGCGTGCTGGCGTTCTACCGCCGCACGCTGGAAGAGGCGGTACAGTGAAAGGCGCAGTGGCAGAACGCGATACCGCTTCACGGGCTCCTGCTGGGATGACGCCCTTCTTCTCTGCCATGCTGGCGGTGATCTGGAAGGATCTGGCAGCCGAATGGCGCAGCCGCGAATTGATCTCAGCTATGCTGGTCTTTGCGCTGCTGGTCATCTTCATCTTCAACTTCGCGCTGGAACTGGACCCATCTACCCGCGCAAGCGTCACTTCGGGTGTGCTGTGGGTGACGTTTGTGTTTGCCGGCACGCTGGGGCTCAACCGTTCGCTGGCGGTGGAGAAAGACCGCGGCTGCCTGGATGGTCTGCTGCTGGCTCCAGTCGACCGCACGGCGATCTACTTCGGCAAGATGGTTGCCAACCTGATTTTCATGCTGCTGGTGGCACTGATCGTACTGCCTATATACAGCATTCTCTATAATGTCAACTTGTTCAACCCAGGGCTATTGATTGTGATCTTCTTGGGCGCAGAGGGATATGTGGCGGTTGGCACACTGCTGGCGGCAATGGCCGTGCAGACGCGCACGCGCGATATCCTGCTGCCCATCTTGCTGTTCCCGGTAGTGATTCCGGTGCTGGTGGCCGCGGTGAAAGCCAGCGGGGCGTTTTTGGGCGGCTTGCCTGCCGAAGAAATCCGCCCGTGGATCAATCTGCTGCTGGTATATGATGTGATTTTCACCGCAGTGGCGTTTATGGTGTTTGAGTTTGTGGTGGAAGAATAGGTGCGGGCAGAAGTCACACTGCCCGCTTTGTCCAAAATTCCTGGCTGGAGGTCTTGATGGAGTCAACACCCCGTCTTTTAAAAGTCGTTGATGGCCTGGCTGTGCTGGCTGTTTTAGCGGCTACGTTGATGGTCTTTCTGTACGCGCCCACTGAAGCGGTAATGGGGCCTGTGCAAAAAGTCTTCTATTTCCACGTTGCTGCAGGCTGGCTGGGCATGCTTGGTTATGGCGCGGCAGTGGTCGCGGGAATCGCCTATCTGGTCACCAAAAAGCCTATCTGGGATATGGTGGGCCTGGGCGCCGTCGAAATTGGCCTGGCGTTCATGCTGATCAACATCATCACCGGGTCTGTCTGGGCACGCCCCATTTGGAACACGTGGTGGACGTGGGATCCGCGCCTGACGACGGCGACCATCATGGAGCTGGCCTACGCCGCATACCTCATGCTCCGCGCGGGCATCGATGACCCGGACCGCCGGGCACGTTTTGGCGCGGTCTATGCCATCATCGCCTTCATTTCGGTGCCGCTGACCTTCTTCTCGATCCGCATTTTCCGCACCATCCATCCGGTGGTGATCGGATCGAACGATCCCGGCGCGGAAGGCGACTTCAACATGACCGCCGCCATGTCGCAAACCTTCATGGTCAGCCTGATCGCCTTCTCGGTGTTGTTTATCAGCTTGCTGTGGCACCGTATCCGCCTGGGACAGCTTGCCGATAAGGTTGAGCGCCTGAAGCTGCGCATGATCCAATAGACAGTGAACGTATTTTGCCCGATGCTGCCTGTGGGTGACTTTTTATCATTCAGGCATCACAGCCAAAGTACCTACGCAAAGAAAGGAGAGCGATACGATGGATGGCCCCGCGAATACACTGAACTATATGCTGATGGGTTACGGAGTGATCTTCGGCATCATGTTTCTTTACCTTGCCAGCCTGGTAATCCGCTGGCGCAATTTAAAGCAAGACGAACAGATGCTGGAAGACCTGGATAAGAAGCAAGGGCAGGGCGAAGAAGCGGCGCAGCGCCAAGTCTCTGCGCATAGCCAATAGGGCTTTTCGATTGAGGAAACGCACAGCGCGGGCTCGAAGTTTTCCGAGCCCGCGCTGTGCGTTTCCTCAAAGTCAGTCAAAAACGGTTTAATCGATCAGTGCCTGATACACCAGGTTTCGGAAATCTGCATGAAAGCCGTAGAGACCATATGGCTGGTACTGGCTGAGCTGTATACCGATCAGATTCTCCTGGAAATCGACCCAGAAGTAGGTGTTTGCCGCGCCGCTCCAGCCCCAACTGCCTGGCGAGATGACCTGCTGCGTGCCCGCCGCATCCAGAATTACAAAACCGCCCAGTCCGTGTCCTTCCGCCTGGTTCGGATCGATAAAGATACCCTTTGGCAGGTGGTTCTGACACATGTATTCGATGGTTTTTCTCCCCAGCAGCCGCACGCCGTCCAAAACGCCGCCATTGAGGACCATCTGAGCAAAGCGCAGGTAATCTGCCGCGGTGGATACCATCCCGCCGCCACCCATCGGGATCGTGACGGGTTTGAGGAATTTGCTGCTGTTGTGCGGATCTATATCCTTCAACGTGCCTGGGTTCTTCTCGTCAAGCCCATACATGTGTGCCAGTCGATTGGCCTTCTCTGCTGGAACGCTAAAGCCCGAGTCGGCCATACCAAGCGGCTCAAAGATGCGCTTCTGCAAGAATAGATCAAATGGCATGCCAGAGATCACTTCTACCAGGTAACCTAGCACGTCGATCGCTACGCTGTAGCGGTAACTGGTTCCGGGTTCATATGCCAGGGGCAGGGCAGCGATCTTTTGAACGATGCCTGCCAGAGTGTTGACCGTGCCCCGGTCTCGCTCCCGCCACATCTTTTTCTGATACAGCCGGTCGAGCGGATCGTTCTCATCGAAGCCGTAGCTCAAACCGGCGGTGTGGGTGAACAGGTGCCGAATGGTTATGGGGGTCTTCGCCGGTTCGGTAGTCAAATGGCCCTGTGCGTTCTTGCCGGTGACCACCTGCATCTTCTCGAACTCTGGAAGGTACTGCGAAACGGGATCATAGAGACGGAAACGCCCCTCTTCCATCAGCATCATCGCTGCCACAGCCGTCACCGGTTTTGTCATGGAGTAGATACGGAAGATGGCATCAGTCGTCATCGGCGTGCATTTTTTCAAGTCCATCATACCGTATGCGTCGAAGTGCGAAACCTGCCCATGCCGCGCCACCAGAGAAACGATCCCGGCAGTTTTGTTCTGTGCAATATACCGCTGCATCACCGGACCAATGCGTTCCAGTCGATCAGCGGCGAAGCCATTTTCTTCCGGCCGAATGATTTTCATATTGATCTCCAATTTGGCTCTTTTGGAACTGCCGTGATTATAGGGAAAGGTTGCAATGCAATCCCTCCCTACAATCACGGAAAAACCCAGAGGCCCTCCGATGTTTGAATGAAACGTTACGCAGGCTAATTATAATACCGGGTTTTCCCTACTTGGATAGGGGAGGAGGATTCCTGAGAAATAACTGTAACATCGCTTTTCCTTGCTCGTTCTATATATCAGATGACAATAAAGGATCGTTTATCTCTTCTTATTAGGAATATACGTGAATGGAAGGGGATCAGGTGCCCAGCAGTATCAAAAGGGGGCAGTGTGTTATGAACAAAGGTGAGATGGTGAAGTGGGAACTCATAGAGCAGATCGTATGGCTGGTGGCGCTGGCAGCGACTGCTGTGATCTTACTGGCACAATCTGTGCTGGCCCCAGTTGAGATACCGGTGACGGGGCCAGGAGCGCTTGGCCCAGCTTCTTCGGAGGTAGTTCAGGTGCTCCAGCCGGAAGAAATCTCCGGATTTAACCCAGAACAGGAGCAAAGCGGGGTAGTCCGGTAAGACAGAAAATCGCATACTGAATACTGGCAAGGTACCAGGGGACAGGCGGGATGGAGCGGCAACTCCATCCCGCTTCGTTTATAATCAAAGCTATGGAATCTGCGCTGAACCCAATGTTGATAACATCTCTGTTCGTTCTTGGCAGCTTGTTTGCTGCCGCTCTCATTGCTTTGCTGGTCACCCGCACATTGCGCAAACAAAACGACATCAAGGCCATGCGCTTGGCGGCTGATGAACCAATTTTCGCTTTGCCCGGTCTCTGGGCAACCTTGCGCGATGAGGTTGAGGGAGCGAATCGCAAACTTTCGCGCGGCGTGTATGACAAGGCCCGCGAGGTATTTCAGGCGTACTATGCTACTGGAAAAGAGACACCCGAAATGCTGATCCGTGAGTATGCCCACGAGGAATTCTTGCTCGTCGTGGACGTGGATGGCAAACCTTCGCTGCCTGCGCGCGGTGTGTTGGATGATTATCATAAAATGGTGCGCAGTCACCCGGCTTTTGCGCGCTGGTTCCGCGAGGAAGTGCTGCTGGAAGGGGAGTATTCTGGGGCGCGCGTGCTGCTGGCTGCGCGCTGGCTGTGTCACCTGATCGGCTTGCGTCATAAGACGGTAGAAATCTTTCTCGATCCGCCCGATATGCCCGGTCATACAATGGTGCAGGTGCGCGGGATGGAGAAGTTCCAATCTCCCGGTGCGTTCGATATCCCTTGTGCGGGTCACGTGGACGGTGTTGATGGGGATGAAGAAAGCCTGCGCAAAGAGCTGGAACAGGAGATCAACCTTACGCTGGATGATCTGGAGGATCTACGCCTGCTGGAGCGCTACAACTCCTTTGGGGAGGATGAACCTGGCCGAGCCAATTACGAGCACCGCGTTCTCTACCGTGCTCGCCTGAAGCCCGGCGCGATGAACAAGATCCGCTTTGCTGATGGGGAGGTAGCGGGCATGTCTGTCTTCTCGGTCGCGGAGCTGCGCGAGATGGTGCGCAAATATCCCGAGCGGGTGGCGGCAGGTCTCGGCGAGGCGATGGGGTATTACGAATAGCCATTAAACCGAAAACGCGCCCTATCGTGGGCGCGTTTTCGGTTTAATATGCGATTAAACGAAAAAAAGTCTCTTGGCAACGACCTACTCTCCCAGGAGTCTGCACTCCAAGTACCATCGGCGCTGACGGCCTTAACGACCGGGTTCGGGATGTAGCCGGGTGTACCACCGTCGCTCCAAT
>JAEYTI010000229.1 GCA_023434145.1 Chloroflexota bacterium | reverse complement strand
TGCCAACAACGAAGTCGTACGCTCGAATCCCTGATGTATTCGGATTGCCAAATCTGATCGAGGTTCAGGCCGAATCGTTCCATCGTCTCAAGCGGGAAGGGCTTTCTGACCTGTTCGACGAGATCTCTCCGATCGAGTCGTACAACAAAGGGATGAAGCTGTATTTCCCGGGCCGGACCCCGGAGTCGCAGCAGTGGGGACTGCGGTATTGGTTTGGGGATCCAAAGCATTCTATCGATGAGTGTGTCGAAAAAGATTTAACGTTTGCATCGCCTTTGTATGTGTCGGTGCTGCTGGCTGGGCCGGAAGTGCCCGAGCCGATCAAGCAGGAAATTTTCCTGGGAGATTTCCCGGAAATGACCGAGAATGGCACTTTTATTGTTAATGGTACGGAACGTGTTGTGGTTTCACAGCTCATCCGCTCCCCGGGCGTGTACTTTGAAGCGCCGGTCGACCGGGCAACTGGCCGCCGTCTGGCAATGGCAAAGTTGATCCCCGACCGCGGTGCGTGGATGGAGTTTGAAACCCGCAAAAACGATTACCTCATTCTCAAGTTCAATCGCAAACGCACCGTCCCGATCACCATCTTCCTGCGCGCGTTAGCCGCTGTAGGCGATGGGATGGACGAATCGCCGATTAAGACAGGCTCAGACGAAGAAATTCTCGCCCTGTTCCAGGACGTTGATAACAACCCCGACCGCCTGTTCATTCCCTCCTCCATGCGCCAGGAACCTGTTTGGGACCTGCCGACCGGCCAGACCCTGGCCGAAGCCGCGCTGTTGGAGTTCTTCAAGCGCATGCGCCCGGGCGACCCGGCCACGCTCGATAATGCCCGCCAGTTCCTGGAGGAGCAGTTGTTCGACCAGCGTCACTACGACCTGGAACGTGTGGGCCGCTACAAGCTCAATCAGAAGCTGGATCTGCAGGAGCGCATCCCCGTTTCGCACCGCACTATCACGAAGTGGGATGTCGTTTACCTCGTCCGCCGCATGATCATGATTAATAATGAAGTCGAGGACAAGGACGATATCGACCACCTCGGCAACCGCCGTGTGAAGACCGTCGGCGAACTGATTCAGAACAAGCTGCGCATTGGCCTGCGCCGCATGGAACGCGTGATCAAAGAGCGCATGTCCATCCGCGATCAGGACCAGGTGACGCCCGTTGGGCTGGTGAATATCCGCCCTGTTGTTGCCGCGCTGCGCGAGTTCTTCGGCTCCAGCCAGCTCTCGCAGTTCATGGATCAGACCAACCCGCTGGCCGAGCTGCGCCACAAGCGCACGCTCTCCGCGCTGGGTCCGGGCGGTCTGCGCCGCGAGCGCGCCGGCTTCGATGTCCGCGACGTGCACCACTCGCACTATGGCCGCATCTGCCCGATTGAGACGCCGGAAGGCCCGAATATTGGTCTGATTGGCCGTCTGGCGAGCTTTGCCCGCGTGAACGAGTACGGCTTCATTGAAACCCCTTACCGTCGCGTGATCAAGGCTCTTTCGACCAGCGATCAGCGCCTGGAAGGCCGCACCCTGCGCGAAACCCTCACCGGAGCCGATGGCCAGGTGATCGCCAGCGAAGGCGAGCGCATTACCGCTGAGGTACTTCCTGCGATCCGTGATCTCAACCGTGCGACGGTCTTCGTTGTGCCGTTTGTCTCCGCGGACGTAGAATATCTATCTGCCGACGCCGAAGATAAGTTCGTGATCGCCCAGGCCAATTCGGTGCTGAACGAATTCAGCGAGTTCGAGATGGACCGGATTTCCTGCCGCTATCACTCCGACTTCATCATTTCGAACCCTGATAGCATCAACTACATGGACGTAGCCCCGAACCAGGTAGTCGGTATCAGCGCGGCGCTGATCCCCTTCCTGGAGCACGACGACGCCAACCGCGCGTTGATGGGCTCGAACATGCAGGCGCAGGCCGTTCCACTGGTCGCACCTGAAGTGCCTACCATCTCAACCGGCATGGAATCGTTTGCCGCGATTGACTCGGGCCAGGTGCTGGTGGCGGAAGAGGACGGCGAGGTTATGTCGGTTACCGGGCGCCAGATCATTCTGCGCACGGCCAACGGCATCCGCACCCATATCCTGCGCAAGTACCAGCGCTCGAACCAGAGCACCTGCATCGACCAGCGCCCGGCCGTCATCAAAGGCCAGCGCGTGCGCCGTGGGGATGTTCTGGCCGACTCCTCGTCGACCGTCAGCGGTAACCTGGCGTTGGGGCAAAACGTGGTTGTGGCATTCCTCTCTTGGGAAGGCGGCAACTTCGAAGACGCGATCCTCATTTCCGAACGGCTGGTGCAGGAAGACCGCTTCACCTCGGTGCATATCGAGAAGTACGAAGTGGAAGCACGCGACACCAAGCTGGGCCCGGAAGAGATCACCCGCGACATCCCGAACGTTGGTGAAGACGCGATCAAAGACCTGGACGAGCACGGCATTATCCGCATTGGCGCGGAAGTCGGCCCGAATGATATCCTGGTCGGCAAGATCACGCCGAAGGGTGAAAAAGAGCTGACCCCCGAAGAGCGCCTGCTGCGCGCCATCTTCGGTGAGAAATCGCGCGACGTGAAAGACACCTCGCTGCGCATGCCTCACGGCGAGCGCGGTATGGTGGTAGACGTGAAAGTCTTCACCCGTGAAGATAACTCTGACCTGGCTGCCGGTGTGGATATGATGGTGCGCGTCTCTGTGGCGCAGCGCCGCAAGATCACTGCTGGCGATAAGATGGCCGGGCGGCACGGTAACAAGGGCGTCGTCTCGCGTGTAGTGGCTGTGGAAGATATGCCATTCCTCGATGACGGCACTGCGGTTGATATCATCCTCAACCCGCTGGGCGTGCCAGGTCGTATGAACATCGGCCAGGTGCTCGAAACGCATCTGGGTTGGGCGGCTCATCGCACCGGCGTGCGTGCTATCACCCCTGTGTTCGATGGCGCGAATGAGATTGAGATCGAGGCCGAACTGGCCCGCAGCTGGATGATGGATTACGCCTGGCAGGAGACCGCTGAAAGCGCCTGGGCATGGCTGGGCGAGCAGGAATATTCGCCCGAGTCGATCAAGGACGATGACGAAGTGCGCTTGCTCTACATGGAAAACTGGCTGGGCCCGAAGAGCTACGACGTTTACCGTCTGACTAGCGATCGCCCATACGCTCGCCGTGCCAATCTGGAGCAGTGGCTGCGTGATAAGGGCTATGCCGCCGAAGAAATTTTATTCTTTGAGGATGTCGGCGCCAACGCACCCTCAGTTTCCAACCGCGACAAGCTCGCCGTACTGGTAGGCCTGCGCCTGTGGTTGGAATCGAGGGGTGAGAACGTCAATGAAGTAACCGATGAGAACATCCGCGAGCACGCCGAGGCCTATATGGAGCGCACCGGCCTGCCCATGCCCATCCTGGGCAAGCAGGTACTGCGCGACGGCAAGACCGGTACGGCCTACGATCAGCCGGTAACGGTTGGCGTGATGACGATGATGAAACTGCACCACCTCGTGGAAGATAAAGTCCACGCGCGCTCCACAGGCCCATACAGCCTGGTAACCCAGCAGCCGCTGGGTGGTAAGGCGCAGTTCGGTGGTCAGCGCTTTGGTGAAATGGAAGTGTGGGCGCTGGAAGCATACGGCGCGGCGTATACGCTGCAAGAGATGCTGACGGTCAAGTCCGACGATGTTCAGGGCCGTGTAGCAACCTACGAAGCCATCGTCAAGGGCGAGCCGATCGAAGAACCGAGCATCCCAGCTTCCTTCCGTGTATTGGTGAAAGAGCTGCAAAGCCTGGGCGTCGCCGTGGAAGCGGTGATGGATAACGGCGAGGTGATCCGCTTTGGGAAAGACGAAGAGCGCGTTCGCCCGCCGAAGATCGAAACCGGACTGTTGGGGCTCGGGGAAGATTTGGACGACCTGGCCTGAGATTAATCACAACCGCTCCTCATGCCTGGGTTGGGACGCACCTCCCGGCCCAGGCGGGGGAGTGGAAGAGAAAACAGCGTTCCTTGACTTTGCTATACCCCCGTGATATAATCTCGCCCCGTTGCCATCTTTCATGTTGGTAAGAAATAAGGGCGAGGCCATCTTTGTAAGCGATGGCCTCCCTTGTTGACAAAAAGTGTACGGTATTCGAAGTTTTCGTTCCTATTGGAGGCAAAAAAACGTGCCAACCATCAATCAGTTGATCCGCAAGGGTCGCGTAAGCAAGAAAGGCAAGAGCAAGTCGCCCGCACTGCAGTACATCTTTAACACGTACAAGCAGCGCCGCATCCGCCTGTCGGAAGGCTCACCGCAGAAGCGTGGTGTATGCACCATTGTGCGTACGATGACCCCCAAGAAACCGAACTCCGCGTTGCGCAAGATTGCCCGTGTGCGCCTGACCAATAACATCGAAGTCACGGCATACATTCCGGGTGAAGGCCATCAGCTCCAGGAGCACTCGGTTGTACTCGTCCGCGGCGGCCGCGTGAAGGATCTGCCGGGCGTCCGCTATCATATTGTCCGCGGCACGCTCGACACCGCTGGTGTCGCCAAGCGCCGCCAGGCTCGTTCGAAGTACGGCGCCAAGCGCCCGAAATAAACCGGAAATTAGTTAAAACGGAGTTAGCAAGCAATGCGTCGAACGAAACCGGAAGTTCGGGAACTTCTTCCCGATGCTCGTTACAACAGCCTTGTTGTGGAGACAATGATCCACCACATCATGCGCCGTGGTAAGAAGAGCCTGTCTCGCAGCCTGGTCTACAAGGCGTTGGATATTGCGCAAGAGCGCACCAACCGCCCGGCCATGGATGTTCTCGAGCAGGCGCTTAAGAATGTTGGCCCGATCATGGAAGTGCGCCCCCGCCGCGTTGGTGGTGCAACCTATCAGGTCCCGATGGAAGTCCCCGGTGACCGCCGTATGGCCCTGGCCATGCGCTGGCTCATCACCGCAGCTCGTGCTCGCACTGGAAGATCTTTCCCCGAAAAACTTTCTGCTGAAATTATGGATGCAGCCAGCAATCAGGGTGCCGCAGTTCGCAAGCGCGAGGAAACCCACAAGATGGCCGAAGCCAACCGCGCATTCTCGCACTATCGTGTTTAGTCCGGCGGCCCAGTAGCTGGGTCGCCTGACAACCGAATAGTGTGACTTTCACGGTCACTTCGATAACAAGGTGTGTAATGGCGCGAAATTTTCCGTTAGAACGGTGCCGAAATATTGGGATTATTGCCCACATTGATGCCGG
>JAEYTI010000227.1 GCA_023434145.1 Chloroflexota bacterium | reverse complement strand
ATCTTTACGTGCCCCCATGGTTCGCTCCTGTGCTGTCTGGTTGTCGCAAACTCAGTATCGCACCGGTTTGTCCCTGGGGGTACTCTTTTTTTCTATGTCAATCTATTTTGAACCATGCCCAATTTTCATCTTTAAAAAGTGATCTCGATATCGTTGTTCTTATCCTCGCTCCAATCTTTCAAGTTCTCGTTGATCTGAGATAGATCCAGGAAAATTGGAATCGAAACGCTGCCAGTAAGCTGGCACTCTGCTAAAAATATCATACACCGCCACGCGTGCATCGGCGGCGTAATGTGGGTAAAAAGGCTGGGCAACCCCAAATGGCAACGGATGCAGCAGTAGGTTGGCCTTTGAGCGGTCATACAGAGGCGCTTGATAGGACAGTACCTGCTGGTGCATCATGCCAAGGTGCGACCCGGTAGATGATCAAGAACTGGTTGGATCTGCTCAGAATGTGATCCCAGGCGTACTGCAAGGATGCGGAAACAGCTGGCTCAGCTCGTCATTGCAGAACGCACCGTGCGCCACCACGTCGAGCAGATTAGGGTCAAACTCAGTGTCCCAAACCGGACGAAGGTAGTAGTTGTCGCATTGAAGAATGATTGGATAACGATTTAGCGGAGGGTGCAGTTTTCCTATCTACAGAGACTGCGTTCGTAAATGAAGTATCGAGCTACTTGCCGTTGCCGACATAGATCAAGCCGGTGGCCGCAACCCTTGGGGCTGAAAGCTTTTACCGAAATGCACCTATTACAACAGTGTAGTTATCGCTTCCTCGCTTTGCTTCAAAGATGACCATATTTTGAAATTGGATAATCGAGGGATCCATTCCAATGGACACATTGGTATACGAAATGTCATCATAATCGAGTTGAAATTCATCATTATTGTAGCTAACTGCCCACACATTGCCTCTCTTAAAAAAGTAGAACGGTTTACCCGCTAATAGCTGGAAAGCAAAAACTTGATCATATTTGTTAATGTTTTTTAGAGATTGCCCATCACGAATTATATCTATTCCTTCAGCGGTTTTAATTTCAATGACCCAGTGATTGTCATAGCTCCAAGCTTGGAGTAGACCAGATGAACCATACGTAAGTGTTTTTGCTTCAAAAACAACCACATCATATTGTAAAGCCTTGACCAGTTCGCTATCCGGATCGATTGGCTGAAAGTCAATGTGGAAAGAATTTTTTAGGTCAATGGTGCGTTCATCGAATTTACGCCCACCATACTCGCAACCCAGATCCTCAATATGAACTAGATACACATAGGAACGGTATTCTTCTACTGTAAGTCCATCAAGTTGTTTAAAGGAAGCCCCTTCAAGTGGGGGAAAGGGTGGTAATTCCCTCCTAGGGGTTATGCATGGTGGGTAGAGGGGTATATAAGTTGGCGTAGCCGAAACGGCAATTGTACCCAATAGGTTGTCCGTTGAGTTGATTGGCACAGTAGGTGTTGAAATCTGAAGGGCTGTGTTGCAGCCGGAAAGGACGATAAGACAGAAAATTAACAATAGCCTATCCATAGTCAGCTCACTCCACTAATTTGCACCACACCAGCCAAACGCGTCTAATGCATCTTGGAATACATTATGATCGTCAGCAAGTGGAATATGTTGGATATCAGGATACAGGGCATGGTCCGACTTTTGGGGATCCATAACAGCATGATTTCCGTAAATCGCACCATCTTTTTGGCATATATTGGTTTTCCACCATCATTAAAGGGTGTACCCATTTTTTGAATATTCGCCATGCAAAACCCAAAAGGCTGGTGCCTGGTAAAAGAGTGAGTTCATCTGTTACATGTGGCCCTGTTCTGGTGACCGGTTATCCTATGATAGGCTGAGATGGCGTATCACAGCGCATCACCTGAGAAGATCCTAACCGGGAAGTGGGTTTTTGCCAGTATTCGAAGGGAGTAATTTGCGGAGTATAATTGTCTGAATTGACCTTGTAAGGCTGAGAACATGCTTGAAAGGTTGCAATGAATGGTAAGTAAAACAAGAAGCGTGATTGATAATAACCGGATCCTGACGCCCCAACTCTATATTCCCCGCCCGCATCCAAAGCTGGTGCCGCGTCCTCGGCTGATGGCTCCTCTGCGGCAGGTAGAGGATTACCGGTTGATCCTGATCTCTGCCCCGGCCGGTTTTGGCAAAACGACCCTCTTAAGCCAGTGGCTGGCTGATTCCGATTCCCAACACCTTCGCGAGCGGGTTGGCTGGGTGACGTTAGACCGTAATCTCAACCTCGTTCGTTTCTGGATCTACCTGGCCTCTGCCATTGAATCGACTGAATCGGGAATGGGCCGCGGAGCCCTGGGGCTGATCGATAATACACAGCCGCAAGTCCAAAAAGCCATCGACGAACTAATCAACAGCATCGCCGAGTCGGCTAGCCCCTACATTTTAATTCTGGACGATTACGATGTGATCGAAGATCCTGACGTGCATGCCTCGCTGGCCTTCCTTCTCGATCACATGCCGCCGAACCTGCATGTGGTGATTGCCAGTCGCATCGACCCGCCGCTGCCCCTGGCGCGCCTGCGCTTGAGCCGGAGCATGGCTGAGCTGCGCGCCGCTGATCTGGTTTTCACCCTGGACGAGACGGCTGCGCTATTTAACGAGGTTCTGGGGTCCGGTTTTTCACAGGATGACCTGGCAGCGTTGGGAGAGCGCACTGAAGGCTGGATAGCTGGTTTGCAGGCCGCCGCGCTGGCACTGCAAAGCATGGATGGGCAAGATCGGGGGAATATCCCACTACAACTCACCTCGGACGAGGCGCATGAATTTATTCGGGAATTCACTGGCAACCAGCGCTATATCCTGGATTACCTGATCGAAGAGGTTATCCGGAGGCAGCCTGAGCAACTCCAATCGTTCCTGCTGGAAACATCCATCCTCGACTGCTTGAGCGGCCCGTTGTGTGACGCAGTGACAGGCCGGAGCGACAGCTAGTCTGTCCTCGAAGCGCTGGAAACAGCCAATGTATTCATCATTCCACTGGATCGAGAACGCGGATGGTTTCGCTACCACCGCCTGTTCGCGGATGTGCTGCGTCACCAGCTCCAGCTGGTAGACCTGGCGGCGCGCAGGAAAACCACCGCCGGGCATCCCGCTGGTATGAGCAGCAGGGCATGATCGACCAGGCAATCGAGCACGCGCTCACAGCCAGGGAGTTTTCCCGAGCGGAAGAACTGCTCGAGCCTGCCATTGGATCGATCATTGACCGGCAGGGGCGGCTGCACCTGGTGGCGCACTGGATCGAAACGCTGCCCGCGGACCGGCGGCGCGAGCATCCGCAGCTCAATTTCTGGTACGCGCTGGTGCTGATGCTGATCGGCCGCTCCCCTGATTATGAAACACCGCTGCGCGAGGCAGAAGCAGCCTGGCGCGCGCAGGAGGATAAGGCCGGGTTGGCGAAAATTTGCTGCTTGCAGGCGCATATTGCCTGCCGGCGCGGCGAATTTGACCAGACAACTGTGGAATGCTATCGGGCTTTAGCCGACTTGCCTGAAGAAGATCTGATATTGCGCTCTATGACTCAATATGCCCTGGGAGTAGCCCGCCAAGCAACAGGAGACCAGACTGGCGCGGTTGAGGCAATCGCCGAGGCGCGCCAGGCCAGTGCGAAAGCCGGCAGCGTGATTCTCAATCTGTTAGCCGAGACCGCTTCTGGAAATCTCCTGCTCGTTCAAGGGCAACTCCGGCAGGCGGCTGACACATACCGCGAGGTGATTCGAAAAGTCGGGGAGCGTACCTTCCACCCGCGCATCGAAGCCAGCTTGCAGCTTGGCGATCTGCATCGGGAATGGAACGAACTCGAGCCGGCAGAGCATCTCCTTCGCGAGGGGATCCATCTGGCCGAAATCACCGGCTGGGAACCGTATCTGTCGCAGGGGCTTCTTTCCCTGGCGCGTTTGATCACAGCGCGCGAACGCGGGATGAGCCAGGGCGAGCAGGTGGAAGAACTGCTGAACCGGGCTGCGGAAATTGGCCGCCGTCTGGGAAGGCAAGGTGTGGTCGATAAGGCCGGCATGCTGCGGGCGCGGCGCAGTCTTGCCAGCGGCAGCCTGCCGGCAGCCGTGCAGTGGGCGGTGGATCGCGGGTTTTCGCTCGATGATGCGATTCCCTTCGAACAAGAGATGGACTACCTGACCTGGGCGCGCGTGCTGATTGCCCAGGGGAAAACCGGCGAAGCCTTGCGGATCCTGGGCCAGATCCAAAACAATGCGCGGCAGGCCTCGGCCAGGTGCTGGTGGAAACGCTGGTGCTGCAAGCCTTAGCCCACCAGGTAGGCGGCAGCCTGGAGCAGGCGCTTGCTTTGATCGCTGAAGCGCTGCTGCGGGCAGAACCAGAAGGATACATTCGCATGTTTCTCGATGAAGGCCCGCCGATGGCAGCCCTGATCCAGCAGGCTGGAATGCGCGGCATTACACCAGACTATACAGGCAGTCTAATTGCCGCTTTTAAAGAAGCGGTTATGCTGCCGGATGCCAGCCCAGTCCCGGTCACTGCTGTGCTAGTCGAACCGCTCAGCGCGCGCGAATTGGAGATTGTGCAGCTCCTGGCGCGCGGTGCAACCAACCAGGAAATCGCAGAGCAGCTTTCGATTGCCCTGACCACAGCCAAGAAGCATGTCAGCAATATCATCGGTAAATTGGGGGTCAGCAACCGGGCGCAGGTCGCCGCTCGTGCCCGCGACCTGGGATTGATCTTCTAACCGCCACGACAGTCTCCCACCCAAAAAATCTCGCAAATACTCCTCGGAATACTCCTTATGCTTCCTGACTGCGGCTGTTTCAGACTGTATCATCCTAATCAAGATGAACAGGAAAGAAGGCAGCGAATATTACGAGATTCGGGTCAAAGGACAGCTCGATCCAGCGTGGGGCGAGTGGTTTGAGGATCTTACCATTACACCGCTCCCGCAAGGCGAGACACAAATCTCCGGCTGGATTAGAGACCAATCGGCCTTGCACGGCATCCTGGTGCGCATCCGGAACTTGAACCTTGCGCTCCTTTCGGTGAAAAGGATTGACGAGCGTGGAGGGCCAGGACCAGTGGAGGTGGATCTAAGATGATAAAAGGAGCCTCGGTTTTTCTGATACCGCTTTTCCTGATGATATTTGCCGCTTCCCCTCCTCGCCAATCTCACCGCCCAATGGCGTTCGATCCGTTGGCGGTAGACCGCTTTATCAACCGGCAATTGGCCGTGCAGCGGATCCCTGGCCTGGCGCTGGCAATCACCCAGGCTGACCAGGTGCTGTATGTACAGGGCTATGGCGATGCGGGGCATGGAAGGCCAGTTATGCCGCAGACTCAATTCCTGATCGCGTCTGTCAGCAAATCATTCACCGCTATGGCCGTCATGCAGCTGGTGGAAGCCGGAAAGGTCGATCTGGATGCCCCGGTGCAGCGCTACCTGCCGGATTTCACCACTACCGATCCTGCAATAGCATCCCAAATCACCATCCGCCACCTGCTCAACCTTACCAGTGGGCTGTCAGAAACGGGCTTTGCCGATCTGGCACTGCCCCAGCCAGAAACGATCGAAGAGCGAGTGACCAGCCTGCGCGCCGCGCGCCCGGTAGCCCGCCCCGGCCTGGAATATCATTACTTCAACCATACACCAACAGCCAGTCGCTAACCGACCAGCCTATGAAGGATCGTCGTGACTCGTGGGCCGCAGCCGAAAATACCATCCCTTCCTCTTCTGGAGCGGCTTCCATCCGCGTATTCCATCTCAAGCTGGCACAGTAGCCGGGTGCGCGCGCCGAATACATTGCGATCGCCGAGCGAGCCAATGCAGCCGCGATACCAGCCGTCCGCCAGGGAAACTTCCAGAGCATTCTCACCTGCTTTGATCATCCTGGTCACATCAAAGGTCTGGTACTGCACGCGCTTGCGGTAATCGGTGTAGCCGGGGGTCAACTCGGCATCACCAGCTTTTACACCGTTGATCTGTGCTTCACACAATCCGCAAGCGGTGATGTACAACCGCGCATGTTTCACCGGCTGGTTGGCCCGGAAGGTCTTTTTAAAGCAGTCAACCGGGTAGCGCAGCTTCTTGTTAATCTTGAGATCTGCGGTGATCCATTTCGCTGACCAGTCAGATGGCTGGAGCAGGCCCATCTCAAAGCAGGCTGATGCTTGCGGTCCCGCCTCGCCGTTTTCATCCCAGAGCGTGATTGACCAGTCGACTCGCTGGCGGCTTTGCAGGGCCGGACCAGCATAGTCGGCACGCATTCGGCTGGATGGGACGATGCCGCTCTGCCAGACTACCACGCCGTCGATCCGTGCGGTGATGCTGTAAGCTGTCTGCTTTTTTGCGCCTGCTACATTCCAGAACAGGCGGGGTTGGGTGATATCGATCCCAATCGGGTCAATCAGGTATTCAGTCTTGAGATGGGTGGCCTGGATCATAGAACGTCCTTTACGCTTCAATCCGAATTGTCTTCCCCGGGGTGATCCCATTCTCGTTGAAGCTGTCGACACACACATAATAGGTCAAGCCCTTGTTCAACGTGGGAAGATCCAACTGCTCCTGGTCATAGGTGAGCCAGCTCAAATACAGCTTCTCAGGATGGATCCCGTAACGCACGTTATAGCCCTGCGCGCCCTCCACCCGGTTCCATTGGATAAGTGCATTTCGATCGCCGGTGCGTTGTGCCTTCGCTTCAGCCTGGGCTGGCTTTTGGCCCTTGCCCTCGCCAAACACACGCAGTCCGCTGATTTTAAAGGACTGCCCGTATGGGAATTCATACCCGGTGACCTTGATGTAGCGCAGCTCTCTGCCTTCCTTGTAAAGAAAAAGATCATGCGGCAGGTCGCTCTCTGCATCGCGCTTATCTTCCAGCACAAACCACTGCGTGCCATCCAGGCTGCCTTCCACCAGATAGCGGGTGTAGATTTTCCTTGTTTCAATGTAGCGGCGCTGATACCAGGCCCCGACCATTTCTCCCTTTGCATGCTTTTGAGGTGTGATGTTCCCATCGGCAGTGTTGACTTGAATGGCGTGGACGGAATAGGGTTCGCCCAGGTCCAACTGGAGATACTCTCCGGGCCGGTTTGTGGCAGCGCTCCACCAGGTGCGGATGTTTTCATCCACCGAACGTTCTGGGCCATGCCCTGGTTGGGCGGAAGAAGCCGTCACGTGCTTCTGATAAGAGAGCAGCATCCATTTTGGTCCGATTTCCCAGGGGTCAAATTTACCTTCGGGGATGGCGAGCGGATAATCGGCAAAATTCTGATTGCAGAACAGGACGCCATCTGCATCAAAGCCGGCGGGGAACAGCCCCACGCGCCGTTCAAATCCCTGGTTCACCGAGATGCGCATCGTAGAAGCGTGCCACCAGTTGCCATGCTTGTCCTGGATCGTACTGCCGTGTCCCGCCCCGGTGATAAAGCCTCCGGGCTTGCTGGAAAACGGGTTATGGCTTGCGAACTCAAATGGTCCCAGCGGATGATCAGAAACGTAGACACCATCGGCATAGGTGTTGTACTCAGTGCCGGGCACCGCGTACTGCAAGTAGTAGCGGCTATTGTGCTTGCTCATAAATGCGCCCTCGACGAATGGGCTGCTGCCAAGAAGCCGTTGGTAAAGTCCTCTTTTATATTGTGGGTCGCAGTTTTCTCCCACCCGTTCGAAGCCGTGGGCCGCGGGCTCGCCTTGCAGCAATGCGACTTTTTCTCCGATAGGGGTCATGCGGTCGGGGTCAAGCTCGAGACCGTAAATGGGCTCTTTGTTGGAGCAGCCCCAAAAGAGATACACCCGGCCATCATCATCACAGAAAAGATCTGGATCCCAAAACGGAAAAGGGCGCGCCACTTCTTCAAAATGATCCGACAGCGGATCTTTTGTGCGCAGGATTGGGCAGTTTTCTTCGCGTTTTGAGGCGCAGAAATAGAGATAATCGCCAATCTGACGGGCATCTGGTGCGTAATCGTGGATCAGCAAGTTGTTGTTTTCATGGTACTGCCAGTGGAACAGATCCGTGCTGTGCCAAAAACCAGCCGACATCGAAACAAACAGGTAATATCGGTCCTTGAAATAGACCAGTGTGGGGTCTGCTCCTTCTCGATGATAGGACCATTTTCCCAACATCATAAAATGCTGGTAGCGGTAGGATAGATTCAGCGGATTGCAAATGATTTTTTCCATCGTTTCACCAGTGAATAACAACTGCAGCGTCTACCCGTTCGTTTGAATGGTTAATTTCTGCACGAGGCCCGTTCTTTGCTCTTGACCACCTGCTGCGGACACATTTACCTGAATGGTTCCCGCCTCCGATCCTGCACGGATCACTGCAATTGCCCGACCGTAGTAGGTAAAGTGCTCACAATCGGTAAAGCTCTCTTCGGTAAATGGCTTGGCGCTGCCAAAACCCTGTAATGTTCCCGCGCCTTTTACGGTGACCGAAACGGAACAGTCGTCCAGCATTTTCACGATGCCGTGATTATCCGTGATTTCAATCGTCAGGAAAGCCAGATCCTGTCCATTCGCCTGGATGATGAGCCGGTCCACGGTGACATTAAGCCGGGTGGTTTCATTGGCAGATTTCAATTGGCTTCTGGAATGTTCCTTCCCTTGCACATCATACGCAATCGCTTCCAGCGTGCCGGGCATATATTTCGTCTTGAACAGCGCCTTCATCTTCCGGACTTTCTTTTTCCCAAGCGACTTGCCGTTCAGCCGCAGTTCCACCTGCTCTGCATTGGAATACACTTCAATTTCAGCGGTCTTGCCTTCACAGCCGGCCCAGCTCCAGCTCGCAATGGCATCGGTACTTCGCCATACGGATTTGGATGGCCGCTCGCCGGAATGGTTGACCGGCCGCACGCAGATATACGGCTTTTTTTCCAGCCCCCACACCACTTTGTTATAGTACGCCCGGGCCGTGATATATCCTGTGATATCGATCAAGCCCTGTTCGGCCAGGATGCAGGGATACTCCTTATAAAGCGCGCCTTTCTTCCTGCCATACTCCCACATGCCGCTGCCCGCTTCCCCCAGGTAATCCCATCCTGCCCATTGAAAATCGCCAATCAGGTAGGGCAGTTTTTCAACCAGCTGCCAGTTATCGTAGATATCTGACGGGTAGGTTTCGCTTCCGACAATCACGCGCTCCGGATGCAGCTTGCCATCCTGTACATAACGGACCGCCCCATAGTTGTAGCCGGCGACATCAAAGTACTGGAAGGCATCCCGGGTGGCCAGATCCACCGACTTTTGCGTGAGAAAGATGAAGTCGAGGGGCTTCATCACGTTCATGATGGTGTTGATATACGTGCTGGTCGTGATTTCCTTCTGTGGTTTCTGTCCTGGTTTCCCTTCCTCACCGTCTCCCTTTTCTTTGTAATGGCTCCGGCCCTGGTAGTTCATTTGATTGAGCTGTAAGTTGATCCCAATGGTGATCAGACGGGTGCCGTCCAGTTCACGTGCCTTTGCGGCGATCACCTTACTGAAATCAATCCCTTTGAGCAGCGCCGTTTCGCTGATTTCATTGCCCATCGAGTACATGATGACCGAGGGGTGGTTGAAATCTTTGTCCACCATCGCCGCCAGGTCTTTTTCCCACCAATCGAGAAATTCTTTGGAGAAGTCGCCCGGGTTCTTGGGGATCCACCAGGTGTCCGTCAGTTCATCGATCACATACATACCATACCGGTCGCAGGCCTCGAGCATCGCCACAGACATCGGGTTATGCGAGCTGCGAATGGCATTGTAGCCCGCTTCTTTCAGGATCCTGATCCGACGTTCCTCCGCCGCAGCAAAAGTTGCCGCGCCAAGCACACCATTGTCATGGTGCACGCAAGCGCCGCGCAGCTTGATGGGTTTCCCGTTAATCAACAGCCCTTTTTGCGGTGTGCATTCCAGGGAACGTATCCCAAAGGGTTCGACCACCTGATCCAGGATATTTCCTCCGTTCAGCAGGGTGACACGGCAGTCGTACAAATTGGGCGACTCATCGGACCACAGTCTGGCCTGAGGGATTTCAAATACCGCGTTTCGTGCTCCGGTGTGGCTGGCGATCACGTTGTCGCCATACAGGATCTCGATCTGCACCTGGCAGTTGAGGTTTCCGTCATTCGCCACCTGGGTTTCTACCTGTATTTTGGCCGGATCACCGATTGAAAGAGTGGAAATCCGCACGCCATACGGCTGTAGATGAACTTTATCTCCGATCAGAAGATTGACATTCCGGTAGATCCCGCTGCCGGAGTACCAGCGGCTGTTGGGCACATCGGAATTATCCACCACGACCCGAATGTGGTTCTGCGCGCCATAAATGAGATAAGGGTCAGCCTGGACCGTAAAACGGGTATAGCCAAAAGGCCAGCCGCCGGCTTCCTTGCCGTTGATGAACACGGAACTGCGCTGGTAAACCCCCTCAAATTCAAACAGGATCGTTTTCTCTTCGGCATTCTCCGGCAGATCAAACGTTTTTTCATAGATATAAACACCGCCCGGGAAAAATCCCCCGGCATGACCTGTTTTGCCCTCCGGGCTGCGTGGCTCCCCCAGCATCGCGTCATGCGGCAGGGCGATCGGGCCAACCATCCGCGCATCGTTCTGGTCGTCTTTTTTGCAGAAGAACCAGTTTTCGTTAAAAGACCTTCGAATCATGCTTATATCTCCCCCAGCCTGTCATATAAGTCTTGCAAGATAGCATTGAGCTTGACCGCATCTGGGATCACAGAAACCATTCCGATGGCAAGGATCTCTGACAGTTTCCGGTTGATCATGAAGTTGAGATCCTCTTCTTTGACCATTGCAAACATACCGCCAGTGAACTGGTTGACCAACTGGACGGCAGCTGGGTTTTGTAAAATATCCCCAATGGTGCTCTCTCCGCTCAATGCATAAGGATTGACTCCCGTGACCATCAGTCTTGCCTCCGCAATAATATCTGCGGATGACGTTCCCACAAACAGCCGGTATTCTCCAACCGGAAGCACAAATCGCCTTTGCCTGGCATCAAAGCAGAGCAAGCTTTCTTTCGCTACTTTTAAAACGATGGTCTTTTCTTCTCCCGCTTTGAGAAACACCTTGGTGAAACTGACCAGTTCTTTGACCGGGCGCAGTATGTGCGGCTGGACCTCGGCGCTGTAGACCTGGATCACCTCACTGCCGTCCCTGTCCCCGATATTCTTCACCCGCACGGATATGTCAAAGGCATCGCGGTTCTCTGCATCAAACTCGAAGGTTTCTTGAATAAGCGAGGCTTCAAATTGGGTGTAGCTTAGTCCATATCCAAAGGGGTAATGGACTGGAACGTCGCGCTTTTCATAGCTGCGGTACCCCACAAAAACGCCCTCCCCGTAATACACGTCGTTATGCTCACCGGGAAAGTTGGGGTAGGACGGGGTTTCTTCGTAGCGCACCGGAAAGGTAACCGGCAGTTTTCCAGCTGGGGAAGCATCGCCCGTTATCAGCGCAGCTGCGGCCTTGCCGCCCATGCAGCCGGGGATAAAGATGCACAGGATGCTGTCCGCATCATCAATCCAACTCCGCATATCCACAGGCCCGGCAATGTTCAGTACCACAACTGTCTTCAGGCCTTTTTGCTTCGCCTCGCGAAGCACCTGGGGCAAGCGAACCCTGTCCATTTCCTCAATATCCATCACGGCGCGGTCAACATTTTCTCCGGCTGGGGCTGTTACCGTGTAAACGAGCGTATCAGCGCCCTCCATCGTCTCAAAAAGCGTAGTTTCGCGCAGTTTCAAAAACTCGTTATAGATGTTGCTGTGCAGATTGGTGG
>JAEYTI010000201.1 GCA_023434145.1 Chloroflexota bacterium | reverse complement strand
CACGCGGGTGATTGCCAAGATGACAGCCCATTTACTGCGCCATCTGCTGCGTATCGATTTCGGTATTAATGTTCAAACCTTTGAAGTCGCTTCGGCTTCTTAGGAGTATTTCACATCAGACGTTCTTTATAATTTTATCCACTGGGAACCAGTTGTTCCAACTTCTCCACGTGCATTAGCAGAAATGCTTGCACCGATTTGTCGTCTCCTGCGAGAGGATGTTATTATTTCCCTAAAAAACCCCGACTCAAACCTCAGCTATCTGGCTGTGGATTGGCGGAAATACCTTTTTCCAGGTGCAGATGATCAGCAGTTCGCAGATGCCTATGCCCAAACATTTACATATGCCCTCTTACTAGCTCAACTTTCAGGAGCCGAGGATCTATCGCTATCAAAGGCAGTCAAGACCATTCGGACCGGGCATCGATTATTGTCTGATACCCTGAGGATCTTGGGGGATGAAAGCGCAAGAGACGAAATTGACATACCAGTAAGTTTGCTAGAGAGGATTATTTCTGCCGTAGATGTGACGACGTTATATCAAAAAAGCAAAGGCGACCCTTGGCTTTATTTTTATGAGGATTTCCTTGCAGCTTATAACCCTAAAATGCGAAATGACAGAGGGGTTTACTATACCCCAGTTGAGGTTGTCAAAACGCAAGTTCATTTAGTCGCAGAACTTTTATCTGATAAATTTGAAGCAGATTTTTCGTTTGTCGATCCAAAGGTTATTACACTCGATCCAGCGGCAGGAACAGGAACTTATATTCTCACTGCAATAGAGCATGGTTTGGATCAAGTAGCTCAAATTAAAGGTGCAGGAATGCGTGCACAGTATGCTACTACAGCGGCTGAAAATATACATGCATTTGAAATTCTAGTTGGTCCTTACGCAGTGGCACATTTGCGATTAACACAGCAAATTCTGGGTGAAGGGGGTAGAGTTCCCGACAACGGGGTTCATGTTTATCTTACAGATACACTTGAATCGCCCAATGAAAAACCGCCCGAGCTTCCACAACTTTACCGCCCATTAGGCGAAGAACACAAACGCGCCCAAAAAGTAAAAGCACAAACACCTGTATTGGTGTGCATTGGAAACCCTCCATATGACCGCCAGCAAATTACTGATCAGGTAGATGAAAAGCGTAAGGGCGGATGGATTCGGTTTGGGGAGAAGGAACAAGAGGATAAAGCTCCTTTACGCGATTTCCTTGATCCACTCACCGATAGAGGATTAGGTGTTCATGCCAAAAATCTCTACAACGATTACATCTATTTTTGGCGTTGGGCATTATGGAAGGTTTTTGACACCAAATCCGGGCCAGGGATTGTTAGTTTTATTACAGCTTCTTCTTATCTGCGCGGACCAGGTTTTGCTGGTGTACGAAAGGTCATGCGCCAGACATTTGATGAGCTTTGGATTATTGACTTAGAAGGGGATAATCTAGGAGCACGAAAAACGGAAAATGTTTTTGCAATCCAAACACCGGTTGCCATAGCAATTGGGGTGCGCTACGACAAACCACAGCCTGAAAAGGCAGCCGTTGTGCATTATTCTAGAATTGATGGAACCCAGGAGGAAAAACTTGCTCTGCTGGGAAATATTACCAGCTTTAAGGACTTGAACTGGAGTAAGTGTCCGGATGGTTGGCAGGATCTCTTCCTTCCTGGTGGTGATGGTAATTACTGGGATTGGCCATTACTTACTGATATTTTCCCCTGGCAGGAAAATGGAGTACAGTTTAAGAGAACCTGGCCAATTGGAGAAAACCAATCCGTACTGCAAAACCGATGGGAAAAACTGCTTAGTTTATCCCCATCAGATCGCGGTAAAGCACTCAAAGAAACCGCTGCGAGGAAGGTAAGTAATTCGTATCCAGCACTAGATGGTAGTGGTAAAAACTTACCAGCTATTAGTAATCTAAAGATGGGCATGCCACCTTTTCAGTTGACCAGATACGCATACCGAAGCTTCGACCGACACTGGGTATTGCTAGACAATAGATTATGTGACCGCCCTCGCCCGACACTGCAAAGCGCGCATAGCAATAAGCAAATATATCTTACCAGCTTATTAACCAATGTTTTGGGGGAAGGACCTGCTGCAATTGCTACAGCACTTCTCCCCGATTTAGACCATTTCAGAGGATCTTTTGGAGCGAAACATGTGATTCCACTTTGGCGAGATCCTGCTGCAACAGATGCAAATATCACCAATGACATTTTAGGAAAACTAACGAAAACTTTAGAATACCAGATCAATGCAGAGGATCTCTTTGCATATTGTTATACAATCTTGGTTACCCCCGAGTACGTTAAGGCGTTTTGGGATGAGCTAACCATTCCTGGAATTCGAATTCCCATCACTAAAAATGCACCAGTATTTAAGCGAGTCGTCTCTTTAGGACGTAAACTTTTGTGGCTGCATACATATGGAGACCGGTTTATCCCGTCTGGAAACAAAGCTGGAAAACTCCCCCCCGGGCAAGCACGATGCAAAGTTGGAACACCACCTAACCCTCATGATTATCCCATTAGCTTTTCATATAGCTACGAGAAAAACGAGTTATATGTTGGAAGTGGTGTATTTGAAAAAGTAAGACCCCAAATTTGGGAGTTCAGTGTTTCAGGTCTTGAAGTTGTTAAGTCCTGGTTGGGTTACCGTATGCGGAAAAGAGCAGGGAAACATTCCTCAGAACTAGATAACATACGGCCTCGTACGTGGGAATTTGATGGCGAGTTGCTAGACTTGTTGTGGGTTCTGGATCACACCGTCGATCTGTTGCCTGACATGGTTAAGGTATTTTCTTTAGTTTTGGAGAGCGCGTTGTTTCGGAGTTCTGATTTTCCAGAACCGACGGATTTAGAGCGAAAAGGACCAAAAGGCCTAGGCTCCGAAACACCTCTTTTCGATTATGCAGGCATCGAAGTTGATGAGGATGATGAACCAGATTAAGACGTAGAATGGTCATAGGGCTATCTAAATATTAGAAAACAAAAAACCGCTCTTTTTGAGCGGTTTTCCGTCGTAGTGGCGAGGGTGGGATTCGAACCCACAACCAATGGCTTATGAGTCCACTGCTCCACCGTTGAGCTACCTCGCCATCGAACGGCGTGATTTTACATCAACTGCCCCGGTTTGTCAACGGTGCGCCCCCAAAATATCCGTTTCCAATCCCCTATTTTGGTACAATGTTGATCATAAGGATCAACATGGAGCTACTGGAGCGCGAGCGGCAGTTACAAGCGTTACAACGTGCCTGGGACGAGGTTGGCGCGGGCACGGGGCGCGTGGTGGTGATCGGCGGCGAGGCGGGGGTGGGAAAAACCTCGCTGGTGCGCCAATTCACCGGCGATTTGCGCGGGCGCGGCACGCAGTTGTGGGGGGCGTGCGACTCGGCCTTTACCCCGCGCCCGCTCAGCCCGCTGTATGATATTGCCCGCCAGGGCCACCCCAGCCTGCTGCCGCTGCTCCAATCCGGCGCGGACTGGCTCACGTTGGCCTCGGCGCTGCTCACCGCTTTAGAAGCCGCGCCAACCCCCACCCTGCTGGTGCTGGAAGACGTGCACTGGGCGGATGAAGCCACGCTCGACCTCATCAAGTACATCGCCCGGCGCATCCATGCGGTTCGCGCGATGCTGGTGCTCACCTACCGCGACGACGAAACCGGGCCGATGCACAAGCTCAAAATCGTCCTGGGCGATCTTGCCACGGCGCCCGCTGTTCTGCGCATCCACCTTGCCCGGCTCAGCCCAGAGGCTGTGCGCGCGCTGGCAGAAGGCACGCCGGTAGACCCAGACGTGCTGTACCGGCAGACCAGCGGCAACCCATTTTTTGTTATCGAAGTGCTGGAGGTCGGAGGCGAGGGCATCCCCGCCACGGTGCGCGATGCCGTTCTGGCCCGCACCGCGCGGCTCTCGCGATCTGCCCGGGCTGTGCTCGAAGCCGCGGCAGTCATTGGTCCGCGCCCCGAGTACCGGCTGCTGGCGGCGCTCGCCAGTTCCGAGATCAACACGCTGGAGGAATGCCTCTCCGCCGGAATCCTGCACGCGCAAGATGATTCGCTCTCCTTCCGGCACGAGTTGGCCCGGCAGGCCCTGCTGGACGCAATTTCTGCCCCGCGGAAAACCACGCTGCACGGTGAAATCCTCACCGCGCTGGAGGCGGACCCCGAAGGCCGCGCGGATGTTGCCCGGCTGGCGCACCACGCCGAGGGTGCGGACGATCCGCAGGCGGTGCTGCGCTATGCCCCCGCCGCTGCCCGGCAGGCCGCCGCCGCCAACGCCCGCCGCCAGTCAGCAGCCCAGTACGCCCGCGCGCTGAAGTACGCGCACCGCCTGCCCGACGAGGAGCGCGCCCTGCTTTTAGAAGCCTACGCCGTAGAGTGCAATACCATCGATCAGCGCGTCGAAGGCATCGCCGCTCGCCGCGCCGCAATTGAGATCTGGCAGGCGCTGGGCAACCCGCTCCGGCAGGGTGAAAACCTGTCGCTGCTAATGGTGATGCACTTTGGGCTGGGCCAGAATGAGGAAGCGGAGCAGGCCGCTCGCCGCGCGGTAGAAATCCTCGAAGCGCTGCCGCCCAGCCGCGAGCTCGCCCAGGCGTATCGCATCCAGGCGGCGCTGCGCATGTTCCACCGCGACCAGCAGGAAGCCATCCGCCTGGGTGAAAAGGCCATTTCTCTGGCTGAGCAGTTCCACGATACAGAGACGATCGCCGCCGGGTATAACGCCATTGGTTCAGCGTGGATGGTAACCGACTTCGAACGCGGCCAACAGTACCTGGAAAAGAGTCTCCAGATCGCGCAGGAAGCCCGCATGGAGATCACAATTTCCAACGCATACAACAATCTCGGGTCAGCCGCCGGAGAGGTGTATCACTATCTCGAAGCGGACCGCTATCTCGCCGAGGGAATCACCTTTGCAGTAGAGCGCGACATGGACGTGGCGCGGAACTACATGCAGGCGTGGCAGGCGCTGGCGGCGCTGCACCTGGGGCGCTGGGACGAAGCCGGGGATCTGGCGCGGGAGGTGCTCAACCGACCTGGGGTCTCGCCCATCAGCCGCATCATGGCGCTGCTGGCGTTGGGCAGGCTGCGCGGCCGACGGGGCGACCCCGGCGTGTGGGATGCGCTGGATGAAGCCCTGGCGCTTGCGGAACAAACCCAAACCCTCCAGCGGATCGCGCCCGCCCGCGCCATCCACGCTGAGGCGGCCTGGCTGGCTGGTGATCGCGCTCGCGCGCTGGATGAAGCCCGGGCAGCATATGATTTCGCCGTCAGCAAGCAGCACCCGTGGTTCACCGGCGAGCTGGCGTTCTGGCGCAGCCTGGCCGGTGAAGCGATTCGCCCGCCCGGCTGGATCGCGGAGCCGTTTGCGCTTTCCATCGCCGGTGATTGGCGCGCTGCCGCCGCCGCATGGGAAGCGCTTGGACTGCCCTACGAGCGCGCGCTGGCGCTTTCTCTCGGTGACCCCAAAGCGCAGGTCGCGGCGCTGCAAATCTTCGAACGTCTGGGTGCGCGCCCGGCGGCGGAGGCCATCCGGCGCAAGCTCCACGAACAAGGAGCGCAGGGCGTACCGCGCGGCCCGCGTGCCGCCACGCGCACAGACCCATTTCTGCTCACCCCGCGCGAGCGCGAAGTACTCGACCTGTTGGTGCAGGGCCTGAGCAACTCCGAGATCTCCGCCCGGCTGCACCTCTCTACCCGCACAGTCGAACACCACGTCACCGGTATCTTCGGCAAGCTGAACGTGCAAACGCGCGCCGAAGCCATCGCCATGGTGCTAAAGCACATCTAGCGCCCGCCAATCTGGGTACACGCGCATTCCAAACCAGGTACGCTCCACGATATAAAACGGAGCAGGTTCTCCTATACTGGCCTCAATCGGATAACAAACATCCGTTTTGAGCCAACACCAACCAGTAGAAAAGGAGAATCTCATGCCTCGTTATATCGTTGAACGCACCTTCCCCGATGGCCTCGCCATCCCCGCGGATATGCAGGGCTCCCAGGTCTGCCTGCGCGTGGTCGACAACAATGCGAAAGACATCGTAACCTGGATCCATTCCTACGTCACGCAGGACAAGCAAAAGACCTTCTGCGTTTACGACGCCCCCTCCCCCGAGGCGATCCGCAGCGCGGCGGAGCGCAACGGCCTGCCGGTCGACCGCATCACCGAGGTACGGGTGCTCGATCCGTACTTCAGCTACTAATGCAGGCCACCATGAAACGCAAAGCTCTGATTGCGGTGGCCGTGGTGCTGGTAATCCTTGCCTCGGTGACGATCGCTACCGCCGCAAACCGGGGTGAATTGGGCAAGCTGCGAGCAGCAACCGCGAAATACCAAAAACTGGAGGCAGCCCAGGCCGATGGGTACGGTCTGGTACCGGGGCTGGATCACTGCTTTGACAACCCCGGCGTGGGCGCGATGGGGTTCCATTACATCAACACCAGCCTGCTCGACACCCGTTTAGACGCCAACCGCCCCGAGGCGATGGTGTACAGCAAAAACAATGACGGGCAAATGAAGCTGGGCGCGGTAGAGTACATCGTCCCGGCGGATGCCTGGGCAGAATCTGGGAACAGCGGCCTGCCAGAAGTAATGGGCCGGCACCTGCACCTGAACGAAGCCTTGGGCGTGTATGTGCTGCACGCCTGGGTCTGGCAGAACAACCCCAACGGGGTCTTTGAAGACTGGAATCCGCGCGTCACTTGCCAATAGCGAATACACAAACGGACAAAACTGCTGCGCGTGGGAGAGTAACCCACGCGCAGCAGTGATTCATGGGCTTTGCCCATTGGTGTTTTGTTGTGTTTGCGGCGCTTCGCGCCGCAAACACAACAAAACACCATAGTTCATCCCCCGGTTGAGTAGTTTCAAAACCCAAATGCTTAATTTTTTGCGAGCTATTCAAAAGCAGTGGCCCGCCGGGGCAGCGCTGTTAAAAATTAATCCTATAACCCGAACCATCTTGAAAGGTTACGCCCGTCCATCCTTGCAATCCTGTTAGAACGCTTTATAAAGTCTTGATTTTTCTTAAAACCATGCTAAAACTTGATAAAATAGCTAATCCACATCCACAATCTGGGTCTTACCAAAATCCCTTTCCATGAGTCTGGCGCGTATGTATTTGGGCTGGATTTTATTGGGCATATCAAGATTGGAGCTTTACGAGTACGATTATGAACAACAACCAACCTTCTCGCAACAATCACCCCTCTCGCAGGCAGTTTTTCCGCAATAAAAAAGTTCTCCTGGCAGGCGCCGCGCTGTTGGCCCTGTTCGCCATGCTCGCGGCCATCTGGTTCCCTACCCGCCGCGACCCAAAGATCCTTTCGCTGAGCACCGTCGCAGCCGACATCGAAGCGGGCAAAATTGCGAAGATTGAAGATACCCCGGTCACCGGCGATCTGGTGATCCACTACCGCGGCGGCAGCACCGAAAAATCGATCCGCGATGCCAGCCAGTCGCTGCTCGAGCAGCTTGCTTTCCTCGGCCTCACCAGTGAAGACCTCTCCAAGGTGCAGTTCGAGATCGTCAAGAGCCGCTCGCAGCAGGCCAGCCGCGCCGCCAGCACCGTCATCAGCTTTGCCCTCATCGGCGTGCTGACCTTTATGGCCTTCCGCCTGGTGGAAAACGGCCCGATGAAGAAAAAGGAATTTGAAGAAGGCGTCATCCCCGACACGCGCTTCGACCACGTTGCCGGCATCGACGAAAGCCTGCAAGAACTCCGCGACATTGTCACCTTCCTCAAAGAGGGCGACAAGTACGCCGAGATGGGCGCCAAGATGCCGCGCGGCGTGCTGCTGGTCGGCGACCCCGGCACCGGCAAGACGCTGGCTGCCAGAGCCGTGGCCGGTGAAGCCGGCGTACCCTTCTTCGCCATTTCGGGCTCCGAGTTCGTAGAAGTCTTCGCGGGTGTTGGTGCCGGGCGCGTCCGCTCGCTGTTCAAGAAGGCCCGCAAGGCCGCCCCATGCATCATCTTCATCGACGAGATCGACGCGGTGGGCCGCGAGCGCCACGGCGCCGGCTCTGGCGCGGAAATGGAAGCCGACCAGACGCTCAACCAGCTTCTGGTCGAGATGGATGGCTTCGAGGCCTCGGAAGGCGTGATCGTGCTGGCCGCGACCAACCGCATCGATGTACTCGACTCAGCTCTCACCCGCCCCGGTCGCTTTGACCGCCGCGTGCACGTCAACCGCCCCGACGTCAAAGGCCGCGAGGCAATCCTCGGCGTGCATGCCAAGGGCAAGAAGCTCGCCCCCGACGTAGAACTCGCCAACATCGCCAAGGCCACCCCCGGCCTGGTAGGCGCGGACCTCGCCAACATCGTCAACGAAGCCGCCATCGTGGCCGTGCGCGCCGGGAATAAAGAAATCGGTATGAAGGACTTTGAAGAAGCCTTCGAGAAGTGTGTGGCGGGCGGCGTGCAGCGCAAGAACCGCGTGATGAGCGACCACGAGCGCCGCATCATCGCCTTCCACGAGGCCGGTCACGCCGTCGCCATCCATAACAACGAGCACTCCGACCCGGTCTACAAGATCACCATCATCCCGCGCGGTCAGAGCGGCGGCTACACCATGTCGCTGCCCGAGCAGGACAGCATGCTCATCTCCAAGAATAAGATCCTGGCGCGCATCATCGGCCTGATGGGCGGGCGCGCGGCGGAAGAGATCTTCTTCCAGGATATCACCTCCGGCGCTTCCAACGATTTGATGGTCGCCACCAATCTGGCGGAAGAGATGGTCATGCGCCTGGGCATGGACTCGACCAGCGGCCTGCGCGTGTACCCGCAGCAGCAGGGCATCGCTGCCCTGGCCCAGCCGCGCGGCTCGCAAAAGACCTTCGAGACGCTGGATGAGTCGGTCAAGAACATCCTCGACAACTGCTACAATCAGGCGAAGAACATCCTTGAGGAGAAACGCGCCTTCGTGGAATGCCTGGCCTGCGAGCTGCTGGAGACCGAAACAATCAGCCGCGAGCGCTTTGTCGAGCTAATGAACAACGCCCGCATCGCGCAGGAACCAACCCCCGCCCCGGTGTATTCCAACGCCAGCGTGCAGTAAATATTAAGGTCTTAAAAATTTATGCCGACCGGTTCTCCGGTCGGCATAAATTTTTAAAATCCCAGTCCCCTCTCTTTGAGACTCACATACCGCCCCAAACCGATCACCAAATGATCAATGACCTCAATATCGAGCAGTTTGCCCGCATTGACAATGTTGCGCGTTAGCATCACGTCCTCGGGGCTGGGGGTCGGATCGCCAGAGGGATGGTTATGGATCACGATCAGCCCGGCGGCGTTGCGCTGGATGGCGGGTTTGAAGATTTCCGCGATTCGCACCGTCGAAGCGTTCAGCGAGCCGACGTACAGTTTCTCGATGTTGATCAACCGGTTGCGCGTGTCCAGGTTGATCACCCGCAGGTGCTCCTGCTGCAGCGCAGACATCTCATACTGCACCAGGGCCGCCGCATCCCCCGGCGACTGCACGCACGGGCGCTCCTCGGGCACCAGGGTGTGGATGCGCATGCCCAGCTCGATGGCCGCTTTGATCTGCGCGGCCTTGGCCGTGCCCAAACCGCGCTGGCTGGCTAGCTCCACGACAGATGCGCGGTGCAGGCCGTGCAGCCCGCCCAGGTCTTGCACCAATCGCTGGCCCATCTGGACGGCGTTCTCGCCCTCGATCCCCACCCGCAGCAGGATGGCGATGAGTTCCGCGTTGGAGAGCGCCTGCGCGCCCAATTCCGCCAGCCGCTCGCGGGGCCGGTCAGAGGTAGAAAGGTCGGTGATACGGTACGTGCCGGGAGATTCGCGGGTCATGATAAATTCCTGTGATGTAAGCTGGGTTGTACCTCTATTATATTGAGTTTCTTACCATACGGGGGCTGCCCTATATGCAAAGAATGCTTCCAGCGGGCTGATGATGTCTTGCCATTAGAGATCGTAATATAAGGGGACTTTCCCATCGGTCGCCTGGCGGATAAATCCGCGGCTCATCACCAAAGCCCCACCTTCGTGGGGCTAAGAACAGACTATGCAATAAAAGGGAGCCCCACGAAGGTGGGGCTTTGCTGGCCTGGCTGCGGCTTCAGCCGCCCAGGAACTCCTTTACACGCCCTATACCCGCTCCCCCAACACCGATGACCTTGCAAAAGAAGCAAAATCCAAACCGGTGGGTTCCTGGAATACGCGCAGGTCGAAGATGTGAGCCGCCGCCAGCAGGTGATCAAATATCTCGGCCTGGATGCTTTCATAGGTTGCCCATTCAGTGGTTTTGGCAAACACGTACAGCTCAACCGGTAGACCCGCGGCAGTAGGAGCCAGCACGCGCACCAGAAAAGGCCGGCCTTCACAGTAGATATCATCCCGGCTGCGCAGGTAGGCGGTGATATAGGCGCGGAACACCTCAATATTGGTGATTTGCGGCCCGTCCAGCGGAGAGTCGTAGTGATCGCGGTGAGCAATCTGGTAGGCCTCTAAGCGCTCGACTTTTTCCTTCATCCACCCATTCAGCCGGTCAATTTTACTTAATTGATCCAACATATCCCGGTTGCAAAACTTTATGCTGACCATATCGATCAGCAGCGAGCGCTGAATGCGCCGTCCTCCGCTTTCTTGCATCCCGCGCCAGTTACGAAAAGGCACATCCACG
This sequence comes from Chloroflexota bacterium, assembly GCA_023434145.1. Lineage (GTDB taxonomy): Bacteria > Chloroflexota > Anaerolineae > Anaerolineales > Anaerolineaceae > DSYU01. Next base: position 928 of record JAEYTI010000201.1, on the reverse strand, counting down.
ATCTTATAAGTGGGGATGATCGAATAGGTCATGTCAAAGTTGCGGATTTTAATCGTGTGCAGGTTGATATTCGTCACGTCGCCGTCGGCCTCATAACTGGGCACCTCCACCCAGTCGCCCTCTTTGAGCAGGTCATTGGCGGCAATCTGGATGCTGGCGACCAGCGAAAGGATGGTGCTTTGGAAGATCAGCATCAACACGGCGGCGATTGCGCCCAGGCCGGTCAACAGTACCACCGGCGACTGACCAGTGATCAGGGTGATGCTCAGGATAAGCCCAACGATAACAATCACAAGACGGGCAATGTCCAGGTAGCCCTGAATGCTGACCCCATTATAGTTTGGCCGGCTCTCATAGATCTCATTGATAGCCGTCAGCAAGGAAGCCAGTGACAGAATGCTCAGCCAAAGGATGAAGAACAGCGCCACCTTGCCGATCACTGGCTGGTAGACCGGGAAAAGAGGCGCGGCGATGTAGAGGAAGATCAGCGGAGCCAGCCAGGCCATGCGGAACGGGCGCAAATTGCGCACCAAAATATCATCATACTTGGAGGTGCTGCGCTTCGCCAGGTGTAGAATAACTCGCGCGATTCCCTGATGCGCGACAAAAAACAGCAAGGCGCAAGCCAACGCCACCGCGCCAAGCGCCAGAAGCGAGTTATTCTGAAGCTGTTGAATCAATTCATCGGTGGTCATAATTCCCCCCTGATTGAACACGATCGGCAATTTACGGCAATGTTGATACATTTTAGCGACTATTATGCGGAAATACAATCGTTAGAAAACACCAGGGTGTATTTCAGTTTTGTGGTAGCAGTCTGGTGATGTTGAACATCACCAGACTGCTACCACAAAACTTCCCCCCAACTGAAATGCACCCAAAACACCATGCGTGTAATTCAGTTTGGGGGTGGCCGCCTGGTGACGCT
>JAEYTI010000187.1 GCA_023434145.1 Chloroflexota bacterium | reverse complement strand
GTTGTAGGGAGAGGTTGCACTGCAACCTCTCCCTACAACCACGGCAGTTCCCAAAGAGCCGGATAAGAACGATGGTCACCATCCGGATGACTGGTGTAATGACAATTTGCATGGTTGGGGCGTGGTTGCTGATGCACAAAATCCCTATCCGAATTCCTGCCTTTGGTTAGGGGACATGCTCTTTTTTCGTGGTTACACTATCAATGAAGTTCAAAACATAGCCGATTGGAGAAAACTCATGAATATGCTTCTGCTCATTGCTGCTTCACTCTCTGCGCTGACGGTTGTGATCGCCACTGCTAGCGTACTCATTGCCCGCCGCAAACGCCGCTAATCTTTTGGAGACTCCATGTCCATAATGATCCGTCCCGAAACATCCGCGGATATCGCCGCGATTTATACCGTCAACAAGCGCGCCTTTCGCGATCGCGACGCTGAGCCCCGCCTGGTCGATGCAATCCGCGCCTTGGATGCCTTTGTCCCCGGTCTGTCCCTCGTCGCGGAGCTAGACGGGCAAGTGGTAGGCCATATTCTCTTCAGCCGAATTCACATTGCCACAGAGAAAGGGAATATCCCGGCCATCGCCCTTGCGCCGATGGCGGTGCTGCCCGAATACCAGGGGCAGGCGATCGGCTCGGCGCTGGTTCGCCGCGGCCTGGAAATTTGCCGAGAGCAGGGGCACGCAATCGTCATCGTGCTTGGTCACCCGCGCTTTTACCCGCGCTTTGGCTTCTCCGCGGAGCAAGCGAAGGCGCTAGAATGTCCCTTCGGTGACTGCGGCGACGCCTGGATGGTCCTGGAGCTTATCCCCGGCGCGCTGGCGGATGTGCGTGGGAAAGTGGTTTACCCGTCCGTATTTAATGGCATATAGTCAATTTGGAGCAATACCTGATGAATCAAAATAATTTCCTTAAAAATATCGCGATCCAGCACCCGGTGATCGCTTTCCTGCTCATCACCTTTGCCTGGACGTGGCTGTTCTGGCTGATCGCTATTCCCTTCAGCGAGCAGACACTGCTGCTCACCGCCCTGGTAATGATTGGCGGGTTTGGCCCGGCACTGGGCGGCGTGTTGACCCTTGCGCTGCGCGGCGGGCGAGCGTTTGAAATTTCGCCCAGGCGGGCGGTGGTCTGGCTGTTCGCCTCGGCGCTGATCTTTGGGCTGTTTGCCCTGCGCTACATGGTGGGAAATATTCCCAACTACGACACCTTAGCCGCCGATCTGACTCTCACCATGCCGGTAATCTTCGCCGCGTTCTCGGCGGCCCTGGTGGGTGGTTGGGTGATCTCCAGTGTAGCATCATCCGGCACGGAGCTTCGTGCCCGCATGGCTTCGCTGATCTCGCTGCGCGCACCCGCCGGTTGGGGCTGGACGCTCCTGGGTCTGCTGTTCTACCCGGTGTTGATTCTGTTCGCGTGGGGGCTGTCTTCGCTGCTTGGCATGGGCGTGGAATACCCGGCGCTGTGGGGCAAGCCGCTGCTGGAGGTGCTGCCATACTACGCGCTCACCTTTGTGCTGGTGGCTGCGGCGCAGGGCGGCAATGAAGAGCCGGGTTGGCGCGGTTTCCTCCAGCCGGAGCTGCAAAAGCGGTTCAACCCGCTGGTCGCCGCGCTGATCGTCTCGGGGTTCTGGTCGCTGTGGCACCTGCCGCTGTATCTCAACGGTTTCTACAGTGATCCACTGGTCGGTGGCATGCTCGGCGGCGCGATCTTCCGCGTGCTGCTGGCCATTTTCCTGGCCTGGTTCTACAACCGCTCAGGGGGCAGCCTGTTCCTGATGGTGTTTTTGCACACCAGCTTCAACCTGATGGTCAACTTCCTGCCGACCTCAGACCTGGGCCTGCTGGTACTGTGGCTGGTGGTGGACCTGTTCGTGATCTTCAAAGACAAGATGTACCGTAAATCACCCGCACTGGAAAGCGGGGCGCGGAGGGAGGTTTCTCATGCAAGCGCGGTTCGCAAACTCGCCTAGTATACCGTTCTGGAGCAGGGTCACCGCGACTCCCGCGAACTTTCTGCGCTATTTGAAGCAAACCCCACTGCTTCTGGGCTGGTTGGTAATTGGCCTACTGATCGCCCTGTACCTGGATGGGGTCAATGGGCTGCTTCAGGCGCTGATCAATCTGGTGTTGATCGGGGTGTATGCGCTGATCATCCACCGGATGACGCCCACCCCACCCCCCGCGGAGCTGGTGAAGCGCCCGCGCCTGGAACTCGCGCTGGCCCTGGGCTTGCTGGCTGTCACCATCCTGATCCAGTTCATTGACCTGGATGTGTGGAAAGTGCAGCCCCTGTACGGTTGGATGCGCGTATTCTTCGCGACCATCTACCGGGGCATCGATTCGCTGCAAGCCATCCCCGCGCTGTTTCGGGAGGAGCTGTTTTGGGCGGTTTCCACCACCGTCAAACAACTGCTGCCAGCGCTGTTTGTCTTCGCGCTGCTCGGCTATGGTCGTCGCGTAATGGGGCTGGCCCGCCCGCACTGGAAACTGACCGGCGTGCTGCTCGGCATCACCGCCGCCTTTGGCCTGCTCACCGGTGTGCTGACGCGCGCCCCGCTGCCCGAAGTGCTGGGGCTGTATCTCATCGGCATCTTCATCAATGCCCTGCCAGAGGAGTTGTTCTTCCGTGGGATGCTGCTGCCCCGTCTGGAAAAGATGCTGGCCAACCCGCTCAACGCGTTGGTGATATCCGCGGTGCTGTTCAACGCCATCCACGTACCGATCGAGATGAATCACGGTGCTTCGCTGGTAGAGGCGCTGCTGGGCGTGTTCAGCACGGATTACCCCAGCGGCCTGATCTGGGGCTACCTGTACCTGCGCACGCGCAGCATCCTCCCCGGCATGCTGTGGCACGCCGCCAATGGTCACTTTGGATTTATCCTGATGGACTTTTAGCGTAATAAAGGTGGCTTTCCCCAACTGTCGCCTGGCGGCAGACGCTCGGGCACAACCTTGACTGAAATTGGATGCATTGGTTCTGCCCGAGCTACAGCCACGGCTACATCACCAAAGCCCCACCTTCGTGGGGCTAAGAGATGCGACCGACGCTCCACGTTAGCAGCTTTGGGATTTATCTAACTCGAAAAAAAGAACTACAAATTCCATAAAATTGAGCCCCACGAAGGTGGGGCTTTGCTGACTTGGCCGCGGCTTCAGCCGCCAGGCGGCATATGAGCTAGAGCCACCTTGTTACGCGATTCATTTCTTATCATTCATCAGACGACAGATGTGAAGAGCCAATTGAAGACCTCCGCCTCACTCAATGCGACAGCACCTGCGATAAAAACAGCTTGGTGCGGTCTTCTTTGGGAGCGTTGAAGATCTCTTCAGGCGTGCCGCTCTCTACAATCTGTCCCTGCTCGAAGAAAAACATGCGGTGAGCGACAGCTCGGGCAAATCCCATCTCGTGGGTGACCACCAGCATGGTCATGCCGCTCTTGGCCAACTCCACCATTACGTCTAGTACTTCTTTGATCATCTCGGGGTCCAGCGCGGAGGTCGGCTCGTCGAACAGCATGATCTTTGGCTGCATCGCCAATGCCCGCGCGATCGCCACGCGCTGCTGCTGCCCGCCGGAAAGCTGCCCCGGGTACTTGGTCGCCTGTTCGGGGATGCCCACGCGCTGCAAAAGCTGCAAGCCGATCTCCTCAGCCTTCTTTTTGGGCCACTTGCGCACCCAGATCGGCCCTATGGTGATATTTTGCAACACGGTGAGATGCGGGAATAGATTGAACTGCTGAAACACCATCCCAATCTCTTGCCGAATCCGCTCGATGTTGTGGATGTTATGCCCCATCTCGATCCCATCCACAATGATCTGCCCCTGCTGGTGCTCTTCCAGGCGGTTCAGCGTGCGAATAAAGGTGGACTTGCCCGATCCAGATGGCCCAAAAATGACAATCACCTCGCCTTTTTGCACCTCCATGTCGATTCCGCGCAGGGCATGGAAGCTGCCGTACCACTTGTGCACGTCGCGGGTAATGATAATCGGTTCGTGGTTGCTGTCTGTTTGTTCCATAGCCCTCCTATCATGATTTTTGTTGTGATGAAATTGCCCGCAATTTCATCACAACAAAAATCAATCCTATCGCTGCCCTACCCCCAACGTAATCTCCAACCGCTGGCTGATCACCGACATAAAGTAGCTGATAAGCCAGTAAATCACAGTGATAAAGACGAGCACCTCATGCTGGTTGCTGATAAACTGTGGCTGCGCCAGGATGCTGCGCGAGATACCCAGCAGCTCTAGCAGGCCGATGGTTACCACCAGCGTGGTGTCTTTGAACAGCGCGATAAACTGCCCCACCAGCACGGGGATAACCAGCCGCAGCGCCTGGGGCAGGATGATCAGGCGCATGGTGCGGAATCCGCTCAGCCCCAACGCGTGCGCGGCCTCGTACTGCCCCTGCGGGATGGCTTGCAAGCCCCCACGCACGTTTTCTGCCAGGTATGCAGAACTGAATAAGGTGATGCCTACCATGGCGCGCAGCACCCGATCGATATTGACACCCTGCGGTAAGAACAACGGCACCATGGTAGACGCCATAAACAGAATTGTGATCAGCGGCACGCCCCGGATCAGCTCGATATAAGCGATGCTGGTCCATTTCACCACCGGGAGCTGCGACCGCCGCCCCAGCGCCAGCAGCACGCCGATGGGGAAGGAGAAGACGATGCCAACGATGGTGAGCAGGAAGGTCAGCATCAGGCCGCCCCAGAAGTTGGAAGGCACCGCCCGCAACGGTCCGGCATCGCGGCTGAGCCCGGCGATGATGAGCAGCACCAGCGGGAAGTAGAGCACCCAGGCGCGGATCGCGATGCGCCGGGGCAGGCTGATCCCAAACCGCCCGGACAGCAAGCGCCCCACGACGTAGGCTGCCAGCGCGGCGCCTGCCATCACCAGTAAATGCAGGCGCGCATCCGGGCTCTGGACAAGCAGCGCGCCAATGACCGGCAGCGCCAGCGCGGCTGCCCCAATCCACGCGCGGCGGAGGGGCCAGGCAGCGTACGTCAGCCCGACGATGGCAGCCAGCAGGTGCAGGCACAGCCATACGCGCCACATTTGCTGCGCCGGGTACAGCCCCACCATTAGCAGCCGGAAGTTCACGCGGATCACTTCCCACTGGGCTGTCTGGAATACCCAGGTGATCACGCCGCGCAGGACGAAGAAAATGATCGCCAAAGAAACCAGGGTGAGCAGCGAGTTCCACCAATTGGAAAACAGGTTTTTTTGCGCCCAGGCAAGCGGCGTGCCGCGCTCGATGGGTGGAGGAAGAACCTGTGCCCGATTGACCGCTTCTTCCGCCATGCCGCTACCGCTCCACCAGCCGCACGCGCTGGTTGTACCAGTTCATAAACGCCGAGGTGAGCAGGCTGATCGTCAGGTAGATGGCCATAGAAATGGTCACCACCTCTACGGCTCGCCCGCTCTGATTAAGGATGGTGCCTGAGACGTGGAACAGCTCAGGGTAGCCGATGGCGACCGCCAGCGACGAGTTTTTGGTCAGGTTGAGATATTGGCTGGTAAGCGGCGGAATGATCACGCGCATGGCCTGGGGGAAGATAATCAGCCGCAGCGCTAGCGGAGCTGAGAGCCCGATGGCCCGCGCTGCCTCCACCTGCCCGCTCGAGATAGACTGAATGCCCGCGCGGACCACATCGGCGATGAAGGCTGAGGTGTAAATCGCTAAACCGGTAAGCAGCGCCATAAACTCCGGCGACATTTGCAGTCCGCCGGCAATTCGCAGTCCTTGCACCTGCGGCGGGTCGATGGCGAGCGGCGCGGTAGGCAGCACGATCCAGCCGATGATCGCCACGGCCAGCAGCGCTAGCGCACTCCACAGCGGAACAAGCGGAGTCCGCCCGGTGCGCTTGCCGCGAAGGATCAACGCAACGGCGACTCCGATCCCCAGTGCCAGCCCCACACCCAAAACGAGCAAGTACGTGGAAAAGGTTTCGGTTGGCGTGCCCCATGGGATCGCCACAGCGCGGTTACTCAACACGATGTTCCCCGGCAAGATGATCGCCTCGCGCACGCGCGGCAGCTTGATAAACACCCCCAGGTACAGGAAGATCAACAGTACCAGCAGCGGGATGTTACGCAGAAATTCAATGTAAGCCCGCGCAATTTGCTGGATCAGGAAGTTGGTAGAAAGCCGCGCGACACCGAAGAGGATGCCCAGTAGCGTAGAAAACAGAATGCCCAGGCCAGATACGAGCAGTGTGTTCAGCAGGCCCACCAAAAACGCCCGCGCAAAGGTATCGGTGCGGGCATATTCGATCAAATGCTCACCAATGTCGAACCCGGCAGTCAGGCGCAGGAACGAAAAACTTATCATGAGGCCCTGGCGGCGCATGTTCGTGAGCATGTTGTTCGCCAGGAATGCGACAAGCAGCCCCAGCAGAATGAGGAACACAATCTGCCCCAGGATGCGTAAAAAGCGCTCATCCTGAAAGAGCGATGTGGTTTGACGGGGAGGTAGGGTAGGGTTACGCTTCATAGGTTGTTGAATGCGGTATGCCAGGGCGGAGATTTTCGCTCCGCCCTGGCACCGGTGTCCCTCTATATGTTATTCGGCACTGTCACGGCTTACCGGAACGGCGGCGCGTAGAGCAAGCCATCCTCGGTGTACAGGCTGTTCAGCCCGCGCGGGATAAAGGTGGGTGTTCCTTCACCCAGATTGCGTTCATAAATCTCGGCGTAATTGCCTACCGACTGGATCACATTGAAAGCAAAGTCGTTGGAAAGGCCGAGCTTCATGCCCAGATCGCCTTCCAGACCCAGCAGGCGGCGGACCTCAGGGTTTTCAACGGAATCACGCTCTGCTGCTACATTCTCCGCGGTCAAGCCGTATTCCTCGGCGGCGATAGTGGCGAAGACGGTCCAGTTGACGATATCAAACCACTGGTCATCGCCGTGGCGAACAGCCGGTCCAAGCGGCTCTTTGGAGAGCGTCACGTCAAGGATGACATGGTTATCGGGGTCAGGCAGCACGCCCTTAGCCACCGATGAAAGCTGCGATTTATCCGAAGTAACGGCGTCACAACGGCCTTCGGCGTACGCGCCGTAAGTGGCATTCACATCGTCAAATACCGCGGGGGTATAGCTCACGCCTTCGGTTGCCATCACGTCCGCCAGGTTCAATTCGGTGGTTGTACCCTTCTGCACGCAGATCGTACCGCCTTCCAGGTCTGCCAGGCTGGTCAGCCCGCTGTCGGAAGGCACCATAATGCCCTGCCCGTCATAGAAGGTGGTGGTGACGAAGTTGAGGCCCAGCTCGGAATCACGCACCAGCGACCAGGTTGTGTTGCGAATCAGCACATCCACTTCACCGGTTTGCAGCACGGTGAAGCGCTCTTGGGTGGTCGTGGAGCGGAACTCTACCGCGTTGGGGTCGCCAAAGATAGCGGCAGCCAGCGCTCGGCAGAAGTCGACGTCAAACCCGGCGTAGCTTCCCTGTGGGTCGAGGAACGAGAAGCCTGGAAGCTGCCCATTGACGGCGCAGACCAGGTTCCCGCGGGCTTGAACGGCTGACAGCGTTTCGCCAAAGCCAGTGCCTTGTGTCACCGGGATGCCTGCCGAACCCGCAGCAGCGGTAGTCGGTGTCGCTGCGCCGGCCCCAGAATCTACAGTTGGGGCGGCTGCGTCATTCGGCGCGGTGGTATCCGTTGCCTGAGCGGCTCCACCGGCGCCAGCGTCTGTTGTGGGCATGGCTGCCCCACCTGCATCGGTCGGGCTGGTCACATTCACCGGTTCGGTCGCCTGTGCGCCTCCGCCGCAGGCTGAAAGCAGCAGTGCGATCGAAATCGCCAATACAAGTACAATTTTGGGTGTCCTTCTCATGTTCCTCTCCTCCCCCTGTACCACAAAATAGACAAAATGTATATATGTAGTAAAAGTATATAGATTTATAGGAGAAGAATCAAGTAGAAATGTTACAGGATGGCTACCCGAGCGTGCCTGGCACGCTCGGGTAGCCATCCTGTAGCGGAAATATCCCCAAGTTTCGAAGATGGCTGCCTGTTGGGCATCAATTCTCTATTCTCGGTTGGTTTGAACGACCGGCAGTTGCACGATGAACACCGCCCCCTGCCCGGGTAACGATTCTGCGGTGATGGTGCCCTGGTGGCGCTCGATGATCTTGCGACAGATTGCGAGACCAATGCCGGTACCCGCGTACTCGCTCCTGCCGACCAGGCGCTGAAACGGCTGGAAAATCCGATCTACCTGGGTTGGGTCAAACCCAATGCCGTTGTCGGCAATGCGGATCTCTGCTTTGCTGCCGGGTATGCTGTGCGCAGTAACGGTCACCTGTGGGGCCGTGCCATCTTTGTGATACTTTAGCGCGTTGCTGATCAAGTTTTGCAGAAGCTGATGCATCTGAATAGGGTCACCGTAAATTTCAGGCAGCGGTTCTACAAGCACGCTGCCCCCGGTTTGCAGCATCTGCACCTCCAGGTCTGAGAGCACTTCACGCGCGGTCTCATTCAGATCTACCGGCTCGAACGGGTTCCCTTGCGTGCTTATACGCGATAGTTCCAGCAGTGCCATCACCATCGAGCGCATTCGCCCTGCCGCCTGGCGCATCCGGTCCAGGTAGTCGCGCTGATGCTCTTCCAACTTTCCACTGTCTTTTAGCAGCAGGCTGCTAAAGGATTCAACTTTGCGCAGCGGCTCCTGGAGATCGTGCGAGGCGATGAAGGCAAACGACTGCAGATCTTGATTGCTCTCTTCGAGTTTGTTGGCGTAGACCTGCAGCGTGTCCTCTGCTTCACGGCGGTGGATGGCGACTGCGATCAGGTTGGCGATGGTCACCATCAGGTGAACCGACTGCGGATCGAAGCTGGAACGCCTGCGCGAACCAAACGAGAGTGTGCCAACCAACTGGTTCTTTACAATGAGAGGATGGCATGCATACGCCGTGATCCCAATCGACCGGATCAGGCGCGCTTCCGAATTGTGGTTGTTCTGCACGTCTTCCAAAATGATGGGCTCGCGCAGCCGCGCCACGCGCCCGCAAATGGACTCTCCGATTTCGATCCTCTCCAGAAGCTTGTAGTGCTTCTCTGGAAGCCCCTTGCAGCGGGTGAGGTGCAAACGTTTTCCATCTTCTGTTACCGTGTAGTGGAAGTACCCATCCAGGCTCAACAATTCTGAGAGGTGTGTATAAATGTGCTCGAGCATTTCGGTAGGCTCGCTTCCGCTCAATAAGTCGTGCGCAGCCTCAGAAAGCAGGGCTAACCCCTCGTTGCGCTCGCGCATTTCGCGCTCTGCCCGCTTCCGCTCGGTGATATCGTGGATGATGGAGAACAGGTACTCCTGCCCATTGATGCGGATTGGCCCGCTGCTCACCTCTACATCGCGGATTTCGCCGCTGGCGAGACGGTGTCGGAACTGGAACAGCTTGCTTGTTTCGCTGCCCAATGCCTTGCGCATCTCCTGCTGTGTCCCATCTGGGCCAAGCTGGTTGATTTCGGAGACCTTCATGCTCTGAAGCGTTTCCTGGCTCCAACCGTAGTATTCGCAAGCTGCCGGGTTCGCTTCGACAATTTGCCCGGTGGCAGAGTCGATCAGAAGCATGGGCGAGTGGCGATTGTGAAACAGCACGCGAAAACGGCCCTCGCTCTCGCGCAGCGTGGCTTCGCTGGCGTGCAGCGCATCTGCCCGCTGGATCAGGGCCGCCGCCATCGATTCAACCGTTTTTCGCAGCTTGCGCACTTCCTCAGGTGCTTGTGGATCATCCCTCGATTCGTACTTCCCCGTGCCCATTGCCCGGGCATCTTGTTCGAGCAGATGCAGGGGCCGCGAGATCGTGCGCGCGATGAGCAGGGCAAATAGGAGCGCCATGCACCAGATCGACAGCGCAAGCAGTCCCTCGCGGAGCAGGCTGCCAACAACCGGCTCAAATGCCACCTCTACGGGGCTACCGGCCCCCACTACATAGCCGATTTCTCGCACAGGTACCCGCGCGGATACCCACTCACCGCCGGGTATGTCGAGCGTGCCCATCCCAGTTTGCTCATGCCCGGTTTGTAAGGTTTCACGCAGCAGGGCGTCACTTTCAATCCAGCGGATGCGCTGCTCCCAGGATAAGACGGAAGCACTTCTCCTAAAAACCACCGCTCCCTTCCGGTCAAAGATCGCATACACGCCACCGGCTGGGCGTTTTTGTGAAAGGATGATCTCATCCAGTTGATTCGGCTCGATTCCTGCCACTAACAGTCCGCGCAACGAACCGGACTCATCGCGGATGCCGGAGGCAAGGCCGAGGGTGGGCGCGTTGGTCGCGATCCCCTGGCTGGTGAGATCGCCAATAGCCCACGTCTTACCGCCGACCACGTCTTTGAAATAGGGGCGGACAGAGAGATCGCGACCGACCATTTCGGGCATGCTCGAAGCAATCACAGTACCGTCTGGGTGTGCCCAGGAGAGGTTACGGATGGTGGGTGATTGGTTCGCCACACTGGTCAGCAAGCGGTTCACCTTCTCACGGTCACCCGACATAGAAGACAGAATCGCATGGCCAATGCCAAAATTCTGCTCGTGAACGCCTTCCACGTATGTAGAGAAAGTCGCGGCGATGCCGCGCGCCACTTCTAGCTCCGTTTGAAGCGCCATAGTGCGCCGTACCTCGTAGCGCTGGTAGAAGATCCACGCCAGCAGTAGCAGAAGCGGCAGCAGTGTAAGAACAATCAGCGCGATGAGCCGTGCCTGAATACCGCGTGACTGTGAGCGAGGCAGCCACCGCCAAAGGGATTTTTCGCTTTCCTCTAGTGGTAAAGCTGTCGTGGGAATAATTTCCTTCTGATGATCCATTGTCCCCATCTACCCGAAATTGCCTTTCCGAAACGCTAACGCTCCGAAGGTCGCATCATTTTTGCCACCGGTTGAAGAGGTTGGCAAAGTTGTACTTGCTGTAAAGATGGATGATTTTGACAATTATAATCTCAAATATAGGCTCTGCAATGTACATCCCTCGTATGGGTGCATTTCAATTTGGGGGAGGTTTTGTGGTAGCAGTCTGGCGATGCTCAGCATCACCAGACTGCTACCACAGAACTGAAATACACACCCCTTGTATAACGGAACTGTAAGGGATCATCGCTTGTTCGGTGAAAGCACCTGGCTTTTACGCTGTATCACCATAGGGCACGGTGTTGCTCACAAATGCCACCCGTTTTCCATCCGGCGACCACGAAGGCACGTTCATGGTACCCTGCCCTCCATAAAGATAAGCGACTACCTTGGGAGCATCCCCATCCAACGGCATGGTACGCAAATAAACTCGCCTGGCCGCCGGGTGATCGCTCGGCGTCACCTCGCCGGGCAGATATGAGACGAATATTATCTGCCGGCCGTCCGGTGAGATGTGCGGGAACCAGTTGTTGCAGTCGTCGTCGGTGAGCTGCTCTTGTTCGCTGCCATCCGGTTTCATGCGCCAAATCTGCATGCTGCCGCCGCGCACCGAGTTGAAGTAAATGTATCTGCCATCGGGTGTGTATTCTGGCCCATCATCCAGCCCTGGGGCAGTGGTCAGCCGCTCTTCTTCGCCGCCGGTAGCGGGAATACGGTAGATGTCGTAGTCGCCGCCGCGCAGCGCCGTATACACCAGGTAGCGGTCGTCTGCCGACCAGCCGTGCAGGTACGAAGGCCCGGTCGGAGTGATCTGCTTCGGCTGACCGCCTTCCAGCGGCACGGTGTAGATCATTGAGTGGAAGTCGGGCGCGGTGTGGCTGCTGATGGCAATCATTTTTCCATCAAACGACAGCACGTGGTCGTTGTTGTTGTAAATTACGTCGCCCGTGTCGATTGGCTGCGGTGTTTTTGTTTCCAGACTAAACCGGAACAGGCGCCCCTGGCTGTTGAAGATCAGCGCTTTCCCGTCGCGCGTCCAGTTGGGGGCTTCAAACACATCATCGGTGCTGTAGATGACCTGACGATGGCCGGTTTCTACATCGAGAATCTCTAACCGGCTGCCAAATGGATCTTTACTGCGGTCGAAACCGGGCTGCGCCGGAGCGACCACCCGCACATTGCGAAATTCGGCTTGCGCTTGCGCGCTGACGAATAAGCCCACGTACAACGCTTCACCCAAATCTACCTGGCTGACCTGTACGCTGGTAAACGGCTCGCCAAAGCGCGCGGCGGAGAGGAGAAAGGTGCTGCCTCTGCGCTCCAACTGGATCACGTCTGCGCCGGTCACCGGCGCTTGCAGTGCTTCGATCTGCCCGCCTGGCTCGCGCCGCACCCGCAGCGAGACCAGCCCATCCCCGTGGACGGCAGTGGATACGCCCGGCGAATCGATATCGAGGCTCGCGCACGCCATCCACCCAAGTTCGCGGTGCGGGTTCGCCTCACCGTCAGAAAATTTGCCCTGCGCAGTGACGATAAAATCCCCTCGCATCTGCTGCCCTGCAAAGTGGAAGGCGCCGCGCTCGCCCTCCGGGCCGGTAATGGTGGTAGTCTGGGCGGATTCGTCATACGCAATGTCGCCTGCGGATCGAACATCGCCAATATCGGTGTGATCGGTGAATGGTCTGGTCATGTGGAAAGCACTCCTTGATTCTACAGGTCGTCAAGCTGCCAGTTTACCTCTGGCAGGCTGGCGGATTTCAGCGCGGCATTGGTTTTTGAAAAGTGCCGGCAGCCGAAGAAACCACGGCTGGCGGAGAGCGGTGAGGGGTGTGGCGCTTTGAGAATGGTGTGGCGCGTGCCGTCGATCAGCTCCGCTTTGCGCTGCGCATAGCTGCCCCACAGCAGGAACACCACCCGGCTGGACTTCTGATTTACCGCGCGGATCACCGTATCGGTAAAGGTCTCCCAGCCTTTGCCCTGGTGCGAGTTTGCCTGGTGGGCGCGTACCGTCAGCACGGCATTGAGCAGCAGCACGCCCTGTTCCGCCCACGGCACCAGAAAGCCGTGGTTGGGGATGCGGAAATTCACATCGTCGTGCAGCTCTTTGTAGATGTTGACCAGTGAAGGTGGGGTGGGGATGCCCGGGCGGACGGAGAAGGCCATGCCGTGCGCCTGACCGTCATCGTGATAGGGATCCTGACCAATAACCATCACCCGCACACGATCATACGGTGTGTATTTCAGCGCGTTGAACACATCCTGCCCGGGCGGGTAAATTTTGTATTTCTTGCGTTCTTCGCCGATGAAGCGGTATAGATCCTGGTAATATGGTTTGTTCTGTTCTTCACCCAAAACAGGCAGCCAGCTATCGGGTATGGGCATGGAGGTTCTCCTTCAGGGCGCATTGCTTTCGAAGGTGGAAATGGGCCCCTGATTTTATTGAGAATATCTGCTGTTCCTTTCCATTATACTAATCCTGCCCGCCTGCTGGTAAAGGTTGTACAATATTATGAATACCAAATCCTTGTGAAGGAACCATCGATGACTACCTATTCGGAGCAAGATGTTACTGCGAACGGCATCAATATCCATTATTACCGTTCCACCCCGCCAGGCGGCGCGGACCCCAGGAAACCAACGTTAGTGTTGATCCACGGGTTGACGGATAATGGCGCCTGTTGGGTGCGGGTTACGGACTCCCTGCGCGACTCATACGATGTCATCATGCCCGATACGCGCGGGCATGGCTTATCCGATAAGCCGGTCACCGGCTACAGCGTGGAAGAGCGTGCTGCTGACGTTGCCGGGCTGATCGATGCGCTAAAGCTAGATCGTCCGGTGCTGTTTGGGCATTCACTGGGCGGGCATGTTGCCACGGCCATTGCCGCACGCTATCCCGACAAGGTCCGCGCGCTGGTGCTGGAAGACCCGGCCTGGTTAGGAGGGCCATCGGCAGAAGCGACAACCGACTGGACTGCCAACTTGCGCCAGCACCAGCGCAAGGGGCGCGAAGCGCTAATCGCCCAACTTCGGCTGGAGAACTCCGGCTGGCATGAGGATGAGTTCATCCCCTGGGCCGAGAGCAAACTGCAAATGGACGAGAACGCCCTGCGGCAAATCCTCCTCGACATGCGCCCTGGTTGGCAGGATTTTGTGCGTAAGATCCAGTGCCCCACGCTGCTGGTCACCGGGGAGGTCGATATCATCATCAACCCGGCAATGTACCGGGAAGCTGCCGCGCTCAATCCACACATCCGTGAGGCCCATATCGCGGGCGCGGGTCACTCCATCCACCGCGACCGGTTCGAGCCGTACATGGAGCAGGTGAAGCGGTTTTTAATAGAGGTGGTTTCGTAAAACAAGACCGGGGACCGGCATTTTGAGCGGTCCCCGGTTCTGTTTTACCCCTTTTTGCCAAGCGCCCCTTGCAGCTTCTCGTAGTGCTCCTGGTGGTGATCGTACGTCGCTAATAGAACCAGTGCAAGCGGAGCGCCTTTCAACCAGGGATAGCGGTCACTGTCCAGCAGGTCGCGTTCGGAGATTTGCTCCGCGAGCTGCATGAGACGCTGGTAGCCCTCGCGCCAATAGCGGTGGATCTCTGCCCAGGGCCGGTTACGGTAGGTTTCAAAAATCCACGTATTCACCTGATTCGTGCTGCCTTCCAAATCTGGGTCCAGGTCTTCGGGCCACTTTGGGAACTGCGGCTCCTGGTTGCGCGATGCTGCCTCAACTCTGGCAGTGGAGCGCTGCTGCCACGCCCACAGGTGGCTGATAACGTCTCTGACGCACCAGGTGGATGCGGGCAGCGGCGTGGTCGCCTGAGCTTCCGTCAGGCCGGCCAGCAGTTCGTCCCAGCGTTCGTACTGCTCGCGCAAGGCCAGCAGAATGTGCTGTTTCATGCTCATGCTGGCCGGTTACGCATGCTCGTAGGCCTGCTTCAGTCCGCCGATGTCGATCTTCTGCATTTTTAGCATCGCCTGGGTAACACGATTGGCCTTCTCGGGGTCCGGGTCGTTCATCAGATCGAACAGCACGTTCGGAACGATCTGCCAGGAGACGCCGAATTTGTCTTTCAGCCAGCCGCACATCGATTCTTCGCCGCCGTTGCCGGTGAGATTGTTCCAGAAGTAATCGACTTCCGCCTGATCATCGCAGCGGACGAAGTACGACACCGCCTCGGTGAAGGTGAAGCGATGATCCTGGGCGCTGTCCATTGCCATAAACTCCATCCCATCCAATACGAAGCGGGCATGCATGACCGTGCCTTCCCGTTCTCCCGCCTCGGCCATTTCTGGGCCAAAGCGGTCGATATGCTCGATGCGGGTGTTTTTGAACAGCCGGGTGTAGTAGTTGATGGCCTCTTCGGCCCTGCCGGCCTGATTGCCTACGAACATGAGGAACGGCGTGATCTTCTGCTGCTCGCCGGTCAGGCTGAGCTGCCAGGGTACGCCAAAGCGGTCATTCAAATAACCGAACTTTTTGCTGAAGGGGTACTCGCCCAACTCCATCAGCACCGCGCCGCCTTCAGTGAGCCTTTGCCACAGCGTATCCAGCTCCTCTTCTGTTTCGCAAGATACGAAGAAGGATGTAGCTGGGGTAAAGTTGAACTCCGGCCCGCCATTCAGTGCGGAAAATTCCTGCCCCGCCAGCGTGAAGTCAACGGTCATCACCTGGCCCGGCACGCCGGGGGTTCCCTCCGGATAGCGCGTCATCTCGCCAACCGAACTGTTTTTAAAGACCGAGGTATACAGGTTCACTGCCTCTTCGGCCTGGTTATTAAACCATAGGAAAGGGAAAATTTTCTGCATGTCGATTACCTCTTCAATCCGTTCATTGACTGTAGAAAAACGATAACAACCTCTTTAGAACCTATCCCAAAAATAGTTTTTTTGTGTTTGTGGTGGGGGGGGGACGCGCGCGCAA
>JAEYTI010000179.1 GCA_023434145.1 Chloroflexota bacterium | reverse complement strand
GAGCAGTTTCAAGCATGGGTGGGGCTCCTCAATCAGGATGGAATCGATCCGACCAAGGCCGCGATCGTCCGGCTGGTGGCAGATGGCCTGTGGCTGGTTGAACTGTTTGGATTATCCGCGCCCGATGAGGCGACAAAGGCAAACATTCTCCAGGCCATGGAAGAAATGGTGGAACAGAGCGTCAAAGGCGGTTCCTAAGCGCGGCATTTGGGATCAGAAGTGATGCGCAGATAATGTTCGCGCAGCGCCGCAAGCATATTTTCGATGTTCTGGTGCAGCTTCATTGGCGCGATCTTTATGATACTGTCTCCGAAGTTGAGAAAATAACGCGCGATAAACTGTTCTTCACTGTCTTTGTAAGTACCCTTGATGAAAAATCTACCACGGTCTTCTTCCAGGGTCATCGAGGGATAATTCTCTTTATAGAAGATGTCTGCCCCCTTGTTGGTAACCTCGACCTGAAAAACCGTGACATTTTCTTTGCGATTCGCGGCAGCGATGTGCCGGTCGATTGCCTCGCGGTCGAGAGATGGGTAGCCATCACAGCGCTTCAGTACTTTGATCCGGTCGCAGCGGTATATCTTCAGTGCTTTCGTTTCGATCTGAAAACCAGAACCATACCACTGGCCGAACCTGGAATTGATATATTGAAACTGAACACGGGCTGTGGTCTCTCGCCCATTTTGCATATAAACAATCTCGCACACCACCTGATCGACTGCCGCTTCGACAATTTCTCGCAGAAGCGGGCTGGCGTTGATGTGCTGGGTGTTTTCGAACTGCAAGACCGCTTCCATCCGCCGCAGGCGATGGATATTTTCCTGAGATATGCTTCGTTGAAACTTTTCCTTGAGTTCGCGCAGTCTTAAATGAAACGGCGTGGACTGGTACGAGTCTAATGTAAGCATGGCAAAATACAGCGCATACATTTCATCTACGGTGAAGATAATGGGGGATAGCAGTTTGTTTTTCAGAATCCCGTACCGACCGTATCGGCCCGGCTCAGAGTAAATGGGCATACCCAAAGCCTCTAGCGATTGAATATCTCGCAGCGCGGTGCTCTTTGAGATATTGTACTTGGCCATCACATCCTTCAAATTGAAGTACGTTTTATCGTTGAGATAGATCAGCATGCTGTTGATTCTTTCCGATCGTTTCATCTATACACTCCAAAAGGTTTCAGGAAATGACACCATTGAAGATTATAGTGGCATCATCGCAAACCCTCAAGTAGAAAACCTGACCCATTTTGGAGGATATTATGGAAAAACGTATGACGCTGTCACCCTTTCTAGCGATGAATGGAAATGCCGCGGAGGCGATCCGGTTTTACGAGAAGCACCTGAAGGCGCAAGTTGTTTTTCTGAAAACCTATGAGGATATGAAGGCGTATGATCCGGAATTCTCATATGAAAACGCGCAGGCAGCTTACATTTCTCATTCTGTTTTGCTGATAGGGGAAAGCCAGTTGATGATCGCTGATGGGCCGGTCAATGGGCTTGCGGCGATTACAAGCGGAGACGCAGTTTCTCTATGCTTCGAGGCGCATGACTTTCAGACGGTGCAGGAAGTGTACGACTCGCTCACCGCCGACGCGAGAACGAACATCATTCTGCCGTTTGAAAAAAGCATATTCAGTGATGGCTATGCTGTGATCATTGACCCATTCGGGGTGACCGTTCAACTGAACGTCGCCTCGGAATAGCCGCAAAAGAAGATCCTCACCCTCGTTTAGGCTGAGGGTGAGGATCTTCTTTAATAAAGTAGGTTAAACGGACAGGCTATAGATGCCGGCCGCAGCGGATTGAACCAGCTATGGGAACAACATGCCGATAATTCCCTGGCCCTGGCCAAAGGCTACTACCAGGCCGGCGAAGACGACAGAGACCATCGACATTAGCTTGATCAAGATGTTCAATGAAGGGCCGGCGGTGTCTTTGAGCGGGTCACCGACCGTGTCTCCGACCACTGCGGCTTTATGCGCATGAGAGCCTTTGCCGCCAAATTCGCCGATCTCGATGTATTTCTTGGCATTGTCCCAGGCGCCGCCGGCATTCGACATCATAATTGCGAGAGAGAAGCTGGCCGCCAGCGAACCGACCAGCAGCCCCAGCACTCCGGCGATGCCGAAGGCGATCCCGGTCAGCACGGGGATGCCGATGGCAACCAGCGCTGGGGCAACCATCTCGCGCTGGGCTGCCGCTGTGCTGATGGCGACGCAGCGAGCATAGTCGGGCTTTTGCGTGCCTTCGAGGATGCCCGGAAATTCCAGGAATTGGCTGCGCACCTCTTCTACCATTCCGGCGGCGGCGCGACCCACCGCGCGCATAGTCATGGAGGAGAAGTAAAAGGAAGTGGCCACCCCGGTAAACACGCCTACCAGCACGGCCGGGTTGAACAGCGAGACGTTATAGAAGGCCATGAAGTGCTCTACCGTCATTTCCAGCACACTGACGGCCTGCCCGTTGATCATCAACGACTCGATCCCACGCAGCTCATGCAGCACCAGGCGCACTTCTTCCAGATAGGCCGCCAGCAGGGCCATCGAGGTGAGCGCAGCGGAGCCAATGGCAAACCCTTTGCCGATGGCGGCAGTGGTGTTTCCAACTGCGTCCAATTGGTCGGTCCGGCGGCGCACTTCTGGTTCCAGACCTGCCATTTCGGCATTGCCGCCGGCGTTGTCGGCGATCGGCCCGTAGGCGTCGGTGGCCAGTGTGAACCCCAGGGTGGAGAGCATGCTAACCGCGGCAAGACCCACGCCGTACAACCCCAGGAGAATATTGCCGGCCCCGCCTGCCGCATAAAAGCTGACGGTGATGCCCAGAACCACCGCCGCAACCGGCAGACCGCCTGACTCCATCCCTACAGCCAGCCCTTCGATGAGGGCAGTGGCGGGGCTGGTATGCGCTTGTGAGGCGATGTTGCGCGTGGGTTGGAAAGCGTGCGAGGTGTAGTATTCGGTGACGCGCCCAACCACAACGCCGACGATTAACCCGGTGAGGATCACCAGCCAAAGGCGGAACCAGTTCGGCAGGCCCATGATATAGAGCAGCGGCAGCGAGAACAGTGCAATCCCAACCGAACTGACGTACAGCCCCCGGCTGAGCGACTGGATCAGCTCGTTCTGGGTTGCCGTCTCTTGGGATCGCACCAGGTAAATAGCCAGGATAGAAAGGATAATTCCTAACGCTGCCAGGGCAATGGGAATAGCGATGTAGCGCAGGCCCAGGTCCAGCGATGAGAGGCCGTTCATGCCCTCTATGGTGGTAAAACTGACCGCCGCGACGCCCAGCGCCGAGGTCGCGAGGATCGAACCGGCATAGGATTCGTACAGATCAGCGCCCATGCCGGCCACGTCGCCTACGTTGTCGCCAACGTTGTCGGCGATGGTCGCCGGGTTGCGCGGGTCATCCTCGGGGATGTTCGCCTCCACCTTGCCGACCAAATCTGCTCCCACATCGGCAGCTTTGGTGTAGATGCCGCCGCCCACCCGTGCAAACAGCGCTTGCGTGGATGCGCCCATACCGAAACTTAGCATGATTGCGGTGATCTGTGGGAGCGGGTTATCGACTATGCTGATGAAATTATCCGGGAAGAGTACGGGAAAGCCGTAATAGAGGAACAAAAACCAGGCGCTGATGTCCAGCAGTGCAAA
Organism: Chloroflexota bacterium; assembly: GCA_023434145.1. GTDB lineage: Bacteria > Chloroflexota > Anaerolineae > Anaerolineales > Anaerolineaceae > DSYU01. The sequence goes on along the minus strand of JAEYTI010000179.1, from coordinate 15,582 downwards.
GCCCACCACCACCAGGCCCATCACAGCCCCAGCGCGCAGCGCCACCTGCAGGCCGCTGTTCAGACTCTGGCTGGCCGCATAGGCTGTCCGCGCCGAAGCGTTGGTGGCAGTTTTCATGCCGATAAACCCGCACAGGCCAGAAAACAGCCCGCCTGAGAGAAATGCAAACGGCACAATCGGGTTTTGCAGGCGGAAATAGGACAACACCAGAAAGATCACAAAGAGTGCCGCAAACACTGCCAGCACGACAATATACTGCCTTTTTAAATAGGCCATTGCTCCTTCACGTACAGCCTGGGCAATCTCTTGCATTTTTTCTGTGCCCTCACTACGCCGCATCAACTGACGATAGAAGAGCCAGGCGAAGAACAAGGCCACGATCGCCATCACTGGCCCTGTCCACCAAATCCACGGTAGAGCAAGCCGCTCAGCACTTTCCATACTTACCTCAATCCCCCACAGGTACTTCGTTGGCATGTTCATCCTCTTTTTTTTGGCAATATGTATAGTGTTTTTGTCACCATATTGTACCGTAACACAGAAATGGGTGCAGAAAAATTTAGGAGGATGCCAGTAGTATCCCGCCGGCGGCCTGGTATACGGGCTGATGGATAGGCGCCTGAACAGGAGGGAATTTGCCCAAATGGAGAACAAGAATTTGCCGCTAAAGTCGGCGGTTTAGCGCAAAGGCACGCCCAGCAAACCTACCTTTGCGCTATTCACCACGGATGATTTGGGTCCCCGAAATTCGTTTGTAGATCTCCATCACAATCATAACGATCGAGGCCAGGGCGGCCAACAGTGCCCATTGCGAAAGCGGCAGCGCAGTGGTGCTTAGCAAATCTTGCAGAAAAGGCACCTGAGTCGCGAGGTGGTGAAGGAGCAGCGCGACGATGGCGCCGATGACCAACAAGCGATTATTCCGCAGCGGCATGCGGAAAGCCGACTGGTATTCTGAGCGGCTGTTGAATACATGATACGACTGCATAAGCACCAGCAGGGTCAACAGAACGCTGCGGGCTGTGGTTTCATCCCATCCCTGGTTCATCATATAAACCCATGCGCCAAAGCATACCAGGGCCATCGTTAGCCCGCTGATCAGCACCTGCTCAATCATCCTGCGGTTGAAAATCCCTTCGCTGGGTTTCCGCGGCGGCATGCGCATCAGGCCGGTCTCTCCGGCTTCAAAAGCCAGCGCCACATCTTGAATTCCATTGGTCACCAGGTTAAGCCACAAAATCTGCACGGCCAGTAGTGGGAGCGGGAGGTTAAAGAGCACCGCCAGTGAAAGCAAAACCAGCTCCGCTGCGCCAGTAGAAATCAGCAGCAGCGTTACCTTACGCACATTCGCATAGGCAAAACGGCCTTCTTCAATGCCAGAAACGATAGAAGCAAAATTATCATCTGTCACGATCATTGTAGCTGTATCTTTGGCAATGTCTGTGCCGGACCCCATTGCTACCCCAATGTTGGCTCTCTTTAATGCGGGCGCATCATTGACGCCGTCTCCGGTAACAGCCACAAATTCACCCTGCTTCATCAATGCGTCTACAATGTGCAGCTTTTGTTGTGGAGAAACGCGCGCGAATACATTTGCGCTATTGACCTGTTCGAAGAAGGCCTGACCATCGTACGAACCGAGTTCTTCCAGCTCGCTTCCGGTGCATACCTCATCTTGCGTGCTGGCGAAGCCCAACTCCCGGGAGATCGCCAGGGCCGTATCGGGATGATCGCCGGTGATCATTACCACCCGCACGCCGGCAGCATGTGCCTCTTCTACAGCCTCTTTGACCTCCGGGCGCAATGGGTCGATAAAGCCTATCAACCCCAGGAAGGCAAGTTCACGCAGGTGATCCTCCTTCAGTTCATTCTCACCGCCAGATGCCTGACTGCCGCCCATCGCAACTGCCAGAACCCGGTAGCCTGCCTCCGCCAGCCCCTGCGCCTGCTTGCTAATCGCTTCTGGATCGAGCTGCTCGTCACGCTCACCGGTTTTTGCTGTCCGGCAGAATGGAAGGATGGTTTCGAATGCCCCTTTTACGGCAAGTGTGTTTCTGTTCTCGTCGCTGTACATTGCGGCAGCAAAGCGCCGCTCTGATTCAAACGGGATCTTGGAAAGAACTGTATAGGTTTCTTTCGTCTGCTCAGCGTTTAGTCCAACCTTGTAACTGAGCGCTAGCATAGCAACATCCACCGCATCGCCCGTATGTTTCCAAGTTCCATTGCTGCGGGTCAGGCTGGCCTCGTTCACCAATACGCCAGCCAGCGCAATCAGGCGTAGCTGCTCACAATCTTGTTCGGGAACTGGTTTGCCGTCTTCCAGCGTAAGCTCACCTTCATCGTTGTAGCCATGCCCGCCAATCGACACCTGCGTGCCATCTGGGAAGATAACGAGCTTGGCCGTTTGCTGGTTTACGGTAAGTGTGCCTGTTTTGTCGGAAGCAATGGTGGTGCAGCTCCCCAGGCTTTCCACTGCTGCCAGCCTGCGGACGATCACGTTGCGAGATGCCATGCGTCGGGTTGCCAGAGAAAGCGCAACCGTCATGGCCACCGGCAGCCCTTCTGGGATGGCGGAAACTGCCAGTGCCACGACCAGAAAAATTACATCTGTGAGCGGCATCCCGCGCAGGAGTGAGATGATGCCCAGAATGCTGGCAAAGCCCAGCACCAAAAAGCTGATCTGCCGGGCGAACTGCTCCATACGCTGTAAAAGGGGCGGTTTACCCCCCGCTTCTTCGGATAAGGTATGGGCAATCTTGCCAACCTCGGAATGTGATCCGGTGGCGATCACCAGTCCGGAGCCCCTTCCGGAGATGACTGTTGAACCGCCGTAAGCGATATTGGCGCGGTTGCTGACCGGGGTAGAAGGGTCGAGCTGCTCCAGGCGTTTGCTTGCCGGAATCGATTCGCCGGTTAAGAAAGACTCGTCGATAGCCAGTCCGCTCGCCAGAATCAGGCGCAGGTCGGCAGGCACCTTGATGCCCGACTCGAGCAGAACGAGATCGCCTGGAACCAATTCTTCCGCATTGACATTCATTTGCTGGTTATCGCGGCGAACCAGCGCTGTGACTTCCATTAAGTCCTGCAAACCCTGCGCTCCCTGCTCTGCCTGCCATTCCTGCACAGCGCCGATGATGGCGTTCAGAAGGATCACTGCAAAAATGAAAATGGCATCCTTCAGGTCATCCATCAAGATAGCGACGATCGCGGCGATCAGCAGAATGTAAATTAGCGGGCTTTTGAACTGGTGCAGGATAACTTGCAGCAGGGTCAATGGCGGCCGGCTGGGTAGTACATTTCTGCCATGCTTCGCCAGTCTATCTTCAACCTCTTTATTTGGGAGCCCCATCTTCGAGGTTTGAAGTTCGCGAAGAACGTCTTCTTCGGAAAGATTGTGCCATGCAGTGCCCGGGTTGGGCAAATCCTGAATTTCTCCCTGGTTACGACGGAAGTGATCGTTAGACATTCTGTGCCTCTTCTCTATGCTCCCTGAACCAGGGCAAAGATGACGGCCAAAATCACAACCAGAACTCCAATCACAACAACCAGGGAATTTGCTAATTCTCTACGCAACTGTTATCTCCTCTTGCGTTAATTCTTCCAATCCGCTGCCTTTCCCCCTTATCTGACGGCTGAAACCTGTTAGACCAGGCTGAAATGTTCCAGAATGATCCGATCGGGCATGATGCCCAGGCGATCGAGAGCCGATCCAATTGCCTGCATCATCGGTTCCGGCCCGCACATAAAGTAATAGATTTCCGTCCGGTTTTCTGGCAAGTGCTCCGCTATAAGTTCGGCCGTGATAAACCCGGTTGCTCCTTCCCAACCATCCATTGGTTCTTCCAAAACGTACACAATGGTCAGGTTCATCCGTTCTTTCAAGATATCGATTTCTTCTTGGAATGTGGCATCTTCCCAGGTTTTACTTCCATAGAAGAGGATTACCGGCCGCCGGTCGCGCCGGTCGGCCAGGGTGCGCAGCATGCTCATAACCGGAGTGATCCCCACTCCGCCCGCGATAAACACATAACTTTCCGCAGGGTAGTTATCGATGCTGAAAATGCCGTAAGGGCCATCTAGATATGCTCGCGTGCCCGGCTGGATATCCTTCACCTGAGATGTAAAGTCTCCCAGGTTTTTTACGGTTAATTCCAGCCGGTCATTTTGCATGGCGCTGGAAGAAAAAGAAAAGGGATGCTCGCGAATGTTGTATGGGGAAGACCAGATGGTCATCCAGGCGAACTGACCTGGCCGAAAGGTGAGACCTTTATGCCCCTCGGGCTTGAATACGAGCGTGTAGGCATCTCCTCGCTCAGGGCGCACTTCATCAATGCGGTAAGGCTTGCGCAGCATCAACAATGGCTTGAGGATGCGCACATAACCCAGCGCTCCGATCCAGAATACACTCAGCACAATCCACAGTATCTGTTTACCAGGGGTGTCAATGTAGTACCCGACGCCCAGAACGTGCAGCATTGCGAAAATGATCGCCAAGGTCGCTAGTATTCCGTGCGTGAGCCGCCATGGTTCATACTTAAGTTTCAAGTCCAAACGTTTCAGTGAGAGAAAAATCAGCACGGCAAGCAGCAGGATCGATGCGAGCCCAAAAATTACCCGGGCGGGTGCGGTGAGGGGATTCAAAAGGTTTAGCAGGCCAGGGCTGAACACGAACAACGTTGCCGGATGCGCCAGGATCAGGAGAAACGCAACAATGGAGATCTGCCTATGGAAATGGTAAACAACATCAATTCCATAGTTCCGCACAATCGGGCGCACGCGCGCAGTGAGCAAGAACTGCATGCCCATCATTGAAAGTCCGGCAAAACCAAGCGCCACAGAAAATTCACGCCATATTTCTCGTCCAGGCCGTTCTGGGCCAATCATCAAAACGATAATTGGGGCAAGAACAATCAGCAGATAAATCAATATCCAGATCACACCATAGATTAGATTTCTCATGGAACCTTCGTCTACCCCCGCATCGATTGGCTAACTTATTTCCAGATAAATGAAACAATCCTATAAAATAGTAAATAAAAATAAATTTTGGGACAATGAGGAAACCCCAACGTTGCTGTAGGGAAAGTCCCGTAATGGGCTGGCTCCTCAGATGATGCGTATGCGTTTATTCATGGGTTGGGGCAGGGTAACTTCGTTCCCCTGCCCCAACCCATGAAAATTGGATTTTCGAAAATCTATGTTATATGAACTTCCCACATGCCCCGCACTGAATTTACCAGATACACCGCCGCACACCGCCCCAAATCTTCCACCTTCACTACCCCCTCTTCGACCTCGCCTTTCTCCAGCATCCAGGCGCGGAAGGTGCCGGGGAGCAGGCCGCACGCCGCGGCTGGAGTTATCCTTCTCCCATCCAGATCGACAACCACATTGGCAATGGTCGATTCCGTCACCTCGCCGCGCTCATTCCACAGCAGCACGTCGTCGAAGCCGGGGCGCTCGGCCAGAGCACGCTGGTAGATCTCGCGACGGGTGGTTTTGTGGAACAGGAAGCGGTCGGCGGTGTTGACCGGGCTTTGCGCCAGGGTGACACGCGCCGGGTTTGGCCGCTGCCCCAGCGGCTGGGCGGTTATGGTTCGCTGGCCGTCGCGGGCCAGGCGCAGGCGCGCCATTTGAGCGATCCCATCAAACCCTTCCGCAGCCCGGTCCAACGCCTCCAGCAGCCGCGCCCGGTCGAGCGGGTAAGAGAAGTACTCCGCCGAACGCGCCAGCCGGTCGAGGTGCTGTTCCAACAAGAACCAGCCTTCGTGCGGCGTCCAGCGCATGGTTTCCAGCAGTTCAAACGGCTTCGGCGGTTCGCACAGAATGCGCGCCTTGGTGCGTGTTTCTTCCCACTCGTCCTCTGGCTCTGAATCCCACACGATGCCACCGCCCACCCCGTACTCGGCCGTCCCGCGCTTTTTATCCAGCAGCAGCGTGCGGATGGCCACGTTGAACTGCGCCTGCCGTCCCGGGCCATAAAAACCAATTGTGCCGGTATAAATCTGGCGCGGGGTCGATTCCAGTTCGGTAATGATCTGCATCGTCCGCACCTTAGGCGCGCCGGTGATCGACGCTGCCGGGAAGAGGTGACGCAAGATCTCCGGCAGGCTAGCGTCCGTCTGCGCGCGCACAGTCGAAGTCATTTGCCAGACGGTGGGGTATTTTTCCACGGTAAAGATCTCCGGCACGTGCACGCTGCCCGTCCGCGCCGCGCGGCCCACGTCATTGCGCACCATGTCGAGGATCATCAGGTTCTCGGCCCGGTTCTTCTCAGAATGGTGCAGCCATTCAGCCATCTGCCGGTCTTCCTCCAGTGTGCGTCCGCGCTGCGCGGTGCCTTTCATCGGCTTGCTGGTCAGCGTTGAACCATCGAGGGTGAAGAACAGCTCCGGCGAAATTGACAGCACCGCCCAGTCTTCCGTTTCCACAAAGGCCGCGTATGGCGCCGGGTACCCCGTAACCAGCGCGGAGAAGGTCGGCCACGCTTCCGCCGGACACGCGTTCGCCTGCAGCCGGTAGGTGTAGTTTACCTGATACGTGTCGCCATGCGCGATGTAGTCCTTGATCTTGCGGATCGCCCGGTGGTAGACATCTTCCGCCACGGTGGGCTGCCACGCCGCGGGTAAGGCGCCAAGCCCCGCGCGCTCCGCCACTGCTGTATCGGACAACCATTCTGGCTCTTGGTAAATGCCAAACCACAGCAGCGGAAATTCCCCCAGCGGCGGCCTGATGGCAAACGCGCTATCCATCGCCGGAGCCGCCTCATACGCAAGAAAGCCCCCCGCCCACCGCCCGTGCCGCGTCACTCGCTCCTCCACCTGTGCCAGCGCATCTGCCACCTCCGCTACCTGCCGCACGGTAATCACCTCGACGGGTTTGCGAAAATGTCTCCAACCTTGGCCAGGCACGTGGAGGACGACCTCGTTTTCGGTTGGCGTAATGGGCATAGGCAGCCTGCTCCTGGTTCAGGCGCGTGTATTGTACTATGAAGCGCGTTTTGTCCTGATATAGAAAATTGGCTCTTTGGGTTTTGCCGTGGTTGTAGGGGAAACCCAGAGAGCCGAAAAATTGCTTGCTTGCTTGATAGAGAATATTGTTGTCTTTACAATGATCCTGCTCGTCTTTTTGATATGTAACGCTATTTACAAGCCATTTGGCTACGCCGACTGCTGGAGAAGTTATTTTCGTCACTTCTCTTGGTCGGATTGACATCTTAAAATGAATGGATGCAATATAAGAAAGGAGGTGACGCGATGATCAACCCGTTCCGCTGTCGTTGAGCTGGCATTGCCAGGGTGCGCGTGACGCACCCGTCTCTGTCGCGCGGCAGGTTGACCGTGTCCCTTCTTGCCTGATTCTAATCTGGCGGGTTTCACATGAGTCTCCAGCCAGCGCGTGGAGACTTTTTCGTTAATTCACAAACAACAAGGAACCCGTTCTATGCGTGCAATTTCCAATTTCCTAACTTCTCGTTGGGGGCCAATTCTCACTGGCGTTGTGGTCGGTGTGCTCGCGCCGTTGCTGGTGCGCCTCGGCAATCCGGGGAACATGGGCATCTGCGTGGCCTGCTTCAACCGCGATATCGCCGGGGCATTAGGCCTGCACCGCGCGGATATCGTCTGCGATGGGGATTATTTCGAGCCTAACACCGCGAGCCAAAGATTACAGGATCTTAATGCGCCTGCCGCCCTCACGCCGCTTCCCCAGGTACGATGGTTTGGATATACCGCGCGCGGACCTGCGGATCGGAAAAATCCAGGCCGATCACCGGGCCGCTGTCTTTGCCTACCAGCAATATCAAAATCAAGCTGCTCATCATCTGGAAGGCTTTCATCCGTAACGTTTCTTCACCGTCGGGAAGGATTTCCGCTAGCGTTTGCGTAATCAGTGCCAGCCCTTCTCTGCGGACAAACGATTCATAATCCTGTTGGATTTCCGCGTTCAAGCTCTGGTTGATAAAGGCTTTTACCAGGTTGGGATATTCAAACACCGTGTCGCAGTAAGCCGTCATAAAGGCCACCAGGCGCGCTCGGGGCGGGTGACCCACTGCGCGCAGGTGGGCGAAGGCTTCGCCAAAGCGTGCGCGTAAGGTTTGCAGCGCTTCAAACACAACCCGGTCTTTGGAACCAAAATGATAATTCACTGCCGCCACATTGACTCCCGCCTCGGCGGCGATCTTCCGCACGGTCAGTTTTTGAAAGCCTTCCGATTCCAAAATCTTCAGGGTCGCCTTCAGGATCTCCTGCTTCGTTTCGCCTTTGTTGGCATCATGAGACGTGCGCATCGGTCTTCTCTCCATAGAGCTCGCTGCGTGGATGAAATTCGCTCCAGCCGGCCCACCATTGGCGTTCGGTGTTCAGCCGGATACCTTCCGCGGTGGTTACCGTTACCTGATCCCCTGCCGCATCATACACCAAACGGATGGATTCACCGCCAACTTGGTCCACCAGCACAGGTTGAGCGCGCAATGCGTCGAGCGGATATGCTTTGGTCGCACCGTTGACGATTACACCAATCACGACATCATGGGAATGCAGCCGTGTATCTGGCGAAGACAAACCGCCCAGGTTCGCCCAATGGGTGATGCTCAGCACGCGCTGCAAGATGGGTTTGGGCATCAGGCCGGTGAACTTGTGCGGTGGGAGGGCATAACAGGCTTGTGGAAATGCGTTTCGCAGCATGCCCCAGGTTGTTTCCCACCCGGTTCGCATTTCCAACTGGCAGCCCTTTAGCGGCCCATCGATCGCCTCGCCGGTGGCTTGCTGCCAGATGCTGCCCGTCTGGTGATCGCGCATGACCAGGTTCTTGCGCCATACGCCGAATACTTGAAAAGTCAGAGTCTGTTCATTGATGGTGGCGGCATACACGATGCCGCTGCGGCAGGCCGCTCACCATGCGACCAGAACCGGCCTGCCGCCAATCACATCGTTGACGATATGGTGCGGCACGATCAGCTCCAGCGGGTAAGCGACCACTTCACCATCTACTTGCGCAGCTAGAACTGGCGCAGTATCAGCCAGCCCATTCTGTGATCTTGCTGGCTGCGTAAGGTCGACAAAGATGCGCTGTGGGAAAAGGTTCAGCGCGACCATCGTAAACCAAAGAGCGATGACAACAGCGATCCAGCCCCACAATACGCGGTCCATCCAAAGGGTGGTGGCAGCCAGCCCCCAAACCAGGATCACCTGCACCAGCCGGGTGGATTTGCGGTGGCCAAGTTTCAATGGCATGAGGCCCATCTTTGGGAAGATGCCGGTGGATAGGGGAAGAAAGGCGATCGATATGCCAGCAAGCAGCGTAAACAGAGTAAAGAGTATTGGCATGGATGGTGCTCCTAAATGAAATGATTTAAACGGTGTTTCAAACAACGTTTAAATCATTATATCACATTCATGGCCATCCACAAGTGTTTTCGCTGTATACATGATCGTCTTTAAAACCACCTCCATTGTGTTCGGTTTAGTGTGCGGCCTTTCCAGGTTAGGCGACCGGTGAGGCTGAGACGAAGCGATTGAAAAGCAACCACTTCATTCGTCAGAAGGGTGATTGGATACAGGAACGCCAGGCGCAACGGGATACCCAGCTCAATATAAGGCACCAGCCACAGAAGCAAAGATATCCCAATACAAGCGGCAAGCTCACTGGCCCGGGCTTGCGGAGCTAGCCCAAAGATCATCAGCCCCAGGATAATCAGCGGCCCCCAGAACATCACTGCCAGCCAGAGGAACACAAACGAATAAGGCAGGAGGCGAAAACCAAACGCTGCAAAGAGGTTTTTTACCAGCCCATGAAACGCTTCTCGGCTGTTTCGATACATTCGGCAGGTGACAAGATCAGCAATATACAACACACGCCAGCGCAGACCGGCTTCTTTGATCCGCCTTGCTAGCATCAAGTCATCCACAATCGATAATCCTAACCTTTCGTGCCCACCAATTGCCTCATAAGCCTCCCGTCGAAACAACATCATCTGCCCAACTCCGCTGGAAAGCGCTGGCCACCGGAGCCGGTACGCCAGCGCTAGCGGGATGAAACAGAGGATCGCCCAAGAAAAAAAGGGAACCATTAGCCGTTCTCCCCAGCTGTGCACTTCCTGACGCGGGAAACCCGTCAGCATGTCGGCCTGGGTGCCCAGCAAAGCAGTTACGGTGGCCCGTAAAGTTTGTGGATGATGAAGGGTATCCGCATCGGTGAAGAACAGCAGGTCACCATGCGCCTGCTGCGCCAGTTGAGCACAAGCCCAATTCTTTCCCATCAGGCCATCCGGAGGCGATTTGCCATCCAGAATCTTCAATCTGGGCTGTATATTGGCAATGTGCTCCAGGAGTAAGCGTGTGTTGTCGCTGGATTGATCATCTAGGACAAGGACCTCAAAAGAGGGGTAATCCTGCGCTAAGAGCGACCGGATGCACCCTGCTATTGTATTTTCCTCATTGCGAGCCGGGATAAGAATGGTGACTTTTGGAAAAGCCGGAGGAGGGGTATGCCGCCTGGCCTGGTGAAGTAACCGGATATTGCTCAGGATCACCAGCAGGATCAACGCTTGAAAAATAATCAGGTGGAGCACCAGGCCGTGAGTGAAATATTCAGCCATCCTGTGCTCACCCTGATACCCGGTGGAAGCGCTGTGCCAGCCAGGGGCGTGGGCGCGGCCAATGGCTCAGATCGGTGCGGTGCGTCCAGGCAAGAATAACGGTTTGACCTGCGAGAACAAACAACAGTAGGGGATCTGGCAGCCAAATTAGCAATGTCATCAGAATTCCCCCTAACGCAAGCATGACCGCCCAGCCCGGCGGTGTGAGCAAAGTGATCCCGATCAATGCACCCATTACCCCCGCCAATGAGGCTTTCCAGATCGTCAATCCAATCCACACCCCCAAAGCAGTAGCAATTGCTTTCCCTCCCCGGAAACCCAGGAATGGTGAGAAAACGTGGCCTAAAATCGGTGCGATGGCGATTAGAAACATGGGTACGCCACGAATACCCATGTTGAAATATGCCAGGCCGACGGGTACAGCCGCTTTACTGACATCCAGCATTAAGGCCAGAAGCCCCACCAGCTTGCTGCCCGCATGGAAGACATTGGCAGCGCCCGGGTTCCCATCACCAACCTGACGGACATCGATGCGGAGGAAACGTTTTCCTAACCAGACAGAAAATGGCAGCGATCCGCAAAGATATGCAAGCAGTACGAGCGCAACTGGGATCATAAATTTTTATTGAGATGAATATCTTCGGATGACCGGCGGACTGGTTCGTTTCTGCGTTTCGTTATTCTCGCCAGTTGTTACACAGCTATACAAAACAGGTTAGCACCTCAGATCGCACAGATATTCCCTGAAGCCGTTCCATACACGATGGATCGACCGTTCAGAATAACCGGAACGCGAGGTAATTTCTCCACGCAATCACGTGGTTTCGCGATCTGTTTCCGTTTCGTATAGATAACAGGCGGCTCGCTGATCTGATCCCGGGATATCGTACAGCGGAGGGCGCGCTTCGGCGCACCGGTCCATGCGGTTCGGGCAGCGTGAGTAGAACCGGCACCCGCCGCCAACCGTTGCCCGCATCGATTCATCGGCTACGCCTTCCAATTGCGTGGTCCACTTGACCTTGGGGTCTGGCACCGGAACGGAATTAATCAACATCTGAACGTAGGGGTGTTTGGGGTCTTCGATGACATTCACCGTGTTCCCGTGTTCGGCGATCCCTCCCTGGTACAGCACATAAATATTGTCGCCAATCTGATAAGCAGTGCTCAGGTCGTGTGTGATGTACAGGAAGGAAATGCCGGCTTCGTCTCGCAGGCGGATCATCACGTCCAGGATCATGGCGCGCAGCGAGGCATCCACGGCGGAAACGGGCTCATCGGCGACAATCAAGCTGGGGCGCATCATATAGGCGCGTGCCACCATGATGCGCTGCCGCTGCCCGCCGCTGAGCTGGTGCGGATATTTTTCCAGCACCTCTTCGCCCCGCAGGCCTACCACGCGCAGTGATTGTTCGATCAGATCCCGGGCTTCTTCCTTGCTGTGGGCCAGGTTCAGATGTGAGATCACCATATCATAGATGTGTTTGACCCGGTAGAAGGGGTTGTACACCTCGTAGGGGTCCTGAAAGACTGCCTGCACCTGACGCCGGTATTCCAACATATCCGGGCCTTTCAGGTTGGCGATATCTTTGCCCTTATACAGAATTTGCCCCGAGGTCAGGCCGATGAATCCCAGGATGGCGCTCGCCAGGGTTGTTTTTCCGCTTCCACTTTCCCCGGCGATGGTTGTAATTACGGCAGGCTTATCCGGGATAAGCAGGTTGAAGTCTTGCAGGGCCACAACCTTATCCCCGGACTGGAGGAAACCGCCGCCGTAGATTTTTGTTGCGTCGCGTATTTCAAGCAGAGGTGTACTCATCATGTATTCTTCTGCCCTTCTTCAGTGTATAGGTGGCAAGCTGCGAGATGCTCGGGTTCATGTTCGAGCAGCGGCGGCACAACCTTCCGGCAAACATCCATGACAAACGGGCAGCGGAATTGGAAGATGCAGCCAGGCGGCGGGTTGCGCAAGTCATGTGTCAGACCTTCGGTAATTTTGAGCGGTTTGCGCTCTTTAATCGATGGAATGGATGCGATGAGAAGCTGCGTATAGGGATGGAGCGGGCGTTCAAAGGCTCTCCCGACGGGTGTCACTTCGACGATATTGCCCGCGTACATCACGATGATGCGGTCGACCAGTTGGGCTTGCAGGCCCATATCGTGGCCGATTAAGATCATAGAGACACCCATGCGGTTTTTTACATCCAGCAGGGTTTGGGCGATTACGCGCTGCACTACCACGTCGAGCGCGCTGGTGGGTTCGTCTGCAATGATCAACGGCGGCGAGAGGGCGATCGCCATCGCGATGCACACGCGCTGTTTCATTCCGCCGCTCAGCTCGTGCGGATACTGGTCATACACGCGGGCAGGCAAGCCGACCAGATTAAACAGGCTGAGGATGCGCTGTTTGAGGACACCGTTCGGCTGGCGGCCTTCATGCGTGATAATCGCATCTCCAATTTGTTCGTGCACTTTCATCACTGGGTTCAGCGAATTCATCGCGCCCTGGGGGATCAGCGCCAGGTCTTTCCAGCGCCGCTTGCGGAGCTGCTGCTCATTTAACCCCAAAAGATTCTCATTATTGATGCGGATTTCTCCGCCGATGATACGCCCGGGCGACTGTACCAACTGCAAAATCCCCATAGCCGCGGTGGTTTTGCCGCAGCCCGACTCGCCCACCAGGCCAACAATCTCTCCGCGATACACCTTGAAACTGATACCGTTGACGGCGATCACGTCGCCGCGCGGTGTTTCATAGTGGATGCGCAGGTTTTTTACATCCAGCACCACATCTTTTTTGACCGGATTTCCCGGGCTTGCCAACGGTTGATAATCACGCGTGACCATTAGCGCACCCCCCTCAGCCGCGGATTGGCGATTTCATCCAGCCCGATTGCCATTAAGAACAGGCCTAAGAAAATAATCACCAGGGTAAGGATGGGGAAGCCCCACCACCACCACATGCCGCGCAGCACAGCGACGGCGCGGATCGAATAGTAGATGGTCATGCCGAGGGTGGGGATGCGGGTCGGCCCCAGGCCGAGCGCTTCGAGACTGCTGGCAGCCAGGATAGCGCCGGAAATATTGCCCGACATGCTGGCGGCGAGCCAGGGCAGCATGTTGGGCACCATTTCTTTAATCATAATTTCTAGCGGCGGAACCCCCGAAAGGCGCGCCATGCGCACGTAGCCGCGCTCGCGCAGGGTGAGTACCTGCGCGCGCACATAGCGCGTGGGGCCGGGCCAGGCAAACAATGCCAATATAAGCGCCATGGTACTCAATTCAATTTGGCGCACGTAGGCGGAGATGGTGATCAGCACCGCCAGCGAAGGGATGGTGATGACAGAGTCGGAGAGGGTTCGAATCACGTTGTCGACCCAGCCGCCCAAATACCCGGCAGCCGAGCCGAGGATGACCCCGACGGTCATGCCAATGAGGGCGGTCAGTACCCCAACCTGCAAGGACATTGGCGCGCCGGTGATGATCAACGCCAGCATGTCGCGCCCATTGCTCTCGGTCCCCAGCGGGTGCGCCATCGTTCCGGCGTACTGCCTCCCGTCTACTTCGATCGTGATGCCGGCTGGTGGGAGGTTCAGCGGGCTGGTGCCAACTCTTGCCAGTTTTGTATCCCAGAACAGCGGTCCGACCAGCCCCAACAGCACAATAAACATAATCAGGCTGGCCCCCGTGAGCAGTTTCCAGTTTAGCCAGGGATTATCCCATCGGTTGATCCGCACCCCCTTTACGGGGACGCCAACGCGTTCCATGTTCTGACTCTCGATCGCTCCCATATCTTCTTCTCCACCTATTCTGTAAATTTCAGCCGGTGGGATTTTGCGGTGATTGGTTGTACTGCGGGGCAGCATATCCAATCACCACGAAATCCAGTCAGAGCATTAGCCCTATTTCTTCTGATACGTAATACGAGGGTCAATCAGTGGGTAGACCAGATCAATAATCAACACCGCCAGTGAGGTCATCAGGATGATCATATAGGCGATGCCCTGGATCATGGTGTAGTCGAGGTTGGTGATGGACTGGTAGAAAATGTACCCCATGCCAGGGTATGCAAAGATGTACTCCACCAGGATGGTGCCGCCCGCGATTCCACCCAGGCTCAGCGCCAGGGCCGTTAACTGCGGCAGAACGGCGTTCCGTACCGCATAACGCCAAAAGATGCGCGCCGACGACAGCCCCTTGGCCTGCGCCAGGATCAGGAAATCTTCGCTGTCTGTCGTAATCATCATGCCGCGCATACCCAATGCCCAAAAGCCCATCGTCACAACGACAATTGCCATCGCCGGCAGTGTGCCGTGATGGATCACGTTTTGGATAAACTCCCAATTCCAGCCCACTTCAACGCCGCTGCTGTATCCCTTCGAAAAGGGGAATAAACGCAAGCCAAACGCGAAGAAGTAAATAAATCCGATCCCCATCATAAACGGTGGGATGGATGTAAAGGTAAGCGTGATAGGCAGCACGATACGGATTACCCTGGGGGTCTTGCGCCAGCCCAACATCGCCCCGATGGTATTGCCGAGGATGAAAGAAATGATCGTCGACAAAAACAGCAGCCCGAACGTCCAGGGCAGTCCTCGTCCCAAGGATTCCATTACTGTGGCAGGAAACTGGGAGAGTGAATACCCCAGATCGAAGGTGATCAGATTGCCCAAATACTTAAAGTACTGGATCAGGATTGGATCATCGAGGCCGAATCTTGCCCGCCACGCTTCGATCAGCTGCGCGCTGTTTTCAATGTACCCGGATTGGTTCATCATCCGGCTGACCATCGCCGTAATTGGGTCGCCAGGGGCGAGGCGGGGGATGATAAAGATAATTGTCGCGCCAAGCCAGACGGTGAGGAAGAACATCAATACCCGGCGGATTACATATTCCTTGGAAAGGCCTCGCATATGCACTCCTCATGAAGATTTTGTCACCTACTCAGCCAGGAGGTGATTTGTCGTGTTTTGATGTTTATTATTGAC
>JAEYTI010000160.1 GCA_023434145.1 Chloroflexota bacterium | reverse complement strand
GCCCTTAAGTTCCTCGCTTCATTATAGTGTACAATTATAGAAAACATTTTCAACTTTCCCGGCAGCGTACCTCTGCCGGATTTAGAGAACCAACCTATGCCCCCTACCCTTTACCTCCTAGACGGCCACGCACTGGCCTACCGCACTTTCTTCGCGCTTACCGCAAGCACTTCTGAGCGGTTTTCTACCCAAGAGGGCGAGCCGACCGCAGGGGTGTTCGGCTTTGCCTCGGTGCTCATCCGCCTGCTAGAGCACGACCAGCCAGAATATCTCGCAGTGACCTTTGACGGCGGGCACTCCTTCCGCGACCAGGTGTTCAGCGGCTATAAAGCCACCCGCGCGAAAATGCCCGACGACCTGCGCCCGCAGATGACCCGCATCCGCCAGCTCGTGGATGCCTTTGGCTTCCCGCGCATCGAGCTGGAAGGCTACGAGGCCGACGATATCCTCGGCTCGCTGGCCAAGCAGGCGGTAGAGAAGGGCTTTGGCGTCAAAATCATCACCGGTGACCGCGACCTGCTCCAGCTCGTCGATGAGCGAGTGATTGTGAACCTATCCGGCGCCAAGCTGTCGGATGCGAAGGATTACAGCGCCAAAGACGTGTTCGATTACCTCGGCATCCGCCCCGATCAGGTGGTGGATTACAAAGCCCTGGTCGGCGACAAGTCCGACAATATCCCCGGGGTGGCGGGCATCGGTGAGAAGACCGCCTGCTCGCTGCTGGAGAAATACGTCACGCTCGATGAAGTCTACAACCACCTCGATGAGCTTTCGAAAGGCGTGCGCGGCAAGCTGGAAGCGAACAAAGACAACGCCTATCTCTCGCGCAAGCTGGCGCAGATCCTTACCGACCTGCGGGTGACGCTGGATGTAGACGCGGCCCAGGTGCGGGTGGCCGAAAACCTGCCGGCAGTGGAAGCCCTGTTCCGCCAGCTTGAGTTCCGCTCGCTTACCACGCGCCTGCGCAACCTGGTTCCCGCCGAATTGCCGCCGGAACAGGGTGCTTTGGTCGGCGCAGCAGCGGCGGTGCCGCCGGGCGGTCAGCTTTCCCTGTTCGGCAATGACCCGGCATTTGCGGGCACGCGCATCGGCGTCTCGCCTTCCTATCAGATCGACGTGCAGGTGATCGACACGCCCGAAGCGCTGCAAGATCTTGTCGCGCGGTTGAGCGAAGCCGAAGTGATCAGCTTCGATACTGAATCGACCTCCACCGACCCGCTCCGCGCGGACCTGGTGGGCATTTCGCTGGCAGTGCGCGAGGGCCAGGGCTACTATATCCCCGTGGGGCATGCCACAGGGGAGCAGCAGCTCCCACTGGAGCACGTGATTGAGGGACTGCGCCCAGCTATGACCGACCCAAACAAGCGAAAGATTGGGCAGAACCTGAAGTATGACGCGATGATGCTGGAGCGATACGGGCTGCGCCCCACCCCGCTCTCATTCGACACCATGATCGCCGAGTGGCTGCGTGACCCGGCCTCGCGCAACTTGGGGTTGAAGGAAATGGCAGAGGTGTATCTCGATGTGTCAATGACACACATCGAAGAACTGATTGGCAAGGGCAAGCAGCAGATCACCATGGCACAGGTGCCGGTTGCCGCCGCCGCGCCATATGCCGCCGCCGACGCAGAGGTGACCCTGCGCCTGATGCCCATCCTCCAGCAGAAGATGGTTGACTGTGGCGCGACGCAAGTGTTCGAGACGATCGAAATGCCGCTGATCGAGGTGCTGTCGGATATGGAAAACAACGGCATCGCCCTGGACGTACCCTTCTTGCAAACCATGTCCAGCGACCTGGCCCAGCGCATGATTGCGATCGAAAAGAACATCTACGAATCGGTTGGTTACGTCTTTAACATCAACTCCACGCAGCAGCTATCAAAGGTGCTGTTCGAAACCCTCAAGCTCGACCCGCCGGACCGGCGAAAGAAAACTGCCTCTGGGCATTACTCCACCTCGGTGGACGTACTGGAAGAACTGCGCGGGCAGCACGAGGTTGTCAATATGGTGCTGGAGTACCGCGAGCTTTCCAAGCTGCGATCAACGTACCTGGAGGCCCTGCCCGCCTCGATCAACCCGCGTACCGGGCGCGTGCACACCTCCTTTTCACAGACCGGGTCGGTTACCGGGCGGCTGGCATCTTCAGAGCCAAACCTGCAAAACATCCCCGCCCGCTCCGAGCTGGGGCGGCAGATCCGCAAGGGCTTTATCGCCTCACCGGGCAGCGTGCTGCTCTCGGTCGACTACTCGCAGATCGAGCTGCGCATCCTGGCGCACATGTCGGGTGATGAAGCGATGCTCAATGCCTTCCGCGCCGGTCAAGATATCCACGCTACATCGGTGGCGGCGGTCTACAACGTCCCGCTAGAATCGGTTACGCGCGATATGCGCCGCCTGGGCAAGAGTATCAACTTTGGGCTGGTTTACGGCATGAGCGCATTTGGCCTTGCACGCTATGCCAGCATCACCCTGGCCGAGGCCGAGAACTTTGTGAAAGCATACTTCGAAAAGTTCCCCGGCGTAAAGCGCTACCTGGACGGCATCCGCCGCAAGGCTGCCCAGCAGGGCTATGTGGAAACGCTGCTCGGTCGACGGCGCTACTTCCCCAACCTGCACAGCCAGGGTGGAGCCAATATCAATCAGCGCAACCGCGAAGAGCGCGAAGCCATCAATGCGCCAATTCAGGGCACCGCCGCGGATATCATGAAACTGGCAATGATCCAGCTTCCGCCCGCGCTGCGCAAGGCAGGCAGCCCGGCAAAACTGCTCTTACAGGTGCATGATGAGCTGGTGCTGGAGACCCCGCCCGAGGCAGTCGAGGAAACGCGCAGGCTGGTGCAGCAGGTTATGGAAAACGCCTTCCAGCTCGATATCCCGCTCGAGACAGACGCAAAGTCGGGCGGAAATTGGGGCATCATGGAGCCGCTGCGAGAATAACCGGCTGACCAAACAAAACTGCAAGGGATTTTTTGTACTATTTAAATCCATTTCCGGTTACACTCTGAGTATTATCCGCCGAATCTTCCTCATGAGAGAATAATGGCTGGGAACAAAGAAGCATTCCAAAAAGCGATGAATCAGGGCCATTCCGCTGCATGGGATCAGGAATGGGAAAAAGCTGCCGACTTTTACAGCGCCGCGCTGGAAGAGTTCCCCGATCACGCCCAGGCGCTATCGAGCCTTGGGCTGGCACTGTTCGAGATGCAAGACTACCCCTCGGCACTGCAGTGCTACAAGCGGGCTGCCTCCCTCTCTCCCGATGATCCGGTAGGGCAGGAGAAAATCGCTCGCATCTACGAGCGCATGGGCAAGCTTAACGACGCCATCAGCACGTCGCTGCAAGCTGCTGAGCTGCATCTGAAAGCACGCGCGGTCGATAAAGCGATCGACAATTGGGTGCGCGTGCTCAGCTTGACGCCTGAAAACATTGCTGTGCGGTCGAAACTGGCTGCCGTTTACGAAAAACTGGGTCGCAAGGATGACGCTGCTACCGAGTACATTGCTACTGCGAGCATTTTCCAGCACTCCGGCGACCTGACTCGCGCGCTAAAAGTGATCGAGCGCGCCTTCCAGGCAATGCCCGACCATCAAGAGATCCGCATGGCGCTATCCATGCTGCGCAGCAACCAGACGCTTCCCCGACCCTCGCGACCGCGTGGCGGTACAGGCCCGGTGCGCATGGCGCAGCTCCGCGAAATGGAAGATACCGGCGACTCTAGCGGGCTGGACGGCTCGATCCCGCCCGACCCGATCTGCGAGGCGCGGCAGAAGGCCATGATTCAGCTCGCGGCACAGCTCTTCGACCAGGCGGAAGAAGGCGCGACCGCCGCAGTATCCGTGCGCGGGCGAGGATTGAATGCCCTGGCGCGCGGCATCGCTGGCGAATCGGACAGCGGCGACCGCACGCGCATCGTTCTGCACCTGAGCCAGGCGATCGACTCGCAGACGATGGGCGACAACGACCAGGCAGTGATCGAGCTAGAAAAAGCACTGAATCTGGGCCTGCGTCAGCCATCGGCATACTTCGCGCTGGGCCTGATGTTGAAGGATAACAATTCCGAGCGCGCACAGCGCTATCTTCAGCAGTCGGTGAAGCACCCCGATTTCATGCTGGCTTCGTACCTGCTGATTGGCGCCATCTACGAAAAAAGCGCCATGTGGCAGGAAGCCGCGAGCGCTTACCTGCAATCATTGGCCCTGGCCGATTCTCAGGTGGCGGGCGGTGATCCGGAAGAATTAATCAGCCAGTACGACCCGCTGATCGACAGCCAGTCGAGCATTGAAGACCCTGCTATCCTTTCTGCTACCTGTAAGACGATCGCCAACCAGCTTGTTCGTCCAGACTGGCGCGCCTACTTGCTGAAGACCCGCCAGCACTTGCCGTCTCAGCCGGATGGCACTTCGCCAATCCCTGTGGCGGAGCTGGTATTGGAAACGCGCGGTTCGAATGTAGTGGAGACGATGGCCCGCGTTCGCCAGCTCGCCACGGAAGGCAAGGTACGAACGGCCCTGGAAGAGGCGATGTATGCCATCCAACAGTCGCCCTCTTACCTGCCCCTGCACGTGCTGGTCGGCGAGCTGATGCTGCAAGAAGATCACATGGCTGAAGCAATCAACAAATTCCAGGTGGTCACCCGCCTGTATAACGTGCGTGGCGAAACCAACCGGGCCGTGCGGATGCTCAAACGCATCTCGCAGATCAACCCGACCGATCTCGCCATCCGCCAGCAAATCATCGACCTGCTGGTCGCGCAAGACAAGATTGAAGATGCGCTCTTAGAGTACACGGACCTGGCGGACCTGTTCTACCGCCTGGCAGAGCTGGACAAAGCACGGCAGACCTATCTGGACGCGCTGAAAGTGGCCCAGAAGTCGAAGGACAACCGCACCTGGGGCGTGAACGTGCTGATGAAAGTCGCAGACATCGACCTGCAGCGGCTAAATCTGCGCCAGGCGCTGCGAATCTTTGAGCAGATCCGTACCATCCAGCCCGACCTGCCGCAGGTGCGCGCGCAGCTTGTAACGCTCAACTTCCGGTTGGGGCAAGAACAGCCCGCCATGAAAGAGCTGGACGATTACGTAAACACGCTGGAGAGCGCCGGTCGGCGCAAGGAAGCAATCGACTTCGTCAATGACCTGTTGATCGACCAGGGCAGCCGGCTGGACGTTCGCCGCCGCTTGGCCGACCTGATGATCCGCAATGGGCAGGTGGAAGAGGCCGTGGCGCAACTGGACACCGTCGCCGATGGGCTGCTGAATGAAGGAAAGCACCTCGAAGCGATTAATATGATCGAGCTTATCATCTCGCTCAAGCCGGCGAACGTGGAAGACTACAAGCAAGCGCTCGACGACATGCGCCGCTCGACACTGCGGAAGTAGCTGACGATCCTCAATCCAGTCTAGAAAACAAAGGATCGTCAATGCCCCGGTGGATGCGTCAACTGGCTTCTGTTCTGATAAGCCTGATCCTGATCTTTGTGGTTCTGCTTGTTGTGGCCGCCTATCAATTCGCGTCCACCGCGCTAACCTCCGCTCCGATAGAGTCCCGATCCCAACAGGTTGATCTATTTGAGTCCTCGCCTCTGGCTACGCGTTACCCAAATGTCGAGTACCAGAATATCACTCTTACCACAACCGACAACCTACGCATATACACCTTGTACCACCCCTCTACTAATGGCGCCTCAGTAATCCTTTTGCATGGCTACCGAAGCAATCACTCGATGATGTTTCCCATCGCTAATATGCTTGTGCAGGAAGGTTATGGCGTGATATTGTTCGACTTTAGGGGACATGGATTAAGTGAGGGGCAAGAGGTAACATTTGGCAAAAAAGAAGTGCTGGATGTGGAAGCGGCATATCAATACCTGTCTTCCAGACCCGAGATTGAGAAAGACCGGATTGGCCTGTTCGGAAACTCTATGGGCGCCTCAACTGCTATCCTTTATGCGGCACAGAACCCGGAGATTCGAGCAGTCATCGTACAAAGCCCATTCGCTTCAATGCGAGATGTGATCTGGGTAAATACACGACGCAGCCTGCCTACTCCGCCAGTTCTCCTCGCCCCGCTTGTTGAGATCTGGGTACAGTTTCGCCTCAAAGCAACCATATCTTCATTCTCACCTATCAATAAGGTACAGGAAATCTCGCCCGTACCATTGTTCATTATGATGGGCGGGCAGGATATCATGACTGACCCGGCCGGTGGCCAGAAACTCTATGACGCTGCTGGCGAGTCAAAAGAACTTTGGTACGAGGATAGTATTGGTCATCTGGAGTTTCAGAAAGAATTTCCAGACTTGTTCGAGCAAAAAGTGCTCAGGTTCTTCGAAGTAAACCTGAAGTAGCGTTATAAAGACAAGCCTAGCGCGATTTTTGTTGCGCGAAAAGCCAGCGGCGGCAGTCCGGCACGCGGGAACCACTCGGCCAGGTCGGCATCGTCACCGGCGGTGAGCGCTCCCCCGGTGATACACGCGCGGTAGACGATGACGATATCCGCGCCGCGCTCGTGCTCGCGCCCAGCGATCACATCCAGAAGGCAGGTTACAGAGACGATCAGACCGGTCTCCTCAAGGCATTCGCGCTCGGCGGCGCGCGCCGGATCTTCGTGGGCATCTACAAAACCCGCCGGGAAGCTCCACAACCCGCGCCCCGGCTCGTTCAGGCGGCGCACCAGCAGCACGCTGCCCTGGTCATCTTCTACCAGTACGCCCGCCGCCACCTTTGGATCGTGGAAGAAGATCCACCCGCAGGCCGGGCAGGTTGGCCGTTCCTGGCCGAAAAGCTCGCGGTACGCCAGCCCCGTGCCACAGCGAATGCAAAAACGAATGGAATCCATGAGGGAAATTATACTTCTAACCCAATGACACGGGCGATTGCTCGTGTCGGGTCTCTGGGTTTTGCCGTGGTTGTAGGAAGAGGTTGTACTGCAACCTTTCCCTACAACCACGGCAGCTCCCAAAGAGCCCTCGTGTCATTGGGGCTCTTTGGTATTCAGCGTGGTTTTCGAGGTAAATTGCTTCGCAATTTCCCTCGAAAACCACGCTGAATCCCAGAGACCCGTCATTTGTGTTAGAAGTGATACGTTTATCGACGGCGGAGGAGGAATGCAGCCAGCCCAGTAACCACTGCCAGCACGGCCAGCGCGATCTGCGCGAGGCGTATTGGGGGCAGGCCCAGGATGCGCTGCTCCGGTTCCATCACCGGCTGCGGTGGGGGCGAATCTCCTAGGACGGGGGCGGGCTGCTGTTCGACCGGCAAGCCCTGGTTGATTACTTCGCGTTCCACAATCTGCCCGGTTTGCTCGGTAGGGGCTACCCCCAGGATCGGACCGGCGCCGGTAATAGAAGGATCTGGCTGGACAGCTTCGGGAACGGCATAGGTTTGCGGCATCGAGTCTACGCTTTCCTGCGGCACGATAATCTCACCGGTGTTATAGGGGTCGGCGCCCAGTGGACCAGCACTGCCGCCGCCCATGCCGCCCATTTCAGCGCCTCCGCCGCCACGGCCCCAAGCAACATCTGGCGCGCCACCGCCGCCCATGCCAACCGCGCCGCCATAGCCATTAGGTCCCCACAAGATCACCGGACCCGCCTCTGCACCCTCACTATTCGAGGTGATGGATGGAGCAGCCGGCGCGGCTTCCATTTGCGGGGCGGCTCCGGCAGCAGGGCCGGCATTCTCACCGTCCTTCTGCATCAGGCGCGCATCCTCAACAGCGGCGGGCGATTCGGCTACCGTAGCAGGTGTCAGCCCGGGAGCGAGGTCAAACAACAATGTCGCCACCAACAGCAGGGTAGCAACCGCCGAGGCAAAGCTGAGGGTTGGGAACAGGTTGCTGAAGAACCCACCCTTACGCCGCCCGGCCTGTTCGCCCACCATCGCTGGTGTTAGCGTAAAGTTGCGGGGCGCGCGCCGCCTGGGCGCCGAGCGAAGCAAAGCCCGCGTCCGCCGGAGGTCTTCAAGCGCCTCCTGCAGATCAGGGCGCGCGCGCAGGCGCTCTTCCAGCCTGCGCTGCTCCGCTGGGGCTAGCTGCCCATCCATATATGCGGAAAGTTGTTCAAAGTCGCGTTCGTTAATTTGAGCCCTCATTGCATTACCTCATCATCAAGACGATAAATGGAGGGCAAAAGTTCCCCAAATTGACGCAGGCAGTCACGCAATTTTAACCGCGCGCGTGCCAGGCGGCTTTTTACTGTGCCTAACGGCTTCCCGGTTGCATCCGACACTTCCTGATAATCCAACCCTTCTACATCAATCATCAAAACAACGGTTCGAAATTCGTCGCCTAACCCCTTCAGGCAGGTTTGCAGCGCATCGTCCAGTTCAGATCGTTCCAGCTCATCTTCAGGCGATGGACCATCATCCGCCAGCCAGGCAGGTGATTCCATCTCCTCATCGTCATCGTTCACCGGCTCCAGCGATACGGTGGGGCGACGCTTGCGACGGCGCAGCTCATCATAACACGCATTGGAAACCATGCGTAATACCCACGCGCGGAACGATCCGCCGCGGAAGGTATCCAGGCTGCGGTAAGCAGAAAGAAAGGCCGTCTGCGTAACATCCGCGGCAGCGTCGTCATCATCCAGCATCCGCGCCGCCAGGTTGAAGGCCATATCCTGATATTCGAGGATCAGGCGGTTGAAGGCGTTCAGGTCGCCGTCACGGGCCTGTTCGACCAGCGCTACTTCATCCATTCGTTTGCGTCCGTGAAGAAATCAGCGCCCAGAGTGCCCGCCACACCAGAAAACCTAGCGCGTTGGTCAGGGCCATTACCAGGATGAACAACGGCAGGATGGCGCTGTTGAGCCACGCGCCGCGCAGCCAGGCCGCAAATGGCGCAGAAAGAAAAGCCGCCAGTGCAGGGCGCCAGATACCGCTCAACCGCCGCGAAGTGCCGGTCTGGTACACGCCAAACCACGGCGCAATGGCAAACCAACCAGCCAGCACCGGCAGGAAGGTCGTCAGCCAGCGCCAGCCCTCGATCTTGCCATAGTGCGTGAAGAATCCAATCAGGCTGACGGCAAGAATTGCCAGCGCGTCGCCTAATATCAATGCGATCAGGGGTGTTCGTGTCTGGTTCACATTATTATTCTATCAAAGTTATATAATTTCGGGGTAACGATGGGGGCCCTGTTGGTTATTGGGCAGGGAACTTCGTTCCCTGCCCAATAACCAACCAAATGGAACACACCTCTTTCGGCGGGCTTTGTGGCGGAATTTTCATATATACGCTATAATTTTTTCCATAAGAATCACCCGCGGAAGCATACCCACAGCAGAGAAGGAAGGAGTAAGGTTGGCTGCAAATACGATTCGCCCCAGCGCATCTCAAAAGGTTCCTCATGCGGGCTTTTCGATGGGACAAAAGATCCGTGAAAATATCACCGGTTATCTTTTTATCCTGCCATCGATCTTGGTTATTGGGCTGTTTGGCCTGTTCCCCATTGTATACTCCGTCTACATGAGCACGCTGAACTGGCGAGCAGTAAAGGGCGGGTTCATTGGGATGGAGAATTACGGGCGGGCCCTCGGTGATCTACCAGGACTGCTGTTTTTTATCCTCGGGCTGATCTTGATGTTCTCGGCCTATGTTGTTTGGACGCGCGCGCTTCGGCATGGCAGTAACTGGATCGCCATCGGCGGCATGGCTGCTGCTCTGGTGCTTATTGCTGGCGGCTGGATACTTTCCTCTGGCTGGGCGCAAATGCTCGCCAGCGGTGACAAACGCTTCCTCAACTCGCTGCCTATTACACTCTGGTACTCGCTCGGCACCGTTCCTGCAGAGCTTGCCATCGGCCTGGTAATCGCGTATATCCTGTTCCAAAAAATCCGCGGCAAGGAAATGTTCCGTATGCTGTACTTCCTGCCGTATATCACCCCCACTATTGCTACGGCGGTGGTGTTCCGCAGCATCTTCAGCCCGCGCGATTCGGCGCTGGCGAACTGGGCACTCACGTCCCTGGGCCTGCCCGCGCAGAAGTGGCTGTTCGAGCCGCGCCCGTTCATCAACGTTGTCTTCGGCACCAATCTCGAAGGTTTTTGGGCCGGGCCGAGCATGGCGCTCGTTTCGGTCATCCTATACGGCATCTGGACCTACGTAGGCTATAACGTGGTGGTCTTCCTGGCTGGGTTAGGCTCTATCCCTGGTGAGATATATGAGGCTGCCGATATCGACGGCGCATCGCAGTGGCAGATGTTCCGCCACGTAACCATTCCGTTGATCTCCCCGGTAACCTTCTATTTGGCGCTGGTCGCATTCATCGGCACGTTCAAGGCGTTCAACCACATTTACGTGATGCGTGATCCACCGGCGCTCAATACCATGGATGTTACCTCGATTACAATTTTCGATACCTTCTACAAAATCAACAACTACGGCTATGCGGCGGCACAGGCGATCATCCTGTTTGTCATCATCGCCGGGCTAACGTATGCCCAGAATAAACTTTTCTCGGAGCGGGTGTTCTATGGCTAACCCAGAACAGATCGTTACTACCGAACATCGCGAAGCGACACGCTCCTCTGTAGCCAAGGCGCCTGCCTTCCGGCTGCGCCCCATGCGCATTGTGCTTTACCTTATCCTGATCATCGGCGCGTTTATCGCCATCCTGCCGTTCTTCTGGATGACTTCCAGCTCGCTGATGACGCTGGGCGAAACAATCAACCGGCGCTGGATGCCGGTGGTGCCGCAGTTCTCAAACTATGCCGAAGCATGGCGCGAGGCGAAATTTGCACGCTATTTTATGAACAGCGTGATCATCACCGCCATTACCTGCGCCGGGCTGCTCATCACCTCCACCCTCTCGGGCTACGCCTTCGCGCGTATCAAGTTTGCCGGGCGCGACATTATCTTTGCCGCCCTGCTGGCTACACTGATGATCCCCGAGTCGGTCACGGTGATCCCGAACTTCCTGATCATTCGCGGCAATGTCATCCCCCTGCCGGGTGGGAGCTGGCTCAACAAGCTGCCGGCGCTGACGGTGCCTTTCATGGCAAACGCGTTCAGCATCTTTTTGCTGCGGCAGTTCTTTTCAAAAGTGCCGGATGAGCTTTGGGACGCGGCGCGCATCGATGGCGCGGGGCATATGCGCTTCTTGACGCAAATTGTGCTGCCCATCAGCAAGGCTCCGCTGATGACGGTATTGATCTTCGCTTTCATCGGCGCCTGGAACGCCTTCATGTGGCCGCTGCTTGTCACTACCAGAGAAACCTGGCGGCCGCTGATGGTAGGCCTATGGAATTTCGTCTCAGAGGCCGGGCCAGAAACCAACTTGCTGATGGCAGGGGCGGTGATTACCATCATCCCTATCCTCATCCTCTACTTCTTCACCCAAAAACAATTCACCGAAGGCATCGCCACAACCGGTCTTAAGGGTTAAGATTCCCTCAAAATAATCGTAGCCGCGCCTTGCTGATAGGCGCGGCTGTCAGGATTTTAATCCCCAGTCTCTTCTCAAGTTCCCCAATCGGTATTAGAATGATCTTACCCTATTCGGAATCTCTATGGAGGAGAAACTGCATGAGTAAAAAGTTCGTCAACAGTATCCTGGCAGTAGTCCTGATGGCAGCCATGCTTCTGAGCGCCTGCACCCCCGCGGCGACCACGGAAGCTCCTGCCCCGGTCGAACCCACCACCGCTGCGCCGGTCGCCGAGGCGACTGCAACAACCGCAGCCCCGGCTGGAGAGCCAACTGCGGCCGTTGAACCCACCGCCGCCGAACCTGTCTCCGATGGTCCGTATGAAAACGTGGACCCCTCGGGCCAGGAAGTAACCTTCTGGCACAACCACACTCGCGACCGCCAAGAGGCCCTGGAAGAAATTGTCCAGGAATTCAACAGCACCAATGAGTGGGGTATCACCGTGGTCCAGGAAAACCAGGGCTCCTATGGTGATATCTTCAACAAGATGCTGCCGCTGCTTGGCACTACCGACGTGCCCTCCCTCGTTGTTGCTTACCAGAACCAGGCAGCTACCTACCAGCTCTCTGGTGGCCTGGTCGACATGAACCCGCTGCTCAACAGCGCTAAGTGGGGCCTCCCGCAGGAAGAGCAGGCGGACTTCTTCCCCGGCTTCTTCGCGCAGGATGTGTTCCCCAACTTTGACAACGCCCGCCTGGGCTTCCCCCCCAACCGCTCCATGGAAGTGATGTACTACAACATGGATTGGCTGACCGAGCTCGGTTACGATGCGCCCCCCACCACCCCCGAAGAGTTCAAAGAAATGGCCTGTGCCGCGTCTCAGCAGCCCTTCTCCAAGGCGACTGCCGAAGGCCCCATTGGCTACGAGCTGAGCATTGATGCTTCTCGCTTCGCCTCCTGGACCTTCGCGTTCGGTGGCGACGTCTTCAACACCGAGACTGGTGAGTACACCTACAACAGCGAAGCCGCTGTTCAGGCCATGACCTTCCTCCAGGATCTCTTCAAGGAAGGCTGCGCGGCCCTGCCCACCGAACAGTATGGCGACCAGACCGACTTTGGCACTGGCAAGCTGCTGTTCTCGATCGGCTCCAGCTCTGGCCTGCCCTTCTACGGCACTGCCGTTGACGAGGGTGCCCAGTTCGAGTGGTCCGTTGGCGCGATCCCTCACACCACCGCCGACCCGGCGATGAATGTGTACGGCGCGTCCGTCTCCATTCCGAAGAACACCCCCGAGCAGGAACTGGCTGCCTGGTTGTTCGTCAAGTACTACACCTCTTCTGAGGTCCAGGCTACCTGGGCACAGGCTTCTGAGTACTTCCCGGTGCGCGCCAGCGTCGCCGAGGGCCTGGAAGAATACTTCTCGACCCGCCCGTCTTACAAGGCCGCGTTCGACATGCTCGAGTTCTCCAAGTTTGAGCCCCCAACGCCTGGTTATGACTTCGTCCGCGAAATGGTCAACACCGCCGTTGCCACCATCATCGCCGAGCCTTACCCGGATGTGCAGGAAGTCCTCGACAACCTGAACGAAGAGGCAAACCTGAACCTCCAGGATCAGCTCTCGCAGATGAAGTAAGCCCGTAAGAAATCTCCCCCGCCAAGGCGGGGGAGATTTCTTTTCCCGGCATGAATTTCAAGGGTTTATCGATTGGCAGGGTTGCTTCAGCAACCCTGCCAATCGATAAACCCTTGAAATTCTATAAAAACCAACTTTTACGGGATCGTGATTTCACAGCGCTGTTCGTTGGTGCGGCAGGAGGCGATTTCTTCGTCCTGGTAGCGGACGTTGATGGTACGCGTCCAGAAGCGCATTCGCCCGGAGCGTTCTACCACCGTACCCACCGGATCGCACTCCATACCTTCGGGCAGGCGCGGGCGACCGCCGGCTTCCCATACAACAACGCACTGATCGGGCTCCAGCACTTCAATCTCCCATTCTTCACCATCCATCTCGTGGTCGTTGTCCCAAAACTCAATGAGCGCCAGCGAGAAGGGGATGGGGCCTTCGTTCACCATCACAATGCCTTCATTGCCGCTGCGCTCGATCACCAATACGGTGGGTGGCACCGGCGTTTCGGTCGGCGCGAGCGTTGCCGTAGCGGTAGGCTCTGGGGTAAAGGTGAAGGTAGGTTCCAGCGTAAACGTGAGCGAAGGGGTCGGCTCAAAGGTCGACGTAATGGTTGGCTCAATGGTATGAGTCAGGGTGGGGATGGGTAGATCGGTCGGTTCACCCGGTTCCGGCGTGTCAGTTGCCTGATTTCCCGGCGCCGCCCCTGGGAAGCCAGGCAGCGTGAAGCCTCCCTGGCCACTAAGGGCAACTGCCGCGCCAATCCCCACTGCCAGCGCCAGGAATAACGCCACCAGGGCAGCGCAGCCGAACCAGTTGCCCGCTCTCCGGCGTGCTGGCGGCTGTGCAGCACCGCCGCCATATGCAGGCGGCGGCCCATAGCCAGGCTGGCTGTACTGGGGGTTATATGGCGGCGGAGTGCCTGCCCGAACGGTTTGTGCAGCAGAAGCGGGTGGTTCGCCACGTAAAACGGCAGCCGGGCGCACCTGGGAGGAAGGCACAGGAGGCAGGCCGCCTGCAGCAGCAGCAGTAGGTCCGCCAATTGCCGTCGGGTTCGACTGGTACAACGGCGGCTCGGGCCTTGCCTGCCCCTCCATTGCCGGGAACGGCAGCCCGGCAGCGCGTAAAGATCGCAGCCGCTGGCTCTCTGGCGAAACTGGCAGCGGTGCCGTCGACTGCGCCTGGGTCATCTCCAGCGTGAGGGAGCGTTCGAGCGCGGTCATCAGCTCCCGACCGGTCGCGTAACGCTCGCGCGGATTTTTGCGCAGCGCGCGCATCAGTACCGCCTCTACGGCAGGCGACAGGCGCGGGTTGAGCATGCGCGGCGCGGGCGGGTTCTCAGCAAGGTGCTTTTGCGCCAGCGCCACGGGCGAGGGGTCGTGGAACGGCACCGTGCCGGTGAGCATCTCGTACAGCATAATGCCCATTGAATAGATATCGCTCTGCGCCACAGCTTCACTTGACCGGCGAGCCTGCTCGGGGGCAATGTAGTGCGGTGAGCCAAACGTCTCGCCCAACGTTCCGCGCGCAATATCCATCACCAGGCCAAAATCCGAGAGCAGCACGCGCCCATCCACCGATACGAGCACGTTAGAGGGCTTCACGTCGCGGTGGATAATGCCGTGCTTGTGGGCGTAATCCAGCGCCTCGGATACCGCCCAACCCAGGCGCAGCACATCGGCATAGGGCATTAGCTGGTTCGCGTCCAGGTACTGGCGCAAAAGCTGCGAGAGATCCAGTCCACGGATGAACTCCATCGCGTAGAAGTAGATGCCGTTTGATTCCCCAGCCTCCAGCATCCGAACGATGTGCGGATGGTCCCAGTTAGCCATCGTGCGGGCTTCCTGTATGAAGCGTCCGACCGAAGCGGGTACGTCGCGGTTGCGCTCGTCGAGCACCTTCAACGCTACCGCGCGGTCATTCTTTTCATCCCAGGCAAAGTACACGGAAGCCATGCCGCCCCGCCCAAGCAAGCGCTCGATGCGAAAATGAGCAACGTGGCTGCCGATGAAAGAGTCATTCATGATGCGTATTATGCCATACCCGGCGGCGGTTTCAACAAATTCGCAATTTCCGCCTGGAAATCTTGAGAGAATATTGATAATGTTATTGGCTCGTGGTCTCCTTCGTCGACCACGAGCCAATAACATTAGTCAAAGAAATCCCTTTCATCGAGATCGATTTTAACGGTATCAAGTTGAAGGGTGATGCTCGTATCCACCGGATCGGTGCTGGCAATCACCATAAAGAGCGGGCATTTCTCCTCGGGGTGCGTGGGGTAGATGACCGTCACCTGGCGCAGCGGACCTGGCGCGCTCAGTTCGTAGACCACGGTTGGAGTCGGGGCATACTCCCCTTGCTGGTGGTACTTGATCGCCTTCCAGCCCTGGAACTCGGGCAGTTCTTCGCCCTGCACGATTCGCGCGCGCAAGCCAGCTCGTGCCGCCGGGATCAGGGCGATGTTTGCCTGGCCCTCGTCGCGGCTCCTGGCAATGAGCGTCCATCCATCGGGACTGTTATCGAGCGCAGCGGTCTCGGTATTCAGGTGCCACAGCCACTGATAGTCGTGCGGCCTCCCATCACCCGGCGTCAGCCGGTCGATCACGATAAAACATGGGCCGGGAGCGCCTTCTTTAAGGAAGATCACCTTGCGCCGGTGCGTGACGGTACGTTCGGCGGCTGGGCCGTAGCCTTCATCGTACACCGCTTCCGCCACGTCAAACGCCTTCTCCGTACGCCACTGCACGTTCGAAGGCATCGTCACGTCAAACACCTCGCGGGCATAGTTCAATCGCCGGTTCTGATCCTCGCCATCTACCCGCACAGTGTTATGCGCGCGGGTAGAGAGCACGTAGCGGCGCATCTCGGAATCGTCGTAGGCGTAGTTGCCGCCCTCGCCGAGCAGCAGCCGCCCGTAGGCGTGCACCAGCAGGTGCAGCTTATCCTCGTGCTGATGGCCATAGCCAAAATGACCGCCGTCGAACACAGCCCACAGCGCATCATGCTCCCATCCGGATCGCATCACTGCGTACCCGGCATAGGGCAGCAGGATGGAGGTATAGGCAGGCGGCTGCCCCTCGCGGCCATCCGTCAGCGCCCAGCGGAAGTCGGACCGCTGCGGATAATCGAGCACGGCGTCGGTCATCAGGCCAGAAACCTTGTGCCAGCCACCGTCGTTGAGATCCGGTAGGCGGCCATCGGGCATCATCATCTGCACGTTCACGGCATGCATGCGCTCCATCGCCTCGCGGAACGCCGGAGGCACCGGCACGTCATATGCTTTGCACACGTCGATCAGCCACTGATAATTGTTGATATCCACCTGGTGATAGCCGGTAGAAAGCTCCACCTGCCAGCCATCCGGGTAGATCTGCGCGTCCAGTTCCTCTACCATGCGGTCAAAGGCGTACTGTTTCCACGCCGTCGCCTCTTTGAACATGGGATATAGGATGCCGATCTGTGCCAGTCCGTTCATCTCCATGATCAGCCAGTTGCCGGTGCGGTGGAAGTTGCGCAGCCGCCAGCCGTGCTCCCACACCGATTTATACCAGTCGATCAGCACGTCATCGGTAAAGTGCGGCGACTGGTAGAAGCTGTGCAGCGCCCACTGCCACACTCCACCCATGCGTATGCCCGCCTCGATGGTGCGCCAGCACAGCGTCGCGCCGCCATCGGCATTTTCCGGCACGGCTGCCTGCCGCACCCAGCTGCAAAAATGGCGCACAAACGCCTCGGCATACCGCTCATCTCCGGTGGCGCGATAGCGCTCCGCCAGGATGCCCCACTCTGGGTGGCGCGAGAGCTGCCACGTCCACTCTTTGTACTGGTTGAAGGTGGGGTTGGAGAACCAGTCCACCGCTCCGGTGAAGGTATGCGGCGTGGAGCACGAGATCAGCTCGCCACGCAAGATGCGCTCGGCGGCTTGCTCGGGCGTTTCGCCTTCGTGCATAAACCAGCGCCCGCGGAATTCGCGCTTGATCTGGAAAAAGCGTTCCGGCTGCAGCGAGGCGCGTGCATCTGCAGCGAACAGGCTACGGGCTGCGGCGTAATTCCCCCGCTCCGCAGCCTGGATGGCTTCCTGCATCCCAGGCTGAGCAGGATCGAGCTGAGCGAAGAATTCGGCGTCGGTAATGCGAGGACCGATCATCGCGACTTTATGTTCCATCGGAATGCTCCCTGAGTCTACTTGGTACTATCCGAAAGTTGATGTGTGTTTGCTGTTTGCGCGGCGACACCGCGCAAACAGCAAACACACATCAACTTTCGGATAGGTTACTGCTTACTGTACCCAGGATAACAGATCCGTCAAGCACTCTTGTACGTAAAGAAACCCGGAGCCTTACAACTCCGGGGTCGATCACGTACAAACAGCTTACAGCGGTCAAACTGCCAGCGTCTTACATGAGCAAATCTTGCTTACCGCCTTGCAGATCTTTCAGGTCTAGCATTTTGGCGAAGATGTCGGCAAAGCGATGGATCATTACCACCTCACCGGTTTTCACAGATTCAATCTTCGCCTCATCCTCGTTCTTGGCTGTCCGCAGATAGAAGTCGAACGAATCGCGGTCATCACTGCGGGTGACGACCAGGAAGAGTTTTGCATCCCCTTCCTCAATGTAGTGGATCCCCTGCTCGATCAGGGATAGCAACAATGCGTTCCGTTTATCGGTCATACCTACCCCCTCCTCCTTTGTGGGATTTTAACGATCCACACGCACCGTTAATTGCTGTTTCATTGTACGGCTTGCAGAAAGGCAATGCAAGCGCAGATTCCCTATTCTTCGTCAAAACCCATATAGATTAGATCAAAGATTTGTAACTGCTCTGGTCGGGTGGTTCTTGTATGTTTTGAGGGGAATTGCAGGGAACTCCCCCTTAAAACACACAAGAACCACCCCATGACAGGCAGGCGAAGCCGCAATTCAAAGAAAAAGCCCCTGTGGCTGAGCAGTAACGCCTTTCTCTATCGAGGAGAAGCGGGTAGATTTCCGCGCTTCTGCTATACTGGAGGGGTTGCACCATCGCACCTGCATAGGGAGGAAAATGACCGGTGAACGCTCAGGAGACCTACATCAAAGAACTGGAACACGCCCGCAGCACCATGCAGTCTTTACTGGATGATCTAGAAAGTGCCCACAAAGACAATCAGGAAGTTTACCCCACCTGGACAATCAAGGAACTGCTAGCCCACCTGACGGGCTGGGATGACGCCTGCATCGCGTCGCTGCAAGCCCACGCACGCGGCGAGGTGCCCGCCACACCCGCATCGCGCGGCATCGATCCCTACAATGCCTCAACGGTGCACGAACGCGAGGCGCTCTCGCTCGAACAGGTGATCCAGGAATGGGATCACACGCGCGAAACCTTCAAAGCGCTGATTCACACGCTGCCGGATGAAAAGGTGGCCGAACCATTTGTCTTTCCATGGGGGCCAAAAGGTTTGCTGAAAGACATGGTGAAGATCTTTGTCGAGCATGAGATCGAACACGCCGAAGAGATCCGCAAAAGGCTGCTGGGTTAGCCTGCTCCTTCCATGCGAATCGACCTGCACTGCCACACGCACTACTCCGATGGAAAATTTGCCCCCGCCGAGGTGATCAATCATGCCGCGCGCACCGGTATGGCTGTGCTGGCGATTACCGACCACGACAATATGAACGGTTCGCGCGAGGCGGCTCCGCTGGCGCAAGCGGCAGGCATCGAGCTAATCCCGGCGATGGAAATCACCACGCGCTGGGACTCCGCGAACCTGCCTCCCGAAGACTGCAACGTGGACCTGCTGGCCTATTTTGTCGATCCCGATGATCCCGGGCTGCGGGCATTCGAGCAGTCCGCACTAGACGACCTGCACATACGCATCCGCACCGCATGCGAATATCTCATGGCGCGTGGTTTTCGGATCTCAATCGATGACGTGTTTGCCGAAAATCCGCGCTATGCCGGAGCACTGCATACCATCGAAGTGCTGGTGAAGAAAGGCTATGCACAAAGTTTCAATGAGGCAGCGCGCCTGTTCGAACCGGCGTGGTCTGGCGCGCCCCTGCCGTGCATTTCCATCGAGGAGGCGATCGATCAGGTACACTGCGCGGGCGGGGTAGCCGTGCTGGCGCACCCGTCCATCGTCCGCCCAGAAGGGAAGCAGATGACCGCGCCCTTCTTGCGCCAGCTCGTTGACGCCGGGCTGGACGGCATCGAGATTTATCACCGCCGCCTGGACGAAGCCGCCCGCGCGCACTTCCGGGGTCTGGCAAAGCATTTTGGCCTGCTAGTGACCGGCGGCTCGGATATGCACGGCTGGTACCGCGGGTTAGAAGAGATGGGCCGCGAACCCATCGCGGCAAATGTTCTGACAGCCTTGCGGCAGAAAGCCGCCCGGTGAGGATGCGTTGTCCAGGCAGTCGCCCGCCAATTTTCGCCGCATCTCACACAGTAGCGTGATCTTGCTGATGGCTGTGTGGGTAGCTGCCGCCTGCTCCCCGGTGGACCCAGAGGCCCTTGCGTGGGCAGGAATCCCAGGCGGCAGGCTGGGATCGGAAGAAAACAGCAGCGTAAAGGCCTCTCCGTCTGCCAGTTTTACCGCGACAACGCCATTGGCTACCCGCACTCCGTTCCGACCGGTGACCAATACGCCCACCTCTTCCGCAACTCCTACCTTCACGCCATCCCCTACGGCGACCCAGACGCCCGTGCCCACCGCCACGCCGGTCCCCATCCCCGATGAAGCCTACGTCAATGGCGTCACAGGGTACCCGCAGTCACTGCCGCTTTCCTGCGAGTCGCGCTCGGCGGTCGATTGGGCGCGGTTCCACGGTGTAACTATATCTGAGCTGGAGTTCATGTATGCCCTGCCCGCCTCGCTCAATCCGAATGTAGGCTTTGTCGGCAGCCCATATGGCTGGTGGGGCCAGATCCCGCCGAACGATTACGGCGTGCACGCGCCCCCGGTAGCCTCCCTACTGCGATCCTATGGTTTGAATGCCTGGGAGCGCATGGGTATGCGCTACGACGATCTGCGACGCGAGATCGCGGATGGAAGCCCGGTGATCGTGTGGGTGGTCGGCAGCGTTTCGTACGGCAGCCCTGCCACCTACACCGCGCCAGACGGCGAAACACTCACCGTAGCCGCCCGCGAGCACACGGTGATGATCACCGGGTACTCCCCATCCGCCGTGCAGGTGCAGGATGGCGGCATGGTCTACAGTGTGCCGGTCGAGCGATTTCTCGATTCGTGGGGCGTTTTGGGCAATATGGCAGTCATAATGGAATGAGATAGGCGAAACCCGGCTGCTAGGCTCAGCCGGGTTTCATTTTGGGCACTTCCGTGTCCTTCGATGAGGACGACCACACCATCTTCATCAGAAGATACAGAAGTACGGGCAACGTTGTTACCGCGAAATGGACAGCCTGAGCGGCTTCCCCCCTTCATCAAGCGTTACGCGCAAATAATGGCGGTGCGTGTGCTGCGCGACCCGCACCTGCTTGCTGACGGTGACCACCAGCCTGTCCTGCGGGCCTGATGCTCCGTTCTTGGCGCTCTTACGCTTGCCAGAGGCCCTCTTCGGCTCCGCACCGTTGAAGCCGGGCGTCTGCATCCTGCTGAAGTGGATATCATCCAGCCCGGTGCCCGGCAGATATTCGGCAACAATGCCTTTCACCTGCTTGAGCACATCCGCGGGAATCTTGGCGGGTGATTCTTCCTCACCATCGCTGATTGCTGCCACCGACAGATGATCTTGCGAGCGCGGGAAGCCCTTGCGCAGCGACTTGATGCCATACCCCGCCAGCGGATCGCCGTACAAAACGAAAGAGATCAAGGTCTTCTGGTCTTCCGCGTCCAGATAGCCCTGGCGGCGGTTCATCTCGCGCACCAGGTCGATCTTCGCCTGCATCAGCGCCTCGCCAGTGGTGCGCCCGGAGCGAATGTGCTGCCAGAACAGGTTGCCCAGCAAATCTGCTGCGATGAGCGGCAAGCTAAGCGAGCCATAGGAGACGCAGGTGGAAGCAACCACGCCCAGTGTTCCCATCGAGAGAAACTTCAGCGCCAGCGAGTCGCTCTCGCGCTTACCGTTGATGTGCCCGCCGTAGCAGGCCTCACTGAACACGACGCGGGGGGCGTGCCCATTGCGTTTCAGATCACACGGCGAAATTGCCACCGGGTAATCTGGGCAGTCCTGATTCTCAAGCGGATCTCTCTGACCGTACCAGGAGGGCGAATCCTCTAGACCGTGCAGGTTGTAGTATCCCAACATCCCGGTGATGCGTTCCGGCTTGAAGCTGCCCGACTGTTCTGGTGGAGAAGCCAGAACGGTGTGCGGCGCGCCGATAGGCCGGAATACTGCCAACGACGAGCGTCGCCAAATGGCAGCAGTATAGCCAAAGTTTGGGATCGTGCGGGCAGGCAGCAGCGCGTTCAGTTTGCTCTGCACCCAGGCCAGCCAGTCCAGCCCCAGCAGGGTGCCTGCGCGGTTGCGCTTGCCATGGTAGCGTACAATCTGCCGGAGCTGTTCGAGCAGCAGTCCGGCATCCGCGCCCGCCTCGCCGGGCAGGCGGCCCACAGGCCACTCGGGCACAAAGTAGTTCGCATCGAGCGAAGCGTAGGGGCTGTCGGAGGGGATCTCGCCGTCCGAGTCATCGGTGGGGTTGGGCAGGCGGTGGAACGGCACAACCGGGTCGCTGCCAACGATCAGCAGCGCGCCAATGCGCTCGCCACGTTTGCCCAACGCTGCATCCAGTTCGGCCAGCGCAAGCTTAATCTTCCAGGGATCGCGCGGGTTTACTGGGGTGAGGCCAAATTGCGCCGTGCAGGAAGCGTCATCCGGGTAGAAGACCGCCGAACCCCAACCGTGCTTGTGACTGATTAGCCCACCCAGGCGGCGCAGCTCAACATCCAGCACACCGGCAGTCTGCGGGCCGTACTGGTTGGTG
Organism: Chloroflexota bacterium; assembly: GCA_023434145.1. Taxonomy (GTDB): domain Bacteria; phylum Chloroflexota; class Anaerolineae; order Anaerolineales; family Anaerolineaceae; genus DSYU01. The sequence continues at coordinate 29,226 of JAEYTI010000160.1, read as the reverse complement.
AGGCCCTCCCTGCTGGTAAGGATCACGTAGACCGGGAAGCGCCCATCTGCCCGGCCAATCGCGGGCCGCTTGAGCTGGTGCGCAATCTTCGCAAACTCGCTCTCCACCTGCTTTACTGTGTCGCTTTTGCCGGTGGCTTTGCGCTTACGCTCCGGTTGCGCGGGTTTTTCCGGCGCGGGTTCTACCGCCGGGGTCGGCGCAGTGACCGGTTCAGGATTTTCTAACGTTTCCTGCGGCTCAAGAACTGGGGGGAAATCTTCCTCCCATGCTGCCACCGGTTCAGCAATTCGTGCATCATCAGCGGACTTCGGTTGGGGCGCGGGCTGTGGAACTGGCTCGGTTTCAACAGGCGGGACAGGCGCTTTCGCGGGTTCTTCGCGTGGCGCGGAACCGCTATCCAGCAGCAGGCTGCCAGAAATCAATGGATCGCCCGCGATCAGTGAGTTCCAGCCCAGGCGTGCTGCCACCGCGGCGGGCACCGATTCATCGCAGAGAATGACCATGTCGTCGGGCCACAGCGAGCGGTAGGGGTGTTTCTCACCCCACAAACGGCGGGCGACCTGCCCGGCTGCGTCATGAGAGGCGCAGGCGTGCAGCAGGCGCACGGCATCGGATTCAGATCCCATCTTCAGGTGCATCTCGGCCAGCACCAGGGTAACCGGGAGGCATTCGGGCCAGCGCTGGTGGTAGATCTGCGCCAGGTGATAGGTGGATTGCGCATCCCGCAGGGCGCGGTTTACCAGCAGGTGCAGGGCGGCGGGCAGTAGAAAGTCCGGCGCCAGGCGGATGGCTTCCTGCACGGCAGCGTCGGCATCAGTCCATGCGCCCCGGCCCGCGGCAGTAAACGCACGGCGCATCGGCTCGCCCCATGGGTCGAACTTGCAGGTCACCTCAACACCAAGCGCGCTCATCGCCGTGATGGCAAAGGAATGCCGGGCGGGATTTGCCTGGATCGCTGCGGCATCGGCCAGCACGCGGTAGGCATCCAGATAGAACGGATCCTTGCGGCAGACCAGTTCTACAGCCGGGATCACACCCGCCACGCGCCCTCCCGGCATAACGGCCTGTGCCTGGAGCAGGGTCACTTCCAGATCGCCGGGGAAGGCTGCCAGCCAGGAGAGGGCCGTCTGGCGGGCGAAGCGGTATTCGCCGCTTTCGATCGCCGCCCGAAGAATAGGAATAAGAACTTCTCGCCGCAGCACTTTGTTCCAGGTGGACGTAGTCATTAAAAAATTCTCCTCGCTCGTGGCTGATCTTGGGTGTTACACCCTACCAGGCTGTGTTACACGATTCGTGCCAGGGGTGAGTATTTTTTGGCGGCATGCCCAGGTTGCTTATTGCTGCAACCTGGGCATGCCGCCTGCAATAAATGGTTATACAGGCTGCTTGTTCTGGTGCACCAGATTCAGGGCGATGACGGCGACAAGCTGGCGCCGGATGCTCGGGTTATCGGGGGCCAGATCGGCGGCTTTGCGCAGCATCGATTCCGCGCCGCTGTAGTCTTTGCACTCGCGCAGGATCAGGCCGCTCTGGTAGGGGGCGCGGTATTCATCCGGGCAAACCTGCATGGCCTTTTTGTACACCTGCAGCGCCTGCGTGACCTCACGCCGCTCCTGGTAGACGCCTGCCAGCTCCAGATACGCATCCAGATTATCGGGGTCCATGCGGATCGCTTCGCTGAACAGGTGGACGGCCTGGTCAAGCTGCCCGGTCTTGCGCTGCAAGCAGCCCAGCATCAGCGTCAGTTCCGGCTGATCGGGATCGATGCGCAGCGATTTGAAGGCATAGCGCTCGGCAGACTTTGTGTCACCGCTCTCCGCCAGCACGGTTGCGTAGAGGCCCAGCAGCCCCGGCTCCTCGGTGAACTCTTTGACCAGCTTCTCCAGCACATCAAGAGACTGCTTCGCCCCGTACAGGCGGTGGATTAGCTTTGCCCGTTCATATGCCACGGGGAAGCTCTGCCGCACTTCGGCGGGAGCCGTCTCAATCACACGCAGCGCTTCCTGCGGTTGATCGAGCAGAGCCAACGTGCTGCTGAGGAACATCACTGTACCGGCATTTGCCGGCTCGCGCTGGGCAGCCTGGCGGGCATAATCCAGCGCCAGCTCAGTCTGCTCCATTGCCAGGGCCGCTTCCCCGGCGATCAGCAAGCCTTCGGCAGCGGTCGGATCCAGCGCCCCGGCAGTGCGCGCTGCTTCGAGCGCCTGCGGCAGCCGCCCGGACATTTGGTACGCACCCGCCAGCGCCAACCAGGAAGCAGACTGTTTAGGATCAAGCGTGCAGGCTTTTTCCAGGCTCGAGACCGCTTCGGACAGGTCTTCGCCCGCCAGGCAGGCCTGCCCCAACCTGAAGGCATACGGAGCGCTGTTTGGTTCCAGCGCCGCGGCCCGCCGCCGGTGTTCGATCGCATCGTTCAGGCGGCCCAGGCGAATACACAAATCTCCGGCAGCGTCGTGCCATTCCGGCTCTTCGGGCGACAGCCGCAGCGCTTCTTTGTATGCGTTCAGCGCACCTTCAAAATCGCCATATTCTAAGCGGATCATCGCCAGCGCGGCAAAGGGCATCGGCTGCCCTGGGGCGGCATCGACCGCCCTTTGCGCAATGGTCTCCGCCTCGTCGTTGGGCTGCGCAATGTAGCACAGGGCGATTTGCAGCAGCGCCTCAGGGGTATGGATGTACTTGCGGGCCATCTGCACGGCAGCAGTGGGATTGTTGATCTGCCGCAGCACGGCAGCCAGTGCAGTAGAATCTTCGGCAGTGGAAGGCAGTAAAGCCAGCGCTTTGGCCGTTTGTGCGGAAGGCTTGAACGCAGCCCCGCCGCGCGCCTGCCACCGGCCAATCTCAGCGCTGCCGGCCTGTTTGCTGGCCGCGGCGATGCACGCTTCGTGCTTTTTGCGGCTGCCTTCACTGAGCGCATCGGCACCCGGCGCGGCTGAACGGAAGCCTAAGACCTCGCAGGTGCGCTGGTATTCGGCGGCCAGGGTGAGCGCGCGGGCGAACTGCACCTGGGCGCGGGCTTCGGTGGGGGTGGTCAGGGCGCAGCGTTCGAAGCCGGTTAGCGCATCCTTCCAGCGGTGTAGATCGAGCGCAGCGTGTGCGAGCCAGGGCGCGGTAGCGCCGAGCGTGCCGGTCTTCTTCCAGGCGGCCAGGGCCATCTCGTACCAGCGGTGCGCGTCTGCCTGCTCGCCTCGGTGCGCAAGCACGCGCGCCTTCGCCGCAGCCAACCGCGGATAGCCAGGAGCCAACGCCAGCCCCTGCTCGATCCAGCGATGCAAATCCAGCTCCGCATCGCCGCCGCGTTCGCCAGCCAGGGCAAATTCGATCTTCATGCACAGCAGTTCTAACCCTTCCGCGCCCTGATCGATCAGAGAACCGGTCGCCGAACCAAGGCCCCCTGCACCAAACGCCCTCAGGATGCGCCCGGCGCGGTCAGTTTGCAGCAGCGAGAGGGCCAGATCCGCGGCGCGGTAGGCCAGCGCGGCGTTTTCCGGGCTGCATTCCAGCGCCTTTTCCATATGATGCAGCGCCGTCGGGAGGTTGTCCTGCTGCACCATCAGCCGGGCAATGCTCTCGTGTATCGTTCCGGCGGCTTTCTCGTCTACCTGGGCGATGCGCAGCGCTTCTTCCAGCAGGGCCATCGCCGCCTGCGGGCGGTTCATGCGCGCCAGAAGGTCGGCCTGGAAGCGGTAGACCGGCAGCGAGTGGATGCTCTCATCCAGCGCGCGGTGCGAAAGCTCTAGTGCCGACTCCAGGCAACCCTGTCGCTCGTGGAGCTGGGCCGCCTCAAACAGCAGATCTCTGGGTGCATCAGCGCTGCTGGTGATCGCCTGTTCGTAGCAGGCCAGCGCCGCGGCAGAGTCGCCCAAGCGGAGATACACGTGCGCCGCCCGCCGCAGATCGTTCGCCGTGGCTTCTTCCAGATCCGCCAGCGATCCAAGTGAAGCGCGCGCGGCATCCAGGTCGCCATCAGAAAGCTGCCACTCCGCCAGGGATACGCGCAGGGCGGGCTGGTCTGGCTCGATCTGCACGGCTCGCTCCAACGCTTCCACTGCGCGGCGGGACTCGCCAAGCCCGCCAGCAAAAGCAGCGAACCAGGCCAGGTTATCTACGTCCGCCGGGGCAAGCTGAAGGGTGTAGATGGCAGCTTGCAGGGCTTCAGAGGGCAACCCGGCGCGGAGAGAGGCTTCGGCCAGGGTGCGCTGCAGCGGCATGTTATCCGCGCGAAGCTGCGCTGCGTCTCGGAGAGCTACCAGGGCCGTTTCGTACTCGCCCAGGCGCAGGGCTGTGCGCCCCATCCCCCACTGAATACGCCATCGTAAGTTCGGATCGCTAGCGCCCGGTTGATCGGAAAGCTCGCGGTAGATCGCCAGCGCTTGCTCCAGGTCACCGCGCTCGCGCAGCAGATCGGCCATCAGGAACTGGGCTTCGATGCTATCGGGCGCCATCTCCAAAATGCGACGGAGCGCAAGCTCAGCCTGCTGCATGCGTCCCGCATCTACCATACATCCACTTTCGCCGCTGACCGGCTCGCCGCTGTACTCACCCAACAAAATTTTCACGTAGATGAGCGAAGCATCGAACACGGGCAGCGCGCAGTTGGAACTGCCGCGCAAGGCCATTTCCAGCACCGGCAGGGCGCTTTCCGCCTCGCCGAGATCGAGCAAGACTAGCGCCATCTCATAGGCAAGCTCGGGGCTGTTCTGCCAGACGGATCGCACTTGCTCCAGCACCGCGCGGGCTTGCCGGGCATGACCCAGTGTGCGCAGCGCGCGCCCGTACAGCAGTGCAGCCGGGGGCAGTTCAGGGGCCAGCAGGAAAGCCTGTTTGAGATGCGGCAGCGCCTCGGTGGGCATATCACCGGTCAGGCAAGCCTCACCCAGCGCAAGCTGTGCCTCTGCCGATTCTGGCAGGGCTGCAACCGCACCGCGCAAGGTCTCCAGGGCCTGCTGCGGCTCGCCCAGCTCGCGCTGCAAGCCTGCCAGCGCCAGCCAGGGAGCAGCCGTCTCAGGAGAAAGCTGCGTGGCGCGTACAAGCCAGGTTTCAGCCTGCTCGCGTTTGCCCTGCGCAACCAGCGCCTGGCCCAGCAGCCCAGCGGCTGCGCCGTTGTTAGAGTCTTCCGCCAAAATGCCCTCGCACAGGCTAACTGCCTCATCCATCTCGCCAGCGTGGAAGGCGGAATCGGCGCAGTGCAGGCGGTCCACGGCGGAAGCCGGGACCCCAAGCGTCGATGCCATATTCAGCACAGCCCGCCACTGCTCCAGGGCGGCATCCCATAAGCCCGACTGGGCGTACAGGCCGCCCAGTCGGCGGCGCCAGGACGGTTTGTTTGGCTGGAGCGCAGCCAGGCTCCGCGCCGAGCGGATTGCCAGCCGCGAAAGCCCAAGCTGCTCGTGAATGCGGCTGGAGAGGTGCAGCAGGTTAGTATCATTGGGCCGCAGGGCCAGCAGCGCGTCGGCCATCTGGCGGGCTTCTTCCAAAAGCCCCAGGTTGAGCAAAATGGTCAGCAGATCATCCGGTCGCCAGTCGTAGACAAAGGCCCCGGCAAATGGCAGGTCACCCTGCGTAATTTGCGCCAGGATTCCCACGCAACCCTGGCGGGCGAGATCGCGCGCGAGGGCCGGTTCCTGCTCGAAAAGCGCCGCGGCCCGCTTTAGCTGCAAAAAGGCGTTCTCCGGAGAGTCGAAGGCTTCACAGTCGCAGGGCAGGCTGATCACTACCGCGCCCAGATCGTTCTTCAGCCAGGGCAGCGCGGGGGCCATGCGCTTCGCTTGTTCGGCGGCGATCATCCTCACCCCGTCACCGGCGCGCAGGCTGATTCGCTGCAAGGTCAGGCCTGCCATCCACTGTTCCAGGGCAGTTTGGGCGGCGACGAACAATTCCTGCGCCTGAGTGGCATCACCGGCAAGCTGGTAGAACGCGCCGAGGTGCTGCAAAGCCAGCGCGCGGCTGCCCAGGCCCGGCAGGTCGAGCTCGGTGGCGGTACCCTGCGCGCGCAAGTTGGCAAACGCTGGGTGACCAATCAGCAGGCTGCCCGCCAACGATGCCGCCAGTGCCTGCCCGCCGCGCAGGCTCAGTTCGCGGAGCAGGGCAAGCTGCCCCACTACGTTCAATCCGTGCAGCAGCGGCAGGAACACGCCCATGTGCTCTTCGTGGGTGGCAGGCTGGCACAGCCGGGTATGGATCACCAACGAAAATGCGTTGTTATCAGAAGTCCGCGCGCCGTTGGCTTCCTTCGCGGCGGTCTTTGGCAGCAGCGCGCGCAGCATGGCATCGGGGTCGGGCACAATGCTGTACAGGCAGGCCAGTGCCGTGCGCCACATGGCAAAGGGATGGGTATCGGAGGACGGCACGCGCGGAAGAATTTCATCGAGCAGCCCGGCCCACGAGCCGGTGAGGCGGCGGCGTTCGCGCAGGGCCAGCGCCAGCAAGCAGGCCTCGCGCAGGGAGGCAGGAAGCACGCTTGTGCGCTGGGTGTACTGGTACACCTGAAGCGCCTTCTCTTGCAAGGATTGCGGTAGCGCGATCATCTTCTCGCCACACAGCGCATCCTGATCGATCGGGTCGGCCAGCGCCAGCAGGCCCAGGCGACCGGGATTCCAATCGGCAGGGACGCTGCCCAGGCGGTTGAGCGCCTGAGTCGCGAAGGATGGCTGCATCAGGCTGTCCCACACCAGCGAGTCTTGCCGCAGCGCGGCGGTGACCAGTGCTACGTCATCGGGGGAAAGGTTTCGGTCGAGCTGGCGAAGAAATTCGTTTGCTGGCATTGCGTTCTCCATATATTCAGCGCTTGACGTGGGAACCTACATGAACTTGATCATCAGGTATGAGGCGACCAGCATGATAAAGCCGGAGAGGATCAGGAAGATGCCCACCCCGGCAGTGGTGAGTACGAGCTGGTTGAGCGCTTCGATCAGCGAAGAGGCGTTGCCCACCAGCCCGGCGATATCTTCGGCCAGCCCTTTCTGCGCCATACGCGTGGTCTGCGCGGCAATGGTGTTCACCGCCTTGCCGGTCGCCCGGGTGAGCAGCAGGATGAACCCGGCCAAAACCAAAATGACCCCCAGCCCAGCCAGGATCATAGAAACCATCACCGCAACGTCATGCGCCTGTAATGCAAACATACTGCCTCCCGAGTGGATTTGCTCGAGTTTCAATTGGTTTTTTGCTCAGTGGGATGCGTTACACATCCCACTGAGCAAAAAACCAATTGAAACCTTCACCGAACGTGGAATATCCTCAGGAGGCAGTGATGCAAGAAGCGTGCCAGGGGAGTTTTTCTGTATATTGTTTTGATACATTTGGCTGAGCCAAATGTATCAAAACAATATACTACCCTTTTGAGGAAGCGATATCCGCGGGCAGATCGGGGAGGTCGATGGTTTGGCCGTCGCAGAAGAGCATGGCGCGCTCCATGGCGTTCGCCAGTTCGCGGATGTTGCCCGCCCAGGAATACTCCATCATGGCTTCCATTGCCCGCGGGCTCACATCGGTAACATTCTGTCCCTGGCGCAAATTGAACATGCGCAAAAAGTGGCCGACCAGCTCGGGCAAGTCGTTCTTGCGCTCGCGCAGGGGCGGCAGGTGCAGATCCACCACCTTCAGGCGGTAGTACAGATCCTCGCGGAACAGCCCATCACGGATCATGGTCTTCAGGTCACGGTTGGATGCCGCCAGCACCTGCACATCCACGTGGATGAGGTTGGTGCCGCCCACGCGCCGGAAAGCACGCTCCTCTAACGCCCGCAGCAGCTTGGCCTGGATGTCCAGCGGCATCGACGAGATTTCATCCAGGAACAGTACGCCGCCGTCGGCTACTTCCATCAGGCCGTGCTTGCGCCGCTCCGCGCCGGTAAACGCGCCTGCCTCATAACCAAACAGCTCGGATTCGAGCATGGTGTTCTGGATCGCCGCGCAGTTGATGGCGATAAAAGGTTTGTTGGCGCGCGGCCCGGATTGGTGGATGAACTTGGCAAGCACTTCCTTGCCGGTGCCTGTCTCGCCGGTGATCAACACCGAGACGGAGGCCGCCGCCGCGCGCTGCGCCTGCGAGAGCACCTGTTGGAGACCCTTGCTCTGCCCCACGATCGTCATGCCGGTCTTCTTCTGCGTTTCGCGCAGGTGGGTTAGCTCGCGCCGCATCGATACGAGCTCAAACGCGCGCTGAAGCGACTTTTCGAGCTGCGAATACTGGATCGGTTTGGAGAGGAAGTCGTGCGCGCCGTTCTTCATCGCGTCCACGGCCATCTCAATATCGCCGTACGCGGTGATGAGGATGATGGGCGGCCGCACGGGCAGATTGGCGGTTTCGTAGAGCAGGCTGGGGCCGTAGCCGTCCCCGAGCTGCACGTCCAGCAGCACCACGTCGCCGTCGCCGCGCTTCAGTGCCTCGCGCGCCTCTGCCAGAGTCGCGACGCCTTTTGCCTCGTAGCCGCGGGCGGTCAAAAATTCTTCCGTGTTGCTCCGGAAGGTATCCTCATCATCCACAATCAAAATGGTATACGCCATGAAAATTCTCCCTACTCCGCTTCAAATTGGTTCAAAAACACGTGAAACACCGTCCCGCCGGGGAAAGAGTTCAGGCGGATACTGCCGCGGTGGGCAGTGACAATGCGCTTGGTGATCGCCAGTCCCAACCCGGTGCCCTGCGCCTTGGTGGTCACAAATGGCTCATAAATCCGCTCGCGGATCTCGTCCGGGATGCCCGGTCCGTTATCCGACACGGTAATCTCCACCTGCGGGCGGCCCTGCCCCTCACGGAAGGGTTGCGCGCGGACCGCCAGTGTGCCGCCATTGGCGCTCATCGCCTCCACTGCATTGCCGATCAGGTTGGTGAACACCTGCTCCATCGAGCGGGGATCGGCCATCACCAGCGGCGTGTTTTCCTCCACCTGGAAGAAGGCCTGCACGTTGACCTTTGCCATGCGCGGGCGCCAGCGGTCCAGCAGGCGGCGCAGCAGGTGCTCGATGTTGACCGCCTCGAACTTGTGCTCAGAGTGGCGCGAGAAGTTGAGCACCGACTCCATCAGATGGTTCAGGCGGGTGCAGTCGTTCAGCAGGCGGTTGATGTTCTCCTGATTGGGGTCGTTCTCGGGGAGCTTCACCGAGAGAAGCTGCAAGCCGGTGGAAATGTTGTTAATGGGGTTGCGTACCTCGTGGGCGAATACCGCCGTCACCTCGCCCAGCACCGCCCGCTGTTCGAGCTGCTGGGTGCGGTTGCGGATCTCTTCGTGCTCGCTCACGTCGCTAAAGAAGATCACCGTCGCCAAAATTTCGCCTTCACGCTGGACGGGGATGATCTCGATATGCACGGGGAACGACTGCCCATTGCGGCGGTGCAGCGAGACGTTGTTGCCCATATTGTGCGTGGGGATGCCCTGTCCCGCCGCTTCAAGCGCGGGCAGCAGGCGTTCGGGGCCGATGAGGATATTCTCCACCGGCTGGTCTTTCACTTCCCACTCAGCGTAGCCCAGCATCCATTCGGCTGCCGGGTTCATGGTTGAAACAGTAAGTTCTGGCGAGAGCAGGATGATGCCTTCCTGCGCGAACTCGCCCACCGCATGCCACACGCTCAATGCGCGGCGGTTTTCCAGCGCCAGCTTGCGCAGCTCACCCAGCCGCGCGAGCTGATCCAGCAGCAGGCCAATCTGCTTGCCCAATGCTTCCAGCAGGATCACCAGCTCACCCGAGGGCTCCTGGCGACGGTCAGCGATCACCAGTATGCCGTTGTGGGGCGTTGGCGTAGAAACAAGCGACGTGCAGTTGTGCACGCGAGCATGGCGGTGCAGTTCCGTCTGCACGCGGCGGCCCGGCTTCCATGCCATCGGATTTTCCAGGCGCAACAGGTCGGTTGCGGGGATCGCTTCAGGCAGCAGATTGGTTTCTCCGGCGGCGGCTGTTCGCGGCATACCCAGTTCAATACCATCCGTACAGTAAAACGCCACCGCGGAACAATCCAGCAGCCCACGGATGCGTTCCACAGCGCCTGCAAGACTTTGGCGCGGGTGCTGGTCATCTGCCAAACGCCCAATGGCAACCATTGCTTCTACTACCTGCTCCATTCGCGCGGCAAGCTCTTTGCTCCGGTCCTCCTCCGGCTCCAGCGACAGCACCAAAAACTGCCCGGCGGCGTCCAATCCGCGGGTATGCACGCGCATGGCGAGGGCTGGGCGGTTGCGGCGCTCCAGCATCACATTGAGCGTTTCATCCGTGGCGAGAGCGTGCCCCGGAAGCCCGCTTAAAAGTACCTGCAGCGGACGCCCGACAATATCGGTCTGGGCAAAAGCGGTCAGTGTCAGCAGCGCCCCGCTGGCAGATACAATCGAACCATTGCCCCGGTCAACCAGCAAGGCCGGGTTCGGAAACTGAGCGAATAGAGCCAGAAGCGCCTCATCGCCGGAGTTTTTGCTCCGGCGCAGAGGTCCAGTTGTGGGGCGTGTTGGAAACGTTGAAGTCATAAATTAGGGTCCGTGGCGGAGGTTGGCCGGTAAAATCCCTTCCATAGCGCGGTATTTGGCGACGGTGCGGCGGGCAACCTGATATCCCTGCTCGGCCAGCATCCCGGCCAGGTCCGAGTCGCTTAGCGGGCGTGTTTCCTGGGTAATGATCTCGCGCAACACGGTGCGGACGTTGAGGCTGCGGTCGAAGAAGTTGGAGAGCGGGATGATGCGCCCGTTGGGCATCTGGATGGCTTTGTTGGAAACCGCCCGCGAGATGGTCGACTCGTGCACTTCCAGCTCCGCTGCGATCTGCGCGCGGGTGATGGGGCGAATGTACTTCTCACCCCGCAGAATGAAGTCGCGCTGGAGGGATACGATACGCTGCATCATGCGACGGATGGTATGGTTGCGCTGCTGCACGCACTTGACGAACAGCGAGGCGCGCTCCATATCCTCGCGCAGGGTGTCCTTCTTCTCGCCGGTCGATTCTGATACCACCTGTTTGTATAGCGGGTTGACTCGCAGGGTGCCAAACAGCGGCATGATGATTTCAACCATCAGCGGCAGGCTGTCGCGGCTGACGGTGGGGTTCAGAAGGCGGTCGGCGGCCAGACTGATGATCATATCCGGCTGGTAGTAGGCGCGCTGCGGCTCTTTGGCCGGGTTGCGCTGCTCGCCCCACGATGCTCGGGCCGGGTAGGGGTTGAGGTTCTCGGTGATAAATTTTGCCGCTTCCTGCACGTCTTTGAGCGGCGCGTGGAGCTGGCGCGCCAGCTCGGCAAATTGGCGGCGGGAGAGCAGGCTCATGCCCTCGCGGACGATGGCCTGGGCCAGCGCCGGGACACGGCGGCTCTCGCCCAGCACCTCCAACTGCACCAGCAGGGCATCCTGCGTAGAGCAGGAGCACACGCCTACCGGGTCGGCGCGCTGGATGATGCTCTGCACCCGCTCCAGCCGGGCGACGGTGACGTGCAGGTAGCGGGCGGCCTCCCACAGCGTAGTGGAGAGCAGGCCCTCTTCGTCCAGGTTGGTCAGCAGATAGGCCGCCAGCTTGCGATCCTCGGTGTCGATGTCCGGCGCGATTTGGCGGAAGACGTACACCGGCAGAGTCTCACCGCCCGCCGCGTACTGGTCCTCCGGCATCTCCTCCTGCGATGTGCCCCCACCCCCGCCGTATTCGATCTCGCGCGGCGAGAGAAAGACGATCGGCTCGCCAGGCGCTTCCAGCGACGGCCGGCTGCACACCGGGCAAACCCCGCGCCCGGGCAGTGCACGATGGCAGTTGGGGCAGCGGCGTTCCTCCACCAGTTCCAGCGCCGGGTTGGCAGCCAGTTCCGACTCGATCTGCTGCTTCAGTTCGCCGGCAGTCAAGCTAAGCAGGCTCATCGTCTGCGCGAGATGAGCCGTGGTAAGCGGACGGATCGTCTGGTAATGGATTTGGAACATAGGTCACCCGATTGTGGAGCAAAGGTAGTATAGCGGTATCGGGCATATGTTGCAAGATTTATGCCAAATTAATGTCCCATAATTTCCCCTCCCTTTCTTCCCTCTGTGATCTCTGCGTTCTCTGTGGTTCCTTCTTCCGTAATGGTACAATCGCCCCTAGTAGAGTACGCTTATCGAAGGAAGGGTTATGACCGAATTGATTGTGATCGGCGGCGGGCTGGCGGGGAGCGAGGCTGCCTGGCAGGCCGCTGAGCGCGGCATCCGCGTGAAGCTGTACGAGATGCGCCCTCAGCGCGAGACCGGGGCGCACGTTTCCGGCGACCTGGCCGAGCTGGTGTGCTCGAATTCGCTCGGCGCAAACCAGATCGACCGCGCGGGCGGGCTGCTCAAAGAGGAACTGCGCCGCTTTGGCTCGGTTCTGCTGGCCTGTGCCGAACAGACCGCGCTGCCCGCAGGCGGCGCGTTGGCCGTGGATCGCGAAGCCTTCGCCCGCCGCGTGACAGAGGTCATCACCGCGCACCCCAATATCACCCTCATCCGCGAGGAAGTGAAAGCCATCCCCAACGATCCAACTGTGGTTGCATCGGGGCCGCTCACCTCGCCCGACCTCACCCGCGATATCCAAACGCTGACCGGGCAGGAGCATCTATTCTTCTTCGACGCCATAGCCCCCATCGTGCGCGAGGACAGCATTAATATGGAGATTGCCTTCCGCGCCTCGCGCTACGACTTCGATCATCCTGACGAGGGCGATTACATCAACTGTCCGATGAACCAGGAAGAATACGATCGCTTCATTGAGGCACTGAGTACCGCCGAGCGCATTCCACTGCGCTCGTTCGAGCAGGAGATCGAGCAGGGCGTGACCGCCGGGGCAAAGGACTTCTTCGAGGGCTGCCTGCCAATTGAAGTGCTGGCGGCACGCGGTCCGGAATCGCTGTCGTACGGCCCCATGCGCCCGGTGGGCCTGCGCGATCCACGCACGGGGCGCGGACCGCGTGCCGTGGTGCAGCTCCGGCAGGATAACCTGGCCGGGACGCTCTACAACCTGGTCGGCTTCCAGACCAACCTGCTCTACACCGAACAGCAGCGCGTGCTGCGCATGATCCCCGGCTTAGAGCAAGCGGAGTTCGTCCGCTACGGGCAGATGCACCGTAACACCTTCATCGCCTCGCCGCTGGTGCTGGAGCCTACCCTGCAAACCCGCGCCCGCCCCGACCTGCTGTTTGCCGGGCAGATCACCGGCGTAGAGGGTTACATGGGGAACATCGCCACCGGGCTGCTGGCCGGGATCAACGCCGCGCGGGTGCTCAAGGACGAGCCCGTGCTGACCCTACCCGATACTTCCATGCTCGGCGCGCTTCTCCACTACATCACCCACGCCGATCTCAAGGATTTCCAGCCGATGAAGGCTAACTTTGGCATCATGCCGCCACTGAAAGAGCCCAGCAAGAGCAAGCGCGAGCGCTTTAAGCAGTACGTCCACCGCGCCATGAGCGACCTGGACCGCTGGTCGGCGGAAAACGATGTGATGCTGCGCAAAAATCCGCTGGCCGAGGAGAACCCGAGGTGAAAATCAGCACCCGCATCCTTCCGCTGCTGTTGATTTTCGTGCTGCTGGCCGGATGTGCCGGATCGGCATCCCCGCAGCAGACCACTGCCCCACAGCCGACCACCGCGCCCACAGCGACACTCGCACCTACGAATACTACCGTTCCGCCCACGCCGACCGAAGCCCCCCGGGAGTTTGACGGCGAGCGCGCCTACCAGGACGTGCTGTACCAGGATTCGCTGGGACCGCGCACGCCAGGCAGCGAGGCGCACCAGCAGATCGTTGAATGGATGCAGGAAGGGCTGACCGAAGCCGGCTGGCAAGTGGAACTGCAAGAAACCACCTACGCTCAGCAACCCATCCGTAACGTGATTTCCAAGCGGGGCACCGGCACACCGTGGCTCATCCTCGGCGCGCACTATGACTCGCGCTTCTTCGCCGACAATGACCCCGACCCGGCCAACCACGACAAACCCGTGCCCGGGGCCAACGACGGCGCGTCGGGCGTGGCGGTGCTGATGGAGCTGGCCCGCGTGCTGCCCGCTGACCTGGATAAACAGGTGTGGCTGGTGTTTTTCGACGCCGAAGACCAGGGCCGCATCCCCGGCTGGAACTGGATCCTAGGCTCGCGCGCGTTTGCCGAATCACTGCAAGGCACACCCGACTCGGTCGTGATCGTGGATATGATCGGCGACGCCAGCCAGGATATTTACTATGAACGCAGCTCAGACCAGGAACTGATGCAGGAAATCTGGGAGATTGCCGCGGATCTGGGCTACGGCGACCGGTTCATCCCCACCCAGCGCCACACCATCCTCGACGACCACACGCCGTTTTTAGAGAAGGGCATCCGCGCCATCGATATTATCGACTTTGACTATCCGTACTGGCATACGGTGGAAGATACACCAGATAAGGTGTCGGCGGAGAGCTTGGACGCAGTGGGAGATACGTTGTTGGCATGGCTGACGGGGAAGTAACTGGGGCACAATCTTGACCTGCGTTCTCCGCAGCGCCTCATCCCCCCCGCCCCTTCTCCTGGACGCTAAACCAAGTTGGTTCTGACTAGATTTGAATCTTCTACGCGTTCCAGGAGAAGGGGAGCCAGGAACGGGTAGCAAACCTCTGGCTCCCCTTCTCCTGGCACTCGATTCGTAGAACCGCTTGTAATATTCGACAAGGGAGAGGCCAGGAGAAGGGGCGGGGGGATGAGGCGCTGCGGAGAACGCAGGTCAAGATTGCATGATCCATTTTTTAATCTTCATCAGCCGCCTGGCAATAACCACACTTGGTAGCACACTGCAAGCCTGGCTTACGAAGAATTAATTTACAAAAAGTCAAAACTCGTTTAAACTTGTAAGGGTATGGACGAAATCGATCTCCTCCGCGCCATCCGGAACATCTGGCTGCACCGCATGACCCTCCACCTTGGCAAAGGCGCCGGGGTTCGCGAGGATTTACGCGCCGAGTTGGAGCGGTTCTTCGACCTGCTGGAACAGGTTATCGTCACCGGCGACCCGGCCTGGCTTGATTCCGCGCTCTCACTGTGGTCCACCTCGCTGACTCAGACGAATCTGGAGAGCGGCGGCAGCGACCTGATGCAGTTCATCCGTGAAATGATGACGCAGACTTATAACATCTGCCGCGAAACGCTCGACGGAGAGCAGGCGCTTACGCTGATCGGCGTGCTGGTGCCGTGTTTTGCTTATGCTTTCGAAAAAGCCGCCGTCTACGAGATGCAGGTACGCGTCAACTACATCTCCAACCAGCTCAAGCAGGTGCAGGGAACGCTCGAAAAGCTCGATCGCAGCAAATCCGACTTCATTGCCGTTGCCGCGCACGAGCTCAAGACGCCGCTGACGCTGATTGAAGGCTACACCGCCATGCTGCGCGACACGCACGATCCGAAGACCGTCAACCCGCTGGAAACGGACCTGCTCAACGGCATCAACGGCGGCACGCGGCGATTGAAAACCATTATCGACGACATGATCGACGTGTCACTGATCGACAACAGCCTGCTCCAGCTCAACTTCCAGCCGGTGTGGATCAACCGCATCCTGGGCGTGCTGAGGACGGAACTAGAGCCCGCCTTCACTGAGCGCAATCAGAAGTTCGAGATCTGCGATTTCCCCGGCGCGGGGGAAATGACCTTTGGCGACCCCGAACGCCTGCTGCAAGTGTTCCGTAACGTGCTGGCGAATGCAATCAAATACACGCCTGACGGGGGGAACATCCGCGTAGAAGGACGCAAGTTGCCCGGCTTTATCGAAGTCATCATCCACGATACAGGCATTGGCATTGACCCCGATGACTTAGGCATCATCTTCGAGAAGTTCACCCGCCTGGGGAACACCTCGCTCCATTCCAGCGGCAAAACCAAGTTCAAAGGCGGGGGGCCTGGCCTTGGCCTGCACATCGCTAAGGGCATCATCGAGGCGCACGGCGGGGCCATCTGGGTCGAATCGCCGGGCTATGACGAGAAAAATCTGCCTGGCTCCACGTTCCACCTGCTGCTGCCGCTGCAATCTCAGCCGCCGGATACCCGTATGGCCCGGCTGCTTTCGCCGCTGCTCAAAAATACATCCTCTGAGGAAATCTCAACATGACTGTGAATGCTACCTCTTTCATCCAGCCTGCCGACCGAATCGCTTCCTTCAAGCCTTACTTTTTCGCCCAGCTCGGGCAGCGGATTGCTGCGCTGAAAGCACGCGGAATGGATATTATCCGCCTGGATATGGGCTCGCCTGACCTGCCGCCCGCAGACTTTATCACCGACGCGCTGGTGAACGCCTCACGCCGCCCTGATACACACGGCTATACACCAATGGGCGGCACGCCCGATTTCCGCGCGGCGTGCGCCACCTATTATGGTCGCCGCTTTGGCGTAGAGTTGGACCCCGGCAAAGAGGTGCTGGCCCTGGTTGGGTCAAAAGAGGGCCTGTTCAATCTCAGCCAGGTGCTGCTGAACCCCGGTGACGTGTCGATTGTGCCCGACCCCGGCTACCCGGTTTACAGCGCGGGTGGAATCATCGCCGGCGCAGAGATCTACTACGTGCCGCTGTTGGAAGAGAACGGCTACCTCCCCCGCCTTGACCAGATTCCCGAGGATATTGCCCGCCGCGCCAAAATCTTGTGGCTGGACTATCCCAACAATCCCACCGGCGCGGTCGCCCCGCTCTCTTTCCTGGCGGAAGCCGTGGAGTTCGCCCGCCGCAACCGGCTCATCGTGGCGCACGACGCCCCCTACGTGGACGTTTGCTTCGACGGGTACGTGGCTCCCAGTATCATGCAGGTGCCCGGCGCGGTTGACGTGGCGATCGAGTTCAACTCGCTCTCCAAAACCTACAACATGGCGGGCTGGCGGTTGGGGATGGCGGTTGGTAACCCGCAGGTGCTTGGCTACCTGCATACCTACAAATCGCAGATGGATTCGGCCCACTTCGAACCGATTTTCAGAGCGGGCGCCGTGGCGCTTACCAGCGACCAAGACTGGCTGGAAGAACGCAACCTCGTCTACAAGAAGCGCCGCGACATCATCGTTTCGGGGCTGCGCGAGGCCGGATTCAGCGTGCAGGCTCCGCCCGCCGCCATCTACGTATGGGCGCGCCTGCCCCAGGGCGTAACGGACAGCACCGAATACTGCACCCGCATGCTAGAGCAGACTGGCGTCAGCACGACCCCGGGCGTCGTCTACGGCCCTGCCGGTGAAGGCTACCTGCGCATTTCGCTCGGCACTCCCACCGATCGGGTGGAAGAAGCGATGCGCCGCGTGGTAGAATGGACTCGCTCGACCAAATAAGTAAGGCTCATTTGTAGTTTCAATGAGTTTTGATGTTACAGGGGGTGGTACCACCCCCTGTAACATCAAAACTCATTGAAACCCATAAGAGCGATAATCAATTGCCATTGGTAGGTGTAACAATGTGGATGTAGACCGTACAGCATATCGTGTTCTTTGTGGGGCGCAAACGGCCCCATTTGCTGTTTCCTGTTTACCCACTATGTTCCCCTGATAAAGGATTCTATGGCAAAGAAAACCGCAGAACCTACCCGATCCCCGAAGGAACGTGCCTTCCTGGTCGGTGTTGATATCCGCAAGGACCAATCCTTGCTGTCTCTGGAAGACTCGCTGGAAGAGCTGGCCCTACTGGCGGATACCGCCGGGTTGGAAGTGGTCGGCGAGGCAACGCAAAGACTGGACAGCCCCCACCCCGAGACCTTCATCGGCTCGGGCAAAGTAGAAGAAGTGAAAGCGCTGGTAGAAGAATCGCTGGCGCAGGTGGTGGTATTCGATAACGAGCTGGCTCCGCGCCACCTGCGCGAGTTGGAAGAGCGCCTGGGGCTGAATGTCCGCATCGTTGACCGCACGGCCCTGATCCTCGACATCTTCGCCCAGCACGCGCAGACACGCGAGGGCGTGTTGCAAGTGGAACTGGCGCAGTACGAGTATCGCCTACCCCGCCTGACCCGCGCCTGGACCCATCTCGCCCGCCAGACCGGCGGCGGCGGTGGTCGTACCGGCAGCGCCGGTGGCGTGGGCTTGCGCGGCCCTGGCGAAACCCAGTTGGAAGTCGACCGCCGCGAAATCCGCAAGCGCATCACCAACCTGCGCACCGAGCTAGAAAAGGTGCGCGCGCACCGCATGCGCTACCGCCAGCAGCGCATGCGCTCGCAGATCCCGATCATGGCTCTGGTTGGCTATACCAACGCGGGCAAATCCACGCTGATCAACCGGCTGGCAAAGTCGGATGTGTTCGTTGCCAATCAGCTTTTCGCCACGCTCGACCCTACTACGCGTCGGGTTGAGCTGCCGGGCGGTCACTGGGCGCTGGTCACCGACACGGTGGGCTTCATCCAAAAGCTGCCCACGCAGCTCGTCGCGGCGTTCCGCGCGACGCTGGAAGAGATCGCCGAGGCGGATCTGCTGCTGCACATCGTGGATGCATCGCACCCCAACGCCCGCGAGCAAATCAAAGCCGTAGAGATGACCCTGGGCGAAATTGAAGCCGCGCACATCCCGGTTATTCTCGTGCTCAACAAAGTCGATCGGTTAGACGATGATGAAGAGCGTATCATCGAAGCCATCGCGCACGATTATCCTGGAACCGTCGTTGCCATATCAGCGCTCGCCGGGCAGGGCATCGGCGAGATGCTGCAAGCGATCGAAAATGAGCTGTACGAGACGTATGTACCCGTTGCCGTGCGCCTGCCGTTCGACCAGGGTGGCCTGATCTCCCTGTTCCACGACCAGGGGCAGGTGGAGCGCGAGGAGCACGGTCGCGGCGGCGTATTTATCGAAGGGAATCTGCCCGTACGCTTGCTGGCACGCTTCCAATCCTACCAAATGAACGGCGAAGCCCCACTACCCACGGAGGAGGATGAAGAACTATGATCCAATGGCTCTCGACCCTGGTTGACCGCGCTTCTGACTTCTTCGCTCACCGCAAGGGTCTGCTGCCATTACTCGGCGTGCTGTTCGTATTGTTCAACCTGGTGCTCCAGGCAGCCGCGCGCGGCTGGCTGGTAGAAAGCAACCTCTTCCTGCACCTGGGCGTCATCGTGGCAGTGATCGGGCTGCTGCTAGCGCGGGTGCTGTAAAACATAAAATGGGGCTTCCCAAATCGTCTTTGTGAAGCCCCACTTTCGTCTTTATATTGATGTGAGTAGCATGTGTGGTTGAACCACACATGCTACTCACATCAATAAGTCAGTTATTTGCTCTTCTGTTCTTTTTCAATCGCCACGACTTCGCGACCCTGATAGTGGCCACAGCTGGGGCAAACGGTGTGCGAAGGACGCGTCTCGCCGCAGTTGGAGCAAGCAACCAGGTTCATCGTAGTCAGCGCATCGTGCGCACGGCGGCGGTCACGGCGGCCGCTCGAATGTTTGCGTTTTGGATGAGGGGTCATGCCATTCTCCTGATCAATTTCTAGTGTTGGATATGCGGCGGCTGTGAGTCCGGCACAACCAACACGCAACAGTATTGCTTTCTTTCGTTATCTCTGCCTCGCAAGGGACGGTTCGTGCAGAGCACGCCGTGCAAGGCACGGACAACGAAGCGGACAAACAAACGATGACTTCCAATAATGAAGCCGGTCAATTGTACTTTCTGATGAGGTAAACGTCAAGGGCTATGATTCGACAAAAGAGCCTTCTTTACAAACTCTACACTCGCTTTATGCGCCTGTTTTTCTTCCTGCTGTATCACCCTATGGCGTGGACGTACGACCTGGTGGCCGATATCGTATCTGTGGGCCGCTGGAAGCGCTGGGTGAGCACTGCAGCCGGCCTGCTGCATGGTCCGCGCGTGCTGGAGCTGGGCTTCGGCCCAGGTCACCTGCAAACACAGATGGGCGAAACCGGCATTCGGGCATTTGGGTTGGATGAGAGCATGCAGATGGCTCGCCAAACCAAACGCCGCTTGCTAAGAAAGAAATACCCGCCAAGGCTGTCGCGTGGTTTGGCGCAAAGCCTTCCCTACGCAGAAAGCGCGTTCAACAGCGTCGTCGCCACCTTCCCCACCCTATACATTGTGGACCCGGATACACTCAGTGATATCCACCGCGTGCTGGTGCCAGGCGGGCGGTTGGTGGTGCTGCTGGGCGCGTGGATCACCGGCAAGCGCCCGGCGGACCGCTTCGCCGCGTGGCTGTTCCGCGCCACCGGCCAGCTTCCGCCGGAGGATAACGAGATCGCCGGGCTGGTGGAAGAGTACACCAAAGCGGGGTTCACTGCCGGGCTGCGCTTTGTGGAGCAGCCGGGAAGCCGGTTATTGTTTATCATCGCGAAGAAGCCATAAAATCGCTTTTCCCGATATACTTGTCGCCTGCGTCGACAAGTATATCGGGAAGAGGAAAAACCATGCATTACACCCTCACCGAACTTACATCCCTATCCGATTCCTTGCTGCCTCCCTGGCTAGAGTTGTACGAGCTGGCCTTTCCATCGAACGAGCGGGTTCTGGCAGCGCGGATCATCAGATCGCTGGGGGAAATTGCCCAGGACAATGGGCGCGGGCGGCATCTGCTGGCTGCTACCAATGCGGAAGGCACCTTGTGCGGCCTTGCTTTCACCTACGAGCCGGAGGACCAACCGGTAGGTTTTTTGTGGTATTTTGCTACCCTACCAGAACTGCGTGGACAGGGCCTGGGCGCGTGGATCTACCACCGGCTGCTGGAACGGCTGCGCCCTGGGGTGAAAGCACTGGTATTCGATCTGGAAGACCCGAACCAAATCAATGACCCTGCCGGACGGGTGCTGGCGGTGCGCCGAGCCAACTTCTACCACCGCCTCGGCGCGCAGCTTATTGGTGGAATCACCTACTGGCAGACGGTCGGGCCGCACGTCGCGCCGATGCGCGGTTGGCTGATGGCGCATCCCCTGGCCGATCTCACCGCGCGCGAGGCGGTGGACCTGTGCCTGCCGGTGCTGGGAGATGTCATCGAGATTAACGAGATCCCCTATTGGGCAGAAGTGGGGTGAGGCGTCATCGCAAGCGCATACACCTCATAATTTTTCCCATACCTCTCCAATTTTGTTGTAAAATCAACAGCATGGAGATACAAATCGCGGTAGCCAAGACCAACAAATACGCTGTATCAGAAAGCGGCGACACGCTGGAAGTCGTGGAACGCCCGCATGGTGGTGTTTCCATCGTGCTGGCAGACGGGCAGACTTCCGGGAGGGGGGCAAAAGCCATCTCTACGATGGTGGTTCGCAAAGTGATCAGCCTGCTGGCGGAAGGCGTGCGTGATGGCGCCGCCGCCCGCGCCGCGTCTGACCACCTCTACACCGAACGGCTTGGCAAGGTCTCCGCTACGTTGAACATTCTCTCCGCGGATTTGCAGTCGGGCACGCTGGTAATTACGCGCAACAACCCGGCGCCCATCTTCATTGGCCACGAAGACAAGGTGGAGTGCCTCAACTCAGAAAGCCGGGCGATTGGCACCTCGCGCAACATTCGGCCCGCCATCACCGAGATTGCCCTCGAAGGCTGGACGACCATCGTCCTGTATACCGACGGCGTGCTGCACGCCGGTGACCGCTACGGGCAGTCGCTCGACATCTGCACGCTGATCGAATCGATGCTGGACGAGCAGGACCCCTCTTCGCAGGAAATCGCGGACACGCTGCTCTCGCAGGCCATTCAACTCGACCAGGGCCGACCGAACGACGACATGAGCGTGGTGGTGCTGCGCGTGCTGCCTTTTGAGAGCGACCTGATCCGCCGCATGACCGTCCGGCTGCCGGTGATCTATCACCCTTCACAAATCTAAATATGTTCCGAAATAGTTTTGTGTAATAGTGCGACTACGTCTCGCAAATAGTACACAAAACAATTTCCAGATACGTAGGAGGCCCATGGAGCCTGCCAGGCGCTTTTGGAGACGGTTTCGAGCAAGCTGGCGGGACACTGTACTGCTGTTTCGCGAGTTCCGGCTGGCGCTGGTGCTGTTCATTTTTATCATCGCCAGCAGTGGCTGGGCTTATCATGCCCTTTCTGCGCTGGCCGGCAATCCGCTGGACAGCCTGATTGAGGCGATGTACATCACCCTCACGCTGACGTTCTTTCAGCCCGCGGTTGCCTTCCCGGACCAGTGGTATTTGCAGCTCTTCTTCTTCGCCATGCCAGTCGCCGGGCTGATCGTGCTGGCGCACGGGCTGGCAGAATTTGGGGTCTTATTTTTCAACCGCCGCTCGCGCGGCAAGGAATGGGAAATGGCCGTTGCATCAACGTATAACAATCACGTCATCCTGGTAGGCCTGGGGCACTTGGGCTACCGGGTGGTAAAAGAGCTCACCGACCTGGAGCAGGAAGTGGTGGTGGTGGAACTGGCTGGCGAACCGGACTTACTCAAGCACGTGCACGAGATGGGTGTGCCGGTGATCCAGGATGATGGCACGCGCGAAGTGACACTGGATGCCGCCGGGGTACGCCGCGCTCGCTCCATCATCCTCTGCACACAGAATGACAGCCTGAACCTGCGTATGGCCCTAAAAGCCCGCGGCATGAACCCTACCATTGAAGTGGTCATCCGGATTTTCGAAGATGAGTTCGCCGCCTCGCTAGAAAGTCAGTTTGGCTTCCATGCCATGAGCGCCACCGGCATGGCAGCGCCTGTGTTCGCCGCGACCGCCGCCCGCGTCAATGTAACCCCGCCAATCTCAATCGATGGACAGCCGCACATTCTCGCCAACATACAGGTTGGGCCGCGATCGCGGCTGCAAGGGCTGGATATTCACGGTCTGGAGGAAAAGTACCGTGTTTCGGTGGTGCTGCTGTGCCGCGACGGGCAGCGCCAATTCCACCCGGCAGGGCAGGAGAAGATCCAGCCAGGACTTACGATAGCAATCTTTGGTGAACCGGAGAGGATAACGCAGATTCTGAATGAAAACCGAATCTGATTTGCGCAGGCCCCGAGTGGGCATTGTTGGTCCCTGCACGTCTGGCAAGAGCACGCTGATCACCAACCTGCGCCGGGTGCAGGCAGTTGAACTGCGCCATATCGCCCAGGAGCACTCGTACGTGCAAACGATGTGGCAGCATATTAGCAAGCCCGATTGGCTTGTCTTCCTCGATGTGTCGTACCCGGTGACGATCGATCGCAACCCGAGGCTCAACTGGTCCGAAGAAGATTACCAGGAGCAGCAGCGGCGGCTGGCACACGCTCGCGAGCACGCCAACATCATCATCAGCACGGATGGATTGACCCCCGAACAGGTGGCAGAGAAGGTGCTTGCGTTTCTGAACAACCTTGGGCTGGGCCCAACGGAGGAATAGCGGCTGAGATTTACGATAGCACAAAGCGGTAACCGCGATTAAAATTTTCTTCCCTACTCACCTAAAATTTTAAAGAGTATAATACCCCGTTAGCGCCAGCGGCTGGTGAATCGGCTTTTCTGGCTCGCCTGCCTGGGCTGGGCTGGCATTTGTCTGATCGGAGGCTCATTTCCGCATGAAACAGAAAGATCTTATTTCCCTTGGCCTGATCGCCTTGCTCCTCGCGCTTGCCATCGTCATTGTTGTCCCATCGACGGCAGCGCGTATTCAGGATCTTGGCATTGACCGCGATCTGGAAGAGTTTGTCCTTGGCCTGGATCTGCGCGGCGGCGTGCAGGCACTCTTAGAAGTTCCGGAAAGCTATCAGGGCACCATTGATCCCGAGTCACTCGCGAATGCCCAGCGCATTCTTGAGAACCGCACCAACGCCCTCGGCGTCAGCGAGAACCTGTTCCAGGTTGCTGGCGACCGCCGCATCGTGGCGGAATTCCCCGGCCTGACCGATCCTGAAGGCGTGCTCTCGGTTATTAAAGAGACCGGGCAGATGGAATTTGTTGACCTGGGCGACAACCCCGAAATGCTACGGGAAGGCGACATTGTTCGGACCGACCGGAGCGCGACGGAAGTCGAAGACCCCGCAACCAGCGAGACCGCCCCCACCGCGCGCGTTTCCGAGCAGGTATATCGCACCGTGATGACCGGTGACCAGCTTTCCAGCGTCACCGTTGGACAGGATACGCTTGGGCGCTTTGTTATTGATTTCGCGCTCAAGCCCGAAGGTGCGACCATTTTTGGTAATCACACCACCATGAATATCGGAAAGATCCTTGCCATCGTGCTGGATAACCGCATTATTTCTGCTCCGCGCATCGATGGCGCCATCACCGGCGGCCAGGGGCAAATCTCGGGCAGCTTCACTAACGAAACCGCCAACGAGCTGGCCATCCAGATGCGCTACGGCGCACTGCCCGTTCCCTTTGTGGTCGTGGAAAGCCGCCTGATCGGCCCGACCCTCGGCCAGGACTCGCTCCAGAAGTCGCTGGTCGCCGGCCTGATCGGCTTTGCCATCGTCATCCTCTTCATGGGCATCTACTATCGCGTGCCGGGCATCGTTGCCATTCTGTCGATCCTCAGCTACGCGGTGCTTACCCTGGCGCTGTTCAAGCTCATCCCCGTCACGCTGACGCTGCCCGGTATCGCCGGTTTCCTGCTCAGCACAGGCTCCGCGCTGGACGCGAACATCCTCATCTTTGAGCGCCTCAAGGAAGAACTGCGCGCTGGCCGCAGCTTTGCCATCGCCGTAGACCAGGCCTGGAAGCGCGCATGGCCTTCCATCCGCGACTCGAACATCGCCACGCTGATCACCAGCGGTATCTTGTTCTGGTTTGGTTCCAGCTTCGGCGCGACTATCGTCAAAGGCTTTGCCTTTACCCTGGGCGTCGGCGTGTTCGTCTCGTTGTTCTGCGCGATCGTGGTAACTCGCACCTTCCTCAATCTGGTCATTGCCGCGATGAAACCTGAAACCGGCCCGCAGTCCAAGCACCTCAAGTGGTTTGGCATTACCGAGTAGAGAGGAAGATCCGATGCTCGACATTCTAGGAAAACGCTACCTATTTTTTGCAATCTCTGCCCTGCTCATTGTGCCTGGCCTGATCGTAATGGCGATCTTTGGCATGCCGATGTCGATCGACTTCCAGGGCGGCACCATGATGGATATCCGCTTCAACTCCGGCACTGCGCCCACCACCGAACAGGTGCTGGCGGTGTATAACGAAATGGGAATTGAAGACGCGCAGATAACAACCTCCGGCAACGATACTCTGGTGATCCGCTCTACCGCGATAGAAGAAAGCCAGCGCGCAGAACTGGTCCGGCAGCTTGAAGCTGCGACCGGCGATACCATCACCGTGAACCGCGCCGACAGCGTCAGCCCGACCATCGGGCGCGAAGTGACCGCGCGCGCGATCCTCGCCGTGGCGATGGCCGCCCTGGCGGTGATTGTCTATATCACCTTTGCGTTCCGCGGCGTGCAGCACTCGTTCCGTTACGGCATCTGCGCCATCATCGCCATGATCCACGATGTGCTGGTGGTGCTCTCGCTGGCAGCCATCGGCGGGCAGCTTTTCGGCTGGCAGGTTGACTCGCTCTTCCTGACCGCCCTGCTCTCCGTCATCGGCTTCTCAGTGCAGGATAAGGTGGTTGTGTTCGACCGCATCCGCGAGAACAGCGCTATTTTCCGCCGCCTGCCGTTCGAGACGCTGGCCAACCATTCCATCGTGCAGACCCTCCAGCGCTCGATTAACACCCAGCTCATGACCGTCGAGTTCCTGCTGCTGGCCCTGGCTTTGTTCGGCGGCGTGACCTTGCGCGAATTCGCCGTGATCCTGCTGGTCGGCCTGTTCATGGGTACCTACTCCTCCATCTTCATCGCCGCCCCGATCCTGGTGATCTGGGAGACCAAAGAGTGGAAGAATTGGTTCGGCAGCCGCCGCGAAGTAACAGTCTAATTCGATCTACTGCAACAGAACAAACACCCCTTCTGAAAACCGGAGGGGGTGTTTTTCTATGTGCTTGGTGGGAACTGCTACAATAACATCAGGAATTCCAGGAACAAAATCATTGGAACGAAAACTAATGAAACTTGTGGCAAAAAGGCTTACCCACTTCCTGTTTCTCCTGTTTATAGGGTTGTCTGCCTGTGTTTCACCATCTCCCCGTCCATTGCCAAGCCCAACCTTGCAGAATACATCGCAAGTAGTTGTAACTGCATGGACAGCTTTGATTGAAGGGCAGCTTGTATTGGTGGATGGCTGCTTGAAAGTGATCGAGTCTACATCTCAAAGAGCATATACATTGGTTTTTCCGCCGGACTTCTCTGCCAATGTTTCTGGTGACACCGTCATGATAACTTCTGGCCTTGTCACTGGTGATCGCAGAGAAGATTTGATTAAGGTTGGTGACGTAGTGAATTTTGGTGGAGGTACGCCGGGCATACTCAACGATGAGCTTCAGAAAACAGTACCATCCAACTGTGAGGGACCATATTGGGTATTTGGAGGTTTACCGGAGCGTAAAGACGGACGCCCATCCACGACCCCGCCTGCTTCTACTAGTACTCCTACACCATTTATCGAGCCAACAGATACACCCTACCCTACTGCCACGATCGATCCAACCCTTGAAGCAGCATATGGGCCGCTGTGTGTCAATGCACAAAGAACATATTTTGAGTACGATTTTTCTCCGGACGAGAGCTGGATTACTGCCGTATGCTTCAGAGAAACTGGAACCATAGACTCACCGCTGCAAATTGTCAATAAAGACCGCTCCAAGAGCTGGAAAATCTACTTCCGCGACTTTATGGAGCGGCCCACCGGGTATGATTGGCACGACATAATCATCCCTTACCACTGGTCGCAAGATGGGAAGTATCTATACGCAACAGCATGGAGCAGGCTTTCAGGCTGCTGCTGGATTGGGGGAAGATATATTTTGCTTGTTCGGCTCGATCTCGAAACAGGGGAGCAGCTTGAACTGCTCAATACTATGGACATCAGCAAGAATTATCAAATCTCTTTCACCATCACGGATAACTCCAACTACTTGCTTTACACGCCCACGAAAGATGAGACGTATGATTTCACGATCCTTGATCTGCGCACCATGGAAGCCCAAACGGTTACCCTTGGTTCATCAGGCTATGTTGAACTCACGTATGCGGAGATGTCACCAGATGACCGCTATATAATTATGCCGCTCTTTCGCCATGTCGAATTCAACGACTATGATGTTGACACAGTCATCAAAGTAAATCGCGCTACTGGCGAACAAACCACATTAATTTCCGGCTTGAAACCGGGCAAAGAATATTATCCGGTCCGGTTTGTGGATAATTACAGCGTCTTACTGAGCAGCGCAAAGCCAGAGGATCGGCATGGACAGAAAACGGCGGAGTTTTGGCTTCTGAACATAAACACTTTGAAAATGGAGAAAACAAAGCCGGTGGTAGAATGATGGAAAGGACTTCCCCATTATGCCTACCATCCCCTCTTCCTGCTTAGAGAGCGCCTATGGGCGCATTGAAACCGACGCTTCCTGCTACAGCCCGCTGGAGACCATCACGGTGACCGTTTGGGGCCGCGGCCCCGAGGATAAAGAACTTACCGTCCGTGCGAGCGACCCTGACCAAAAGCCGTACGGCGAGTGGACTGTGCCGCTGGTAAACAACCAGGGAACTATCTCCTTCCTGGCGGGCGGCAAGCTGGGCGCGCACTACCTCTACCTGCTGTTGCCCGGGGAGACACGCAACGGCGGGCGCTGGAGCCGCTATGTCAACTTCATCGTCGATGCTGAGACAAAGATCGGCACGCCCGGCGAGCCTGACCTGGGCTGGATCTATGACTTCAGCCGGGAGCGCATCCCGCTGGGCCGCCGCGCCTACCATACCCCTTCCGGGCGCTTTGTCGGCTACATCTCCGGCGATACCTGGCACTTCGATGGCTTATGGCTGCGCGATTGGATCTACCAGCTCCCCGCGTACCGTTTCTGGGAGCGCGAAATGACCTGTGGGCTGGACCGCTTCCTCGAGCGCCAGCAGGAGAATGGCATGATCCACGACGGCATCGAGCGCGATGGGCGCACCTGGCGTGTGGGGCTGGAGTCAGACGTGGAGTACATCCTTACGATGGGGGTGTACGGTACCTGGCAGGCAACCGGCGATGATGCCTGGCTCCGCGCTGCCCTGCCCCGGCTGGAGAAGGCGCTTGCGTTTATCCAGTCCGCGCCAAAGCATTGGGACACTGCGTATAAGCTGGTCAAGCGCCAGCACTCGTGTGACACGTGGGACTATGACATTGATGGCGCGACGGATAAGGGCGAGAGCCGCCACGTGATCGCCACCTGCGACCAATCCGGCTATTACCGGGCATTTGCGCTGATGGGCACGATGTACGCCCACCTGGGCGAGCGCGAGCAGGCAGCGCGCTGGATAAACCATACCGAGGAATACCGCCAGCGGGCATCCGATCTGCTGTGGGATGGCGTCAAGTTCCAGCACCACGCGCACCTGGATGCGATCGACCACGGCGATTTTGACGAGCGCGACCAGCTTGCGATGGGCAATACCTGGGCCATCACCCGCGGGCTAGCCGATGGCGCCCAGGCCCGCTCGATCATCGATGAGTACCGACGCCGCAGCGTTGAAACCGGCGACGCTTACCCATGGTGGTCGCTCCAACCCGGCTACCCCGATTCGCTCGGCTACTGGAAGGACGACTTCCGCAAGAAGGGCGCGTACGCCAACGGCGGGTTGATGCCCTGGGTGGGCGGCGAGCTGTGCCGGGGCGCGCTGCAAAACGGGCGCGAGGCCTACGGCGTGGAGCTGATGCGCCAGTACGCGGACCACCTGCGCCAGACGGGCGGCGCGCACGTATGGTACTATCCCGATGGTCAGCCCGGCTTCCGCACCACCAACGAGGTCAACTACACCGGCTGGGGCATGGCCGAGTGGGTCAATGCGCTGGTGGAGGGGTTAGCAGGTGTACAGGATGATAACTGCCTGTACCGCGACGTGATCCTCAATCCGCGCTGGGCTGCGGCAGATATCCGGCAGGCGGCAGTCACCGTCCGCTATGCTGTGTCAGAGGCATACTTCGCCTACGACTACCAGAACGAGGGCGACCGGCTGCGGCTGCGCTTCACCGGCTCGGGCAGGCAGGCGCGCCTCCACGTGCTACTGCCAGAAGGCGAAAGGATCGAGGCGGTGAAGGTCGGTGAACAACCGGTCAGTTGGAGCGAAGTATTCATCGATCAAAGCCGCTACGCCGACTTCTCCATGGGGATCACCGGCGTGCAGTTTTGTGAAATCGTGTTCAAGCGGCGGTAAAAAATGTGATGTTCATCGATTCACAGGGTCGTTGAACCTTGTTACAATTGTGATCGTACCAGAAAATAATTCGTAACTACTGAGCCGAGACGGCGTGTTTTTGGGTGTTTTGTGAGGGTGCTGC